>CALXNP010000024.1 GCA_944389785.1 uncultured Anaerobiospirillum sp.
GACTTTGACCTTGCTAACTGCTCGCCGATCTAGGGACTTTCACCCATTAGAAAATGTGCATGCCATGCGCACAATAAAAAAGGATAGAAATACTCTTCTATCCTTTCTAATTTATCTTCTTTAACTTACTAAGTTGAGTAAGTTATCTTTATTTATATTAATAGGTTATTTACCAAAGATATTTACATAACCTACAATTAATAAAAAGATAATTATTATAGGTAATACATATCTAAAATACCAATATACAACTTGTGGTATTTTTATACCACTACCTGTATTACATTCAGCTAAATAGTTTTTAAAGCCCCAGCCTGATTTTGCTGTAATAAATAGCACAAAAATTAATGAGCCTAAAGGCAATATATTATTTGAAATAATAAAATCTTGTAGATCTAAAATTGCAGTACCCTCTCCTAATGGCTGAATATAGCTTAAATAGTTAAAACCTAAAATACATGGAATAGACATCACTGTAATGATGGCACAATTTACTATTACAGCTTTAACACGAGAAACAGCAAAAAGATCCATTGAGATAGCAATAATACTTTCAAATACAGCAATTAAAGTAGATACTGCAGCAAAAAGCATAAATAAAAAGAATAAGCCACCCCAAAATGCACCAAAACTCATATTAGAAAATACTGTGGTTAAAGTTACAAATAATAAACCAGGACCTTGACCTGGAGACACATCATAACTGAAGCAAGCTGGGAAAATTACAAAACCTGCTAAAATAGCTACAGTAGTATCTAATAAACAAATAACAATACCTTCTGAAGCTAAAGAGTGTTTTTTATCTATATATGTACCAAAGATCATAATTGAGCCTTGACCAACGCTTAAAGTGAAAAAAGCCTGACCCATTGCAGCCCACATAATCTCCATAAAACCATTAAAACCATGCTCTCTTATATAATCAAAATTTGGAGCTAAATAATAACTAATACCCTCGCTAAAACCAGGTAAAGCAAATGATCTTAAAGCCATAAATACTAATAAACCAAACAATATTAACATCATTGGTTTAGTAATACGCTCAACTCCCTTCACTACACCCATAGCAACAATGCCAAATGAAGCAAAAACCACTGTTACCATGCATACAAACATTATAAGAGGATTATTTAATAAAGCTCCAAACTCCTCATTTGCGATTTTTTCTGTAATACCATCACTAAAACCACCTAAAAAAGTTTTAATGCAGTAATACAACATCCAACCTGTAATTACACCATAAAATGACATTAAAATATAACTGCCAGGAATTAACCAAAACTTATTTAAATGCCACTTAGCATGAGGTTTTTCTAAAACTTCAAAAGCACGTGCTACAGAGCGACGTGAGGAACGACCTAATGATAATTCTATAGTTAGTAAAGGTAAACCTACAATTAATAGGAAAAATAAATAAATTATAACAAAGATAGCTCCACCGTATTGCCCTGTAATATAAGGAAAACGCCATACATTACCAAGACCTATAGCACAGCCTGCCGCTATCAATAAAAAACCTAGTCGTGATGAAAACTGTTCACGCTCTGACATAAGCTACCCCTTAAGAAAATAACTCTACATATCCTTGTAAAAATAAAGCAAAGATGATAACAGGTAAAATAATTCTATAATAATGTATTACAAAACCTGGAACCTTAACACCATTACCAGTGTTAACCTCTTGCATATAAGATTTAAAACCCCAGCCTCTTTTTGATACTATATAAAGTATGTAGCATAGAGCTCCAAAAGGTAAGATATTCTTACTTAAGATAAAATCATAAGTATCAAGAATTGTTGACTCCCCACCTAATGGGTGTATATCTTGTAAAACGTTATAACCTAATAAACAAGGTAATCCTAATAAAATAATAGCAATGCAATTATAAATTACAGATTTAATACGTGAAATATTAAAAACCTCAATTGAAATTGCAATAATATTTTCAAATACAGCAATTAATGTTGAAATAGCAGCAAAAAGCATAAATAAGAAGAAAATACCTCCCCATATATTGCCGTATTCCATATTTGAAAATACTGATACTAGTGTTACAAAAATTAAACCAGGACCTTGAGTTGTCTCAACACCATAGCTAAAACAAGCTGGAAAAATAATGAAGCCTGCAAGTAGAGCTACTGTTGTATCCAATAAGGTTATAGTTACTGCCTCATAGCCAATACTATATTTTTTGTTCATATAAGAACCAAAAATTTGAATGGAGCCAACACCTAAACCTAAGGTAAAAAAGGCTTGTCCCATAGCTGCTGATATAGCATTTAAAATACCTTGGTTTTGTAAATTATCAAAATTAGGCATCAAATAATAACTAATACCTTCACTAAATCCTGGTAAAGTAAATGATCTTAGAGCCAAAAAAATTAATATTGCAAACAATAATAACATCATAGGTTTAGTAATACGCTCCACACCTTTACGCAAGCCTAGAGCACAAACAGCGAAAGAACCTACAATTACACATAAAGCACAAATAAACATGCTTGATGGATCACTAAGAAGTTCTCCAAATATAGCACCTGCTTTTGCTTGATCTAAATTAGTACCAAATGAACCACTCCAAACATTGATAGTGTAATAGAGCACCCAACCTGTAACTAAACTATAAAATGACATTAAAATATAGTTACCAGCTATCATCCAATACTTATTTTTACTCCAATTGCTGTGAGGAGTTAAAGTCTCAAATGATTTACCTAGACTTTTTCTTGAGGCACGCCCTACACTTAACTCCATTGTTAATAAAGGAATACCTACTAAAAATAAAAACAATAAATAAATGATAACGAAAATAGCACCACCATATTGACCAGTAATGTATGGAAATCTCCACACATTACCAAGACCAATAGCACAGCCTGCTGCTATTAGTAAAAACCCAAGACGGGTTGAAAATTGCTCGCGTTCCATTAATTATTTTCCAAATACACCAAAATAACCGTATACAATTAGCAAGAAAATGACTATTGGTAAAATAAATCTGTAATAAGTAATACCCCAAGATGGGATTTTTAAACCGCGACCTGTATTTGCTTCTTTTAAATAATTATCAAAGCCCCAGCCACCACGCCAAGTAATAAAAGCCACATAACATAAAGCACCAAATGGTAGGATATTGTTAGAAACAATAAAATCTTCTAAATCTAACAATGTTGAACCTCCACCAAATGGATGAAAATCACTTAAAACATTAAACCCAAATAAGCAAGGTAAAGAAATTACTAAAATTACAACAAAGTTTACCATCACAGCACGACGTCTTGAAGTATTAAATAATTCCATACCAATAGCAATAATATTTTCAAATACAGCAATTAAAGTAGATATTGCAGCAAAGAACATAAATAAGAAGAAAAATCCTCCCCATAAATATCCACTATCCATATTAGAAAATACTGATACTAATGTTACAAAAATTAGACCTGGACCTTGACCTGGCTCAACACCATAGCTAAAGCAAGCTGGAAAAATAATAAAACCAGATAATAAAGCTACTGTGGTATCTAAAGATAAAATAGTTACAGCTTCAGATGCTAAGGTATTTTGGGAACTCATGTATGTACCAAATATTTGAATTGCACCAATACCTATAGATAAGGTAAAAAAGGCTTGAGCCATAGCTGCTGATAAAATTTCAAAAAAGCCTTTAATACCATATTTGTTTACATAATCTAAATTTGGATTTAAATAATAAGTAATACCTTCTTTAAAACCAGGTAAAAATGCAGAACGTAAGGCTAAGAAAATAAGCAAACAAAATAGTACTATCATAAGAGGCTTAGTAATACGTTCAACACCCTTACGTAAACCTAAAGCACAAATACCAAAACCTAAAGAAACTACAGCTATCATACTAACAAGCATATCTGCAGGAGAAGATAACATGTGACCAAAAGCTTCACCAGCAGCTTGAGCTGTGCTCAATACAGCAAACTCACCTGTAAAACTTTTAATGCAATAATAAAGCATCCAACCTGTAACTACACTATAAAATGACATCAAAACATAGTTGCCTGCTATCATCCAATATTTATTGTAGCGCCATTTAGAATCTTTAGTCCCTTGTAAGGTTTCAAAAGAGTGAGCCAAAGAGCGTCTTGAAGCACGACCTATAGCTAATTCCATTGTAAGTAAAGGCAGACCGAAAGCTAATAAGAAAAATATATAAATTAAAACAAATAAGGCACCGCCATACTGACCAACAATGAAAGGAAAGCGCCACACATTACCTAGACCAATGGCACAGCCTGCAGCGATTAAAACAAAGCCTAATCTTGATGAAAAATGTTCACGTGTAGGCATTTTCTACTCCCTAAAGACAATAAAAGCCCGAACTCTCGGGCCTTAATTAAGTATATTGTTAATTTTTATCCTTGAGTTGCTGACTTGACGGTGTATCTACCTCTTCTGTCACTTGAGCAGTAACCTCAGAAACACTATCATCTTGAACAACATCTTCTTTTTGCTCTAGATTTTCTGATGTCAAATCTTGAGCTTCATTTTGCATGGATAAAGCCTTATTAGCTTCTTCTGTTAAAGCTTTAATAGATAAACGTATGCGACCTGAATTATCAATTTCAAGTACTCTTACTTTAACTACATCACCAAGCTTTAGATAATCGTTGATATTCTCAACTCTCTCATCAGCTATCTGTGAAATATGTACTAAACCATCCTTACCTGGAAGAATGTTTACAAAAGCACCAAAATCAGTAATTCTTACAACTTTACCCTCATAATCAACACCAACTTCAACCTCAACTAAAAGCTCATTGATTTTTGCAATTACATCATTAGCTGCTTTAGCTGTTGGAGCTGAAATCTTAACTTCACCATCATCACTAATATCAATAGTAGTATTAGTTGTTTGTTGAATTGAACGTATAGTAAAGCCACCTTTACCAATAATATCCTTAACTTTATCAGCAGGAACTTTCATGGTAATCATACGAGGTGCATAATCTGATAAATCACTGCGAGGATCTGCTAAAGCTTCATTCATCACAGATAAAAGATGAATTCTAGCTGCATGAGCATCTGTTAAAGCCTGCTGCATAATTTCACGAGTAATACCATCAGTTTTAATGTCCATTTGCAGAGCAGTTACACCATCTTTAGTGCCTGCTACCTTAAAGTCCATATCACCTAGATGATCTTCATCACCCATAATATCAGTCAAAATTGCTACACGTTCACCCTCTTTAACAAGGCCCATAGCAATACCAGCAACAGCTGCCTTACATGGAACACCTGCATCAAATAAAGCAAGTGAACCACCACAAACAGAAGCCATAGATGAAGAACCATTTGATTCTGTAATTTCACTTACCACGCGTATTGAATATGGGAAATCATCCATGCTTGGTAAAACAGCACGTAAGGCACGTTTAGCTAAACGTCCATGACCAATTTCACGACGCTTAGGTGAGCCTAAAAGGCCAGTTTCACCTACACAATATGGAGGGAAATTGTAATGTAGGATAAATCTATCAGTACGTACTCCTGTCATATCCTCAAAAGTTTGAGCATCACGCTCAGAACCTAGAGTACAAGTAGCAATAGCTTGTGTTTCACCACGTGTAAATAAAGCACTACCATGTACACGAGGTAAAATACCAGTACCAATGGTAATAGGTCTAATCATTCGTAAACTTCTACCATCAATACGTTTTTCACCTGATAAAATACGCTCTCTTACAATATTCTTTTCAAGCTCAAAGAAAATTTTAGCAATTTCATTTTGCTTTTCTGCCCATTCTTCTTTTTGTGCAGTTAATTGCTCTACAACAGCTTGTTCAATAGCTGCAAGTTTATCTTGTCTTTCAAGCTTATCAACAATTCTAAAAGCATCACCAACTTGTGTGCTTGCACACTCTTTAACAGCATCAATAAGCTCATGATCAACTTCAGGTGCTTGCCATGCCCAAGGCTCTTTATTTACTTGTTTAGCAAATTCTTTAATCTCATTGATCACAACTTGTTGTTGCTCATGACCATACATCACAGCACCAAGCATTACATCTTCAGGTAGAATATTAGCTTCAGACTCTACCATTACTACTGCTTTATCAGAACCTGCTACTACTAAATCAAGGTCTGATTTATCTATTTCTTTAGATAATGGATTTAATACATATTGATTATCAATATAACCAACACGTGCAGCACCTAAAGGACCATTCCAAGGTAAACCAGAGGTAGCAAGAGCAGCAGATGCTGCAATAATTGAAATAATATCTGTAGGAATTTCAGGATTTGCTGACATTACAGTAACAATAACCTGAACTTCATTAACAAAAGCATCTGGGAATAAAGGTCTTAAAGGACGATCAATCAGTCTTGAAATTAATGTTTCTCCCTCAGAAGCTCTGCCTTCACGTCTAAAAAAGCTAACAGGTATCTTACCTACAGCATAAGAACGTTCTTGATAGTTAACAGTTAATGGGAAAAAATCACGACCTGCAACCTCTTCTCTTTTATTACATACTACGGTTGCAAAAACAGAAGTGTCGTCCATTGATGCCATTACAGCAGAATCAGTCTGACGACCGATAGCACCCGTCTCAAGAGTGATGGTATGTCTACCATATTTAAAGGTACGGGTGATTGGGTTTAAACTCATTAAACAAATTCTCCAATTGAGGATTTATTTATTAAACAACTAACCTACAACAAACAGCATAAAATAAAATATATCCTTTCCGCTTTTTGAATATACTTTATTTTTTTAAAATCAAAGCCTTATATAAGTACATTATTTAATAGACAAATCAGGTACAATATGGGCGGCCAAAGACCGCCCGCACCATAGCTAAAACTAGCGACGGAGCTTTAACTTCTCAACAATTGCAAGATAACGAGCATTATCCTTAGCCTTTAGATAGTCTAAAAGTTTGCGACGTTGAGCAACCATACGTAATAAACCACGACGGCTGTGATGGTCCTTCTTATTGTTTTGGAAGTGAGGTTGCAAATCACTAATTCTACGTGATAATAATGCAATCTGAACTTCAGGAGAACCAGTATCCTTCTCGCCTCTTGCAAACTCTGCTACGATTTTTGCCTTATCTTCAACAGTTAATGCCATTTTTATGCTCCTTTGTGAATAAATACGCCTCACTCCGATCACAAACTCAGAATAAGGTAACAACAATAATTAACGACATAACCTAAGCTATATTTGTAAAGTACCCAAACTAAATTATAAAGTTCAGTTCAAGCTTACTAGCACAACTAACAACTCACTTTGTAAATCTTTCTTATTTTATGCAACTAAACAAGTTTACTCACATCAGCTAGAATAATAGCCATTATCAAATAGTTCTTTTGCAAGAATTTTTCAATTTTCATTGCTATTTTTACTAGCTTTAATATGTAGATCTACAAATTTATGATGCTATGCATCAAGAGCCTGTATATACACCTAAAGTCTTTTTAGTTTTTAGGTGCAAAATTATGCCTACTATTTAAAGAATTTCCTATAGCTTATAGTTAGTCAAACTTGACAAATGATTATATCATAATTTTTTTTATTAAGGCAGATAATAGATGTTTATTAAATAAAATGCATCACAAAGATATTATATGAGCAGACTTTAGCTTTTATAAAGCTACATGAACAGTAGCTTTATAAAATTATAATAAAAATTTACATATGGAACTGATCTAAAATCTTAGATTGTTTTTCAGCTAAATTATCAAGCTCCTGCATAGACTTTTGTACAGCAAGCATTCTATTATAGCTATCATCTGCAAGTTTTGAGATATTTTCAATAGAATTATTAATTTCAGTTGCTGATTGTGATTGGGTTTGACATGAGGTTACAATTTGCTCAGACATATCAGTAATAGTTGCAATAATACCCATAATCTCCTCAATTGATGAATTAGCTTTAGAACTTTGTTGTAGAGAATTTGCCATCTCATCTTCACAACTTGCCATCACTTCAACAGACTTATTTACAGCATCTGATAATTCTAAAATAGTACTGCTAACTTCCTTAGTAGAAGATGCTGTCTTAATAGCAAGTTCACGCACCTCATCAGCCACAATAGCAAAACCTCTACCATTTTCACCAGCACGAGCAGCTTCAATACTTGCATTTAAAGCTAAAAGATTAGTTTGATCTGCAATATCTGCAATAGTTTTAACAATAGCTTTAATTTGATCACCCATTTCATTTATATTACTTACTGCTAAAGATGAAGCACGTAAACGATCTGATAAGGTATGCGTTGTAGTAATATTATCAGACATAGTGCGCCTGCATGTTTCAGAAGCAATTTCAGCATTTTTTACTTCTTCTAAAGTAGATTGAGCAAACTCAGTAACTTTTGAAACTGATGTTTTAAGCATGGAAGCTGCTGATAATACATCTCCTGCTGTATTATGTTGAATAGAAATAGCATCATTAGTCTTATCTATAGCTTGTGAATTAGATGTTACCATTTCATTTAATTGACTAACATCATCTTTAATCATCTGTAAAATACTTTTGGTATTATCAACAAAACCATCAACTAATTGTGAAATATTACCTATTTCATCTTTGCTTTCTAATTGAACTTTTTTATTTAAGTTACCTTTAGCTATTTGAACTAGAGTATGTAACAAGCGTCTAGTATCTTTTACTAAAGAGCGTCTAATAGTAACTGAAGTTAAAATAGCAATAAATAAAGCCAAAGCAAATGAAAATAACATAGTGTATTTAGTTGCATTGATATAATCTTTAGCCTTTATCTGCTCAGACTCTAAAATATTATAAAGATTATTACGCAGAGTCTTTTGATGAGTCAAAATAGCAAGTGAGTCTCTTAAAATTAACTCCTTAACAAATATCACTGTATTTACATCACCGTCTGCATATGCATCTATAGCATCTTGTACATTTTTATACAAACCTTCAATACCATCATTGACTTTACTGGCTTCTTGTAAAATAAGCTGCTTTTTTTCATGTTTAATTGTTTGTAAAAAACTATTAGTCTTTTGCAGATTATTCTTCAAAATATCTAGTTGTTTTTCTATATCAACAATTATTTCTTTTCTTTGTGTTGAATCACTACTTGCAAAATTATTAAAAAAACGATTTAACTCCAAAATATTATCAGCAACTTTTGTAGACCAATTAAAAGAGGCTCTAGCACCAGATTGACGTGAAGAATCATAAAAAGATAATGTATTATTAGCAATAATAAAAATAGCTACTACAGCTATAAAGAATAAAGCAATCAATATTGCCTGACTTGCGTACACACGATGAGCAATTGACATATCTCTACAATTAAAAGAAGTAAAGGATTTGAAAAAAGATACCTTTTGTACAAAACCATCATAGCCATTATATTCTTTGTTATTATTTTGTGACATCTAATTCACCATATTTTTATTGTGACAATTCGCTATCAATATTATAGTATAAATAACTGTCTATTTATATTACGTAATTTTAAATGCTACAATGACGTAATATTGTGGTACTTATCTTAAATCGAGATTTTTTTTGCTAACTTTAGCAAATTAATATAATTTTTAAAAAAATTTATATAAAAGGATCAATAATGGCAACTAAGAAAAAACAAGTAAATAATATTATTGCTGTAAATAGAAAAGCAAATCATGAGTATTTTATTGAAGATCGTTATGAAGCTGGTTTAAGTCTTCAAGGTTGGGAAGTTAAATCTTTACGTGCAGGTAAAGCTAATATAGCAGAAGCATATGTAACTATTAAAGGTGCTGAAGCTATTTTATTAGGCTCTACTATTAATCCTTTAAATAGTGCTTGTGCTTATGTAGTATCCGATCCTACTCGTACTCGTAAACTTCTTTTACACAAAAAAGAAATTTCAAAATTAATTGGTCTAACACAAAGACAAGGTTATACCCTAATACCTTTAAAACTTTATTGGAAAGGATCTTTTGCTAAGCTTGAAATAGGTGTAGCTCGTGGTAAGCAAGCTCATGATAAGCGTGATAGTATTAAAGATAGACAATGGCAATTAGATAAAGCACGTATCATGAAAAAAAATTTTAAGGCTTAAATTATGAGTATACTTGAAATTAAATTTGGTGACATAACAGCACTTAAAGTTGATGCTATAGTAAATGCTGCTAATAATGCATTATTAGGAGGTGGAGGGGTAGATGGAGCAATACATAGAGCAGCTGGACCTAAACTACTGCAAGAGTGCTTAACCTTAAATGGATGTGAAACAGGTCAAGCTAAGATAACAAAAGCTTATAATTTACCTTGTAAGTATGTTATACATACAGTAGGACCTATTTGGCATGGTGGTATGCATAATGAAAAACAATTGCTGATGTCTTGTTATCTAAACTCATTAGAACTTGCTAAACAGTATGGACTAAAAAGCTTAGCCTTTTCTAGTATATCTTGTGGTGTTTATGGGTATCCTATAGAACAAGCTTGTAATATTGCTTTTAATACAGTAGCAGAATACTTAAGAAATTTAGATAACTATAATTTTGATAAAATTATTTTTATAGACATAAATAAACAAATAATTCAACACTATTCAAAGCTTTTAACTAATTTCAAATAAAATTACCCAACAAACCTAAATAAATAGTATTGATATTAAACTCAATACTTTTAAAGCTTAGACAATATAATAAGACTTGATATATTGATGTGATCTTTTGGTGGAGATGGCGGGAGTTGAACCCGCGTCCCAAAATACTTCATCTTCAGTACTACATGTTTAGGCAATCTATGATCTTAGTATAGGCTGCGGACCGCCACGCCACCTGATACCCAGTCTGAATTTTTTTAGTTTAATGCTTCACCTACAGACGGAGGATTCACACGATCTAGTGAATAACTGACCCCAGATTCTGCCTAATGTCACTAGAAAGACTAGACACTGAGGGCAACGCGCAGGTTATTAAGCTGCGATTGCGTAGTTTTCGTCGTTTGCGACTATTTTTTTGCGGCTTGTTAACGAGGCCTACCGCACCTCGACATGCACTTAGGACTCCATGATTCCGGTCGAATCCATAATCATCCCCAAGTTTTACTTACACTAGTATAACATAGCTAGTAAAAATTTGCTAGCCTTGACCAATTTTTAGTGTTTGTAATAGCATCTTACGTGCAGAATCTGCAACTTGTACTGCTGTTTGATATGAGCGAGAAGCTGACATCATATCTGCCATTTCTTCGACAGGGTTTACATTTGGCCTATAAATATAACCATTTTCATCAGCTAATGGATGATTTGGATTATACTCAGCAATTGCTGGTGCATCAGATTCAATAACACCTTTTAAAGCAACACCAATACCATATGGCTCACCTGATATAGGATCAACACGCTCACCAGTATTTTTTTGATACTCTAAAGCTTCTTCCATAGCTGCACTAAATAAAGGACGTCTAGCTTTATATGTTTGATCAACAGAAGAGCTAACACTTTCAGCATTAGCAAGGTTTGAAGCTGTTGCATTTAATCTTACAGATTGAGCATTCATTGCAGTACCTGCAATGTCTAAAATTCTAAATACACTCATTTTCTACTCCTAAGAATTACCGCCTCTTAGTGCATTCATTAACTTAGAAATTCTACCATTTAAAAACTGCACACTAGCTTGATACTCAATAGTATTGCTCATGTAATTCATCTTCTCTACACTAGATTCTACGGTATTACCATTACCTGTATCTGCTTGATGAGGTAAACGATATTTCAAGGTTAACTGAGGCTCATTATCTAAATCACTTATATCTAAGTGACGCTCTGAGGTTTTAACCATAGGTGGGTTATTATCCTCAAACTTAAAATTAGATTGCTGCACTAAAGCAGTATTAAAGTCAACATCTCTTGCCTTATAGCCAGGGGTGTCTGCATTAGCTAGGTTACTTGCAATAACCTGTGCTCTGTCATTGCGTACTTTTATAGTATATTGATGAACACCAAATACTTTGTCAAATGATAAAGACATAAAAAAACCTGCTGTCAAATTGTTTACTTAAAATCTCATATAAGAGTAAAGCAAAGCCCATGCCAACAGGTTTTTATTTAAAAATCAATAGGTTATTTAATATTATCTATCTTTTAGTCTATATACAATACCAGGGTTACAACGAACCATCTCATATTTATCGGTAAGTCCATTAATTGACTCAGATGAACCTAAGAATAAATAACCACCAGGATTTAAATTACCTGCAAATTTTTCTAAAATTTGAGCTTTAACTTCATTACTAAAATAAATTAAAACGTTACGACAGAAAATGATGTCAAATTTACCTAGTAGAGAAAATGAGTTTAGAAGGTTAAATTGCTTAAATGACACCATAGACTTAATGACATCATCAACCTCCATAACGTTAGGGTCTTTAGTTGGCTTAAAGAACTTAGCCTTACGCTCAGCTGATAAACCACGAGCTAAAGCATGTGAATCATATAAACCAAAACGACTTCTTTCTACCATTTCAGGTGATAAATCTGTTGCTGTAATCTGAGTATTAGCAGGATCAACATGTACTACTTGTGTAGCTTGTTCTTGTACTACCATAGCTATAGAATATGGCTCTTGACCTGAACTACAAGCTGCTGACCAAATTCTAACAGGTGACTTACCACGACGAGCAAGTTCTGGCAAAATAATATTCTTTAAAGCTAAATATGGGTAATTATCTCTAAACCACAAAGTCTCATTAGTGGTCATAGCATCAATAACAGCAGTTGAAATCTCTTTATAAACTGCAGGATTCATTGCTTTATTGATCAACTCGTCAATTGATGGAATATTAAATCTGATTAATAGAGTAGATAAACGGCTATTAACAAGATATTGCTTGCTGTCACCTAGAACAATACCACTTTGCTCTTCAATATAGGAGGCAAACCTTCTATATTGCAAATCACTAACACTACGAGACTGCACTCCTAATTCATCTTGTGTAGCAACTTGTACATTAGGATTTCTTCTAATTACATTATCATATGCTACACGTTGAGCCTCAAGAGCTAATTTTGTAACACCTGGATAATTACTTGGCTCAAATTTAGCCTTAGCTCTACCGCTGCTGTCTACAGAATTATCTAATGATGGTCTTGGCTTGATCTCTGTTGAAGGTCCATTATTTGAAATAGTAAAACCTCTTTTTTGAGTGGAAGCAGAGCCTGAAGATGATTTAGAAATATCATCTCTATTATCTCTACGAGCATCTTTTTTCTCAAATCCATCATCATTTTCATTAAAATTTTTTGCTTTTAAAAAGTCAAAAACACCCATAATTACACCACTTATCTATAAAATAAAAGTATAATGAGAATTAAAACCTTATTATGTACTACTTCATTATGTTATCAGCACCTGAGGTACCTGACTCTACAAGATGAATACCCTTTTCTACAGCTGCGGCTAGCTCATCTGGATTAAATTTAGGTATAAAATCATTAGCACCAGCTTTACTTACCAATGATTGGTTAAATACACCTGATAAAGAGGTATGTAAAATTACATAAAGATCTTTTAATAGAGGATCTTGTCTTATAGATGCACATAAAGTATAACCATCCATTTCTGGCATTTCAACATCAGATATAACAAGCTCAATACTATCTTTAATTGGACCTTTTTGACTAAGCTCACGTAAAATATCTAAAGCTTCTTTACCATCACTAGCTTTAATTACATCAACGCCAAGATCACGCATAGCTTTGCTTACTTGATTTAAAGCAACCTTAGAATCATCAGCTACAAGCACACGGCAATGTTCAGGTACCTTCTTACCTGCTTCTTGAGCTGCTGCAATAACTTCAGAGCTTACATCTAATTGACTTGGTGAAATTTCATCTAAAATCTTTTCAACATCTAAAATCTCAACAAGCTCATTATCAATTTCGGTTACTGCGGTCATATAATTGGAATTACCTGCACCCTTTGGTGGTGGCATAATCTTATTCCAATTCATATTTAAAATACGCTCTACACTAGAAACTAAAAAAGCATGTGTTGAACGATTGTACTCAGCAATAATAATAAAATTCTTTTCAAAATTAGCAGTAGGTCTGCCTCCTATAGCATAAGCAAGATCAATTACAGACAATGTTTGACCACGAATATGTGCTACACCAACTACAAATTTATGCAGTTTTGGCATTACGGTAAGGCGTGGACAAGGCAAGACTTCGCGAACCTTAAACACATTAATACCATATCTTTGTCTTAATCCTGAGAGCTTAAATAACAAAAGCTCCATTCGGTTTTGACCAACTAATTCAGTTAGTTGGTTAACAGAATCCATTACTCCAGCCATATACCTTCCCTTTTAGTGATAACATATAGTTATAAATGCTATTTTTAAGACTAACCAATTTTTAAAATATATAAAAAAACATAGCCCTAATTATATTTTATAACTATTTACTTGTACAATCTTTGAAGCGCATATAAAATCTAAATAATAAACGCTAACTTTGGAATTTCTATCTATGAAATTATATAAGATAATTACAGTTTTTACCATTTTTATTGAATTTTCTTTTTTATTTTGCTCAAAAGCTATAGCAAGTCAAGAAGAAGCAAGCTTTTTAGAATATGTAGCTTCACAATATGTGCTTGCCCAATTTAAAGGCAAAATTGATGATGATCAAAAAATTATCACAAAAGCAGCTACTTTAGATCCAAGACGTAATTATGGCGGTAAATGTCCTAACTACCTTACTGCACAATTACAAGGCAATGAAATAAAGCCTACATCCATTGTTAAAATAGTCTGTAATGATCCAAAAAATAAATATACAGTCTTAGTACCCGTTGAAGTTATTAAACAACAAAAAGTCTTAATAGCTTCACGAGATCTAAATAAAGGTGAAGTTATTTCTAATGCGGATTTGAACCTAGATTATATTGATGAGAGTAAGGTTTTAGATACAGCTATCAATGATAGCTATGTTTTAGTTGGCTCTAAAGTTAAAAAGAATATCAAGGCAGGATCTCAAATACGCGATGGTAATATTTGTGTAGTTTGTAAAGGTGAAAAGGTTAATATTGCAGCACAAAGTGGTGGTCTTACTTTAAAAACAACAGGCTTAGCTTTAGAAGATGGTTCTATGAATGATTTTATTAAAATTAAAAATATAAAAACAGGCAAAACCATTATAGCTATGGTTGTAGGACCAAACTCTGTCTTAATCTCATTATAGGTATAAAAAAATAATTTTTTTAACATATTGAAAAATAATAATATTTTTTTTAATAAATTTGTTAAAAAATTTCTAATCTTAACGATACATATAGTACCAAGCATTTATATTTAAGAGAGGAATTTTGTCATGGCACTAGAAGTATTTTCCGACCGCTCAATAAAAGCCATAGACCAAGCGGTCACTAAAAAGGATGTAAAGAAACTAGTTCAAAACAAAGCTGAAGAGTCTGCTGTAGTTACAAACAAAGATTATTCAGTGAACATAGCTGATGCTGAGAGGCTAGATAAAGCTAAAAAAATTGCAATTAATAGTGATGGTATTGATCAAGATAAAGTTAATGCCTTTAGACAAAGACTTGCAAGTGGTGACTATAAGGTTGATGCTAATCAGCTTGCTCAAAAAATTATTGATGCAGAGTCAGAGTTTGCTTTTATATTTAGCTAATATAGCTTATTAGATATATTTAACCCCTCACTGCTTAGGCGGGGGTTTTATTAGTTTAACGTTGTTTACATTTTATTTTAGGTACTTGAGTATGTTCTTAAGTACCTTTATTTTCTCATCTAATTAAGCCCTTCTAAAACTTCTTTAAAGCTTTGCTTAATTAAAACACTGCCAAAAATATCATTAGCAAGACGTAATACATACTCTTTTTCTATTTTATTTAGACGATTAGCAAAACCTAACTCTATAGCTCTTTGCATACTTAGACATTGAGTATATATAAAGATTTTAGCAATTCTAAGCACAGCTCTTGTAGTAAATGGAGCTGAAATTTCTGTATTATCAGTATCCTTTACCTCATTTAATAAACGCAAATCACAAGCTAAAGCAAGCAAAGCATTAAGATATTCTTTTGGTAATTGCGGACAAGCTTTTTTTAAAACCTTACGTTCTTGTGTTTTAGATAAATAATTAATATCAATAAAACGCCATCTATCTAAAAAAGCTTGATTTAAAATTTTAGTACCACTATAAAAACCTATTTCATCACCATTACCTTTAGTATTTGCTGTAGCTACAATTCTAAATTGTTTGTGTGGTTTTTGTATATGAAAATCTTTGCCAAGATAAGTTAAAGGTCTTCCCTCTATTACATCATTTAAAGCTGCAAGTTCTGATGAGTTTAATAAATCAATTTCATTTAAAATTAAAATAGCACCTTGTTTCATAGCTAAACTTAGTGCACCTTCAGCATAGCATACTTCACCATTTTCTAAAGTTAAACGCCCTACTAATTCACTAATATCACTTTTATTTGATAAAGTAATTTGTTGTACAGGATAATTAAGTCTAGCAGCAATTTGTAAAATTAAAGTAGTCTTTCCACACCCACTAGGACCTTGTAGATATAAACCATCATTTAAAGGATATTTTAAAAAACACAAAACCTCATTTAACGTATCATTATCAAACACATAATTTAAATCAAGTTTAGGAATAGTATTGATATCTACAACTTCTGTATCAAAAAAATCATCAAATATTAATTTATTATCTTTAAATATATTAGCTAAATTCATAATTAAACCTTATATTCTATGTTCTATAATAATTTTATTAACCTATATAGTAGCTAACTCATCATCATTAACAGCATTTCCTAAAACCTCAATATCATTAAATTTATTTAAATCACTTAAATTATTTATATCATTTAAACTATTCTCTTGTATTAATTTTTCATTATTAAAATTGACACTGTTATCTGAAGATGTTTCATCTGCAACATTTATATCATTTGTATTACTAGTACTACTAGTATTACTAGTATTACTAGTATTATTAGCAATATAAGATTCTGCTACTGTTCTTAAATCAAGAGCATCATTTTTATCCACAATAGCCATAAGATCAATACTATAAGCATCAATCTCAACAAATCTAGTGGTACCCCCTTGTTCGGAGCTTACTCTATAACGTAATTTACCCTCAACTAATAACTTGTTGCCTGTAACAATTAAACATTGATATTTTGATAAAGTATTATAAGAACCTGTATCTTTTAACACTATCTTATGATATTCATAATGAATTTTATTTTGATACTTACTAGACCAATTTTCAGCAGTCCTTAAAATAAAAGTTTTAACTTTATGCCCTAAGCTATTAATATAAACCTTATCATCACAAGGCATAACTAAACCACATAATGTCACATTATTAGTAATTAACATCTTTTCCTCCAAAAACAATGTTCCTACATAGTAAAAAGAAAAGATATTTACTTACTAATTTAAAGTAAAAAATGTAAATTAAATACCTATGTACACCTTATATCACTTTGATTTTAAAGAATAAATAAAAATAAAAAATTTAAAAGAATATAAGCAAAATAAAAATTCACAAAAATAAATCTAAATTAAGGAAAAAATAGTGTCAATTGTTTGTTATTACCAACATTTTTAATAATCAATTTAAGTTTAAACTTAAGTCAAAATTTAAACTAAAGCTAAAATTATAATCAAAATCAAAAATAAAATATAAATTAAGAAAGTATAATAAAAACTAAAGATATGGCAGGAAAAATTAAATTAAAATAAAAGATGAACTTTGCCATCTTTTATCTTATGTGATTAAGCCTGAATATTTAAGCGAGCAAGACCTTTGGCTACAGTACCACCTTTTTCAGTGTAGGTCATATTTTTAGTATCTTTATCTCTGCTTACCATTAGTAATGAGCTCAAACGACGGTTTGAAGCAATACAAGAATTAATTAATTTACCATTAGTATCATTAATTCTTTGACACATTTGTAACTTACTCTTTATGGCTTCTACTCTTTTTTGATACTCAGTTTTTAAATCCTTACTTTGAGGATGAAGTTTCAACTTTTGATCATTTTGTTGTAACTTCAACACAATAGCTGACTTTTTCTCAGCAATTGATTCTAAAAGCTCAAGTTTACGATCTTTTATACAATTAAATTCACGTACTAAAATATTTTGTATCTCATCTAAAAGCTTATCTTGCTCATCAAGATAGTGAGTAATAGGTAGCACCTGTTGGTTTACTGGTCTAAATTTACTGATCATAATAAACCTCTTTTAATTAAAAAGCTCCACGCATTTGATACATGTCATATAAAACCTTAGTATCTAATTCAAGCTCTGTAACATAGCTATCACCTGATGGATATTGTCTAATCACTCTAGCACCGTGAATTACACCCTCTACATCACCTTGAACACTACTGCGTGTCTGTACTGTATCATTTAAGCGTACATTTGACTTAACATAGACACCATAAACTTGCTCACTTAACTCACGATAAGCATCAAGTTTTGAAGCTCTCATAGCCTGCATATACTTTTCGCTATTACTTGGACCTCTTTGACGAGAAATAACAGCATAACCTGTTGATCTTAAAATTGGAAAATCATCAGGCTTATTTACACCTGTATCAATGTAATTAAAAGCATTTTGTACACTATTGCTAGTTGAACGTAAAAAGTTAGTACAAGCACTTTGAGTTAAAAGAATTAAAGCTATAGTACCCAATAATGTTAACTTTTTCATACTAAGTTCCTACTATTTATTTTGTAATCTGTCATACTGACTTTGGTTGCCAGCATTACGAATTAAAGTATTATTAACTCTAGTGGTATTAGCATCATAAATGACAGGATTATCACAATTACTAAAAGTACATCTACCAAAAACCTTATCAATAAAACCTTTATTTGCAACTTGTTGTCTGAACTCAGCTTCGTTACCTGATAGTGCACTATTATTTACAGAAGATATTTGTGAGTTTGAGCCTGCACTACCTGCTGCTATTTGTAATAGCTCATTATATTCACTAGGATTTTTTGCAGCATATTTTAATACTTGAGGATCAATATTTAAGTTATATTGATTAAAACTAGCTTGACCTGAAATCTTACAATTCTTTTGTGCTGTTCTATAGCAACTTGGTAGATATTTGTATGGTATAAAGCCTGTAGCAGATCCTACTACTGTAGTATCTTTTACATCAATAACACGAGCTACAACAACAATACCTCTATCATTACGAGTCATGCTGCCACTTAAAATATTAGCTACTTTAGCTTTACTAGCTATAGCTCTATAGTCACGTGACATAATGTACTCACCTTCTTTAGTAAGTCTAATCTTACCAGTGAGTTTAAATTCACTAACCTCAATGTTTCTTTTATTCATTTCATGTACAAACAATTCAGCAAGCTCTCTGCCTAAATAACCTGCATCCTCATATGTATCTGTATCAAAGAAAGAACTAATTGCTATTGTTGGGAAATTTACAGTTTTAACATACTTACCTTGTTGGTTAAAATGGTAAGTTGTAGACTCTTTTTCAAATCTATTATACAGTGTGGTATACAAAGTATCTGCCATGTTAGAAACAATGGCACTAATTTGCATACCATCTTGCACATAAACATAACCGTCAATATCGTGTTCAGCTGCAATTTCTTGACTTGGGGTATTGACATATTTTTGACTAGCACCATTATTAGACGAGCAAGAGGCAAGCACCATCATGCAACAAGCTGTCATGACAAATTTACCTAGACTCTTCATTTGCAAACCTCTTTTTAATTTCCCTATATATGTTATATATTCATAAATTAACTACATAGCTATACTTTAGTTTAAAGCTATTTTTGGTATGATTCATGCAAAGAAAATGCCAACTAAAGACTTTTTGACAGGCTCTATGTTTGCTATAACTTAAGCCTTTATCTAATCAAAAACTGGAGGGGCATATTTTAAATGCCTTATTGAAAATGAGACAGATTCTAAAATTACTATGCCTTTTTAGCTTAATTTTTAGTCTTAATGCTACAGCTGCTTGGTATACTGCTCAGGGTAATGCTGCTATTGTTGATGGTGATGTTAAAGGGGCTAGAGAAAGCGCTATTAATGATGCTATTAGAAATGCCTTACTAGAATCAGGTGCATCTATTCGTATCAGCCAAACTAGTTTTAATGGAACATTAACCTATGACAATATAAATTTACGCTCTCAAAGCCAAGTTAAAAAAGTCACAGTTATTAGTGAGCAACGTACCTCAAACAGCGTTTCTGTTACTGCTAAAATTTTTATTGATAAAAATGTGATTGTATGTGATTTTGGTCATTACAAAAAGAGCATACTCCCTATTCCTATTAGATATGTAGATAATTATGCTTATCAAGGCAGTGCTGGTATTGATAATATTAATGAAGTAATTTCAACTATGCTATATGAAGGCATATCACGTTCAAATGCAGTAATGATCAAACCACCAATGCCTGTTAATGTACATCTTGTACCTACTGCCAACTCATTAACAAGCAATTTACAAAATAATTTAGATAATTTAGCACGTGTAGCTAAAACACAATATGTAATTTATGGCTCTATTAGATCAGTTTCTGCTTCTGATGTCGGCAATAATTTTTTGACAAAAATTTTATATACTCAAACTAGAAGTATTGATTTTAATATAGCTGTTTATGATGTCTATAGTAAAAACATTTTATTTAGTAAAAACTACTCTGGTGAGAGTGATTGGGATTTTAAACAAGGGGAAAGAATTGATCTGCGCTCAAACCGTTTTATTAACTCATCATATGGTGCAAGATTAAAACAATTAGTTGATATTGCAGTTGAAGATATTATAGGTGAGTTACATTGCTTACCACTTAAAGCTATTATCACCAATATAGATGGTGATGATATCATCATCAATGAAGGCTCTAAAGCTAATATTAGAGTTGGTGATAAATTTAGTGTACAACATAGATCTAAGATATCTACAGCTGATGGAGATAATTTTGTAGCACATGATACAAGAACTTATGAGTATGAAGTTATTTCTGTATATCCAGATTCTGCTAAGTTACGTCCTATAGATTATAATGATAGCCTAGTAAATCCAAGAGTAGATGATCTTGTCACATCCTTAAGTACACAATAAATAAAAAAATAGCTTGTATGTTGAAATCAAAAAGACTACAAGCTATAATTTTGTCAAAATTTTTACATAAATTTAAACATATCATTGTCTCTGTAGCTCAGTTGGATAGAGCATTCGCCTCCTAAGCGAAAGGTCGTGGGTTCAAATCCCGCCAGAGACGCCAAATATTCAGCAAAATTATAATTAACGCTAATTTTCAAATATCAAGCACTTGATGCTCTTTTGTATTATGAGTGAAGAAGTTTTTGACAGGATAAAGAAACTACTTTCTTTGAGTAGCTCTGCAAATGAAAATGAAGCTGCAATTGCTTTAGCTATGGCTCAAAAGCTTATGCAAAAGCACAATATCTCACAAAAAGACATTGAATTAAGCACTATTGTTGAACAAAGTGAAAATACCTTAGCTGGAATAAAAGATAGACGTTATACGAATAAGTTAGCAAATATTATCTTTAAAGCTTTTGGTGTTTCTGGCTTTATTACATCACAAAATGCTGCAAAATCAGTATCTATAACTATTATTGGCACAAAAGATAGAGTTAATATTGCAAAATACGCCTTTATAATTTTATCTCGTCAATTAAGCATAGTTAAAAAAGATTTTCTTAAAAGGGAGCGAACACGTTTAAAAAAGCAATATAAAAATAATGATATATTTAAGTTTATTAATCCATATAATTCTTTTTATAGCTTTGATAAAGATGATATATTTTTAAAAAATTCTTATGATATTTATCAAAAACTATTAAAAAGGAAAATAGAAAATGAATTAAGAAACAATACTAAAGCTTATCTTTTAGGTTGGCTTGATAGTATTAAAAATAAAGTAAATGAATTTGTTATTAGTAAAGAAGAATATCAATTAATTGAAGATTATAAAATAAAGTATCACCCTAATCTAATTTCAATAAAAATCACCACTAATATGTGGAGTCAAGCTCAACATAATGCTTATAAAAAAGGTACTGATGATGGCAATACAATCAGGCTTTTCCATGGGGTTGAAGGTATAGAATCTAAAAAATTAAATTTTAATAGATGAAATTAAATTTAATTATAGTTGTTTAATGTACAAAAATTATTATATAGGTTTATATTGACTTAACACTAACGTTAACGGTAGTCTTAACATAATAGTGGCACCATTGAGCAATTAAACAGCATTTCTAATTAAAAAGCTTTTTATCAACAGCTAATTAGAAGGTTTTATCTTACATAAATTATATGTTTTAGCAATAGTTAAAAATAGCAATTTTAGGTACTATAAACTAAAACTATTTAAGTTTAGCTGATATTTATTTAGCTCTGTTAGAAATAATTGTTCTTTATTTAAGTGCAAATAACTCACATATAAAATAATATAAACTTAGACTCAGTAAATTATGCTGTCTTAAACAACTATTACCTATGTTTGCTGTATTAGTAAACATACTTAAACTTTGAGGATTACAGCATGAACTTTTCTAGCAAACTACAAGCAGCTCGTCTAGCTTTAAATTTGAGCATAGAGCAATTATCAGCTTTAACTAATATTTCAGTTAAATCTTTAATTGCATATGAACAAAAAAATGTAATACCAAAACAGACTAATCTTAAGAAACTTGCAAAATCTCTTAATGTTAGCATGTATTATTTAACACATGATGATGAAAATAATCCTAATGCTAATAAAGATAAAGAAATATTCTTTGATGAAGTTAGAACTCAATTTGGACAAAGAGCACAAAAAGAAGCTCAAACAGTCTTTGAACAAACTAATACCCTATTTGCAGGCGGAAGTATTAATGATGATGCTCAAGAAGTCTTTGAGCAAGCCTTAATGATGGTATATATGGATTCAAAAGCTAATGCTAAGAAAAAATATACACCTAAAAAATTTCAAACAAAAAAGTCTAATTAAATCTAAGGATATATTGTGAATAAGTATGATCTAATCATTAACAATGTAGCTAAACTACATAAAACTTATGATAGCTATGACCCTTTAACTATTTGTAATCAACTTGGTATTAAAGTACATTTTTTTGATTTAAAACAAAAACTAAAAGGTTTTTTCTTTTATCAGTCACGACAGAAAAATATAGTTATAGATAGTAATGTCAATGAAATTTTCAAACGTATATTAGTTGCTCATGAGTTAGGTCATGCTCTATTACATAACAAATCAGCTTTAAGCTATGGCTTTTATGATAGTGAAGTTTTTGAACAACGATCCTTTGTAGAAAATGAAGCTAATTTTTTTGCTTCTGAATTAATCTTAAAAGATGATGATGTTCTATATTATCTGCAAGATTATTCATTTTTTGATGCTGCAAGACAATTGTATGTACCAGCAGCTTTACTTGATTATAAAATTAATTTACTAAAAGCCAAAGGCTACACTATCAATTCTATGTATGTACGCAAAGCTGAATTTTTAAAAAATGATGTAGGTGCTTATGATGATCTTAGCACCTATATTTATGATTAATATAAGCTAAAGCTTAATATAATAAAGCTTTAGCAAAAATAACTATTTTTATTAAATAGTTATTTCAATTAAATTACCTTCAAAACCTTTAATTGTACTCTCATAATAACCGTCACCAGTAGTACGAGGTCCACTTAAAATTTCATAGCCATCATCTTTTAAACGCTTAGCTAAATTATCTACATTTTCTTTACTGCCTACACTTATAGCAATATGGATAAAACCTTTTTGAAAAATTGAATTACTATTTTCTTGTAAATTATATCTATTCATAATTTCAAGACGAGAACCATCATCAAAACTTAAAAAATAAGATGAAAGTGATGTTTGCTCATTATGATACTTATGTCCTGCCTTTGCATCAAAATAAGTTCTAAAAAATTCTAAAGCGCCCTCTAAATCATCGACATAAAGAGCCACATGCTCTATTTTCATAACAAAATCCTTTTTATGATTGATTGATAATGAGCAAAAATTGCCACCTTAACTATATATTGTGCTTATATCTTACAAAAAAATAAAAAAAATTGATGTAACCTATGTCTAATTTATAAAAATTTTTTAAAATTCATATAGTTATAAAAAATAATATTTTTGGCACAATTATTTCATGTATATAAGCACTTACTTAAAATCTCAATTTAAAGTGTGGAGAGATTATGGGACTTTATTTACATACAAATCCAACATCTGTTAGAACACAGTTCCAGATGAGTTATGTTACAAAACAGTTAGACACTGTTTATGAAAGATTATCATCAGGCAATAAAATTAATACCGCTCAAGATGATCCTGCAGGTGTTCAAGTAGTTGACAGATTAACATCTCAAATTGAAGGAATTGCATCTGGTAATAGAAATGCTCAAGATGCTATATCCTATGCCCAGACAGCAGAAGGTGCATTAGATGAAGTCACTAGTATGCTACAGCGTATTAGAACTTTAGCACTTCAAGCTGCTAATGGTACAAATACTGATACTGATCGTGAAGCAATTCAAGTTGAAGTTGATGCTTTAAATGCAGAAATCACTAGAATTGCAGAAGATACTACCTTTGCAGGTCAGGATATTTTAAATGGTGAAGCAGGTGTTGTACGTTTCCAAATAGGCGCAGATCCTAATTCTATTGTTAAGGTTGATTTGTCATCAGGCTATAGTACCAATTCTTTAGCAAAAATTGCCGCCCAAGTTACAGGTTCTGAAGAATATGAATTAGAAGGTGAGTTTCAAACAGCACCTGATGGATCACCTATATTAGGTCCGGATGGTAAGCCTTTACCTGAAAAAGTAAGATATGAGGATATATTTAAATATGATCCTAATGGTAAGGGTATTGATGTATCTACAGCTGAATCAGCTCAAAGAGTTTTAGCAGGTATCGATGCTTTAATTACAGGTGTTGATGCTAAAAGAGCAGAATTAGGTGCTATACAAAATCGTATGGAGTCAACCATACGAAACCAATCAAATGTTAGCGAGAATGTATCTAACTCAAGATCACGTATTAGAGATACTGATTTTGCAGAAGAAACTGCTAACCTTACTCAATTACAAATTATTCAGCAAGCTACAGCTACTGTATTAACACAAGCAAATACAAGACCTGAAGTGGCTTTACAAATTCTTCAACAAAGATAAAAATTTCCATCTCTCTTCGCACTTTGTAAGAACCTGCTTTAGGCAGGTTTTTTTATTAATCCAGCAAATAAATCAAATTTTAAGCTTAAATTTTTGCTAAAAATCTTTAAACAAGGTAAAATCTAGCTATTGTTATTTTAAGAGGAATTTTCATGGCTCAGTTCATTTTTACAATGAATCGTGTTGGCAAAATTGTGCCACCTAAACGACAAATTCTCAAAGATATTTCCCTATCTTTTTTCCCTGGTGCCAAAATTGGTGTGCTAGGTTTAAATGGTGCTGGTAAGTCTAGTCTTATAAAAATCATGGCTGGTGTTGATAAAGACTATGAAGGTGAGGCAAGACCACAACCAGGTATCAAAATAGGTTATTTGCCTCAAGAACCAAAACTTGATTTAGATAAAACTGTTAAAGAAGTTGTAGAAGAAGCTTTTACAGAAGTAAAACAAGCTTTAGCAAGATTAGATGAAGTTTATGTTGAATATGCAGATGAAAATGCTGATTTTGATGCATTAGCTAAAGAGCAAGCACAGCTTGAAGCAATAATTCAAACACATGATGGACATAATCTAGATAATCAAATAGAAAGAGCTGCCGATGCCCTACGCTTACCTAATTTTGATAAACAAATTAAAGTATTATCTGGTGGTGAGCGCCGTCGTGTAGCATTATGCCGCCTACTTCTTGAAAAGCCTGATATGCTATTGCTTGATGAGCCTACTAACCACTTAGATGCAGAATCTGTAGATTGGCTTGAACAATTTTTACATCAATACCCAGGTACAGTTGTGGCTGTAACTCACGATAGATACTTCCTTGACA
Organism: uncultured Anaerobiospirillum sp.; assembly: GCA_944389785.1. GTDB lineage: Bacteria > Pseudomonadota > Gammaproteobacteria > Enterobacterales > Succinivibrionaceae > CALXNP01. The sequence continues at coordinate 26,056 of CALXNP010000024.1, forward strand.
ATGTTGCAGGCTGGATCCTAGAACTAGATAGAGGTGAAGGTATTCCTTGGCAAGGTAACTACTCATCTTGGCTTGAGCAAAAAGAAAAACGTCTGCAAATTGAAGAAAATACAGAAACAGCTCGCCGTCGTTCTATTGAACGTGAGCTTGAGTGGGTACGTCAAGGAGCTAAAGGTCGTCATGCTAAATCTAAAGCAAGACTTGCTCGTTTTGAAGAACTATCTAATGTTGAGTATCAACGTCGTAATGAGACTAATGAGCTCTATATTCCACCAGGGCCTCGCTTAGGTGATACAGTACTTGAGGTTAATAATTTAACTAAGTCATATGATGATAGAGTTTTAATTGATAATCTTTCATTTACTGTACCAAAAGGTGCAATTGTAGGTATTATTGGTGCTAATGGTGCTGGTAAGTCTACATTATTTAGAATGATTACAGGTCTTGAGCAAGCAGATAGTGGTACTATCAAACTAGGTGATACTGTAGTTACTGCATATGTTGAACAATTCCGTGATGAAATGGATGATAATAAGACAGTATTTGAAGAAATATCTCAAGGACAAGATATTTTACGAATTGGTTCTTATGAAATACCATCACGTGCTTATATTGGACGCTTTAACTTTAAGAGTACCGATCAACAAAAACGTGTAGGCTCATTATCAGGTGGTGAGCGTGGTCGTTTACAATTAGCTAAACTTCTGCAAGCTGGCGGTAATCTACTATTGCTTGACGAACCAACAAATGATCTTGATGTGGAAACACTGCGTGCTCTTGAAAATGCACTTTTAGAATTCCCTGGCAGTGCTATGGTAATTTCTCACGATAGATGGTTCTTAGATAGAATTGCTACTCATATTTTAGATTATCAAGACGAAGGAAAAGTAAACTTCTTTGAAGGTAACTATACAGAATATGAAGCCTGGAAGAAAAAAGAACTAGGTGAAAGTGCTACTCCTCATAGAATGCGCTTTAAAAAAGTTACCGATTAATTAAATATACCTTATATCCCCTACTCTGCTAGGGGATGTTTTTTATATAAAAATTTTTTACGGCAAACTTACCATCTGATTTAGATCACACTTTTTGTATTAGAAGCTTTTAACTCTCATAAAAGTGTGTTTCTTTATTTTACTACCTATTTCA
>CALXNP010000025.1 GCA_944389785.1 uncultured Anaerobiospirillum sp.
AATTTTAGACAGACTGGACAGCAGGGTTGCCAACGTAAGATCTTTAACAGGTAACCTTAATAGCTACTTTTAGGGTAAACCTGCATTAATAAATTCAATGTCTGAAGCATTATCTTGATTCAATTGATTGTTTGTATCTATAGAGCGCATAGTAAAACCTTGTATTAAACATAAACTATATTAAGAATACAGAATCAAAGCAAAAAAGCTATATTTATTTTTTTAAAGTGATCCTTATCTTAAAGTTTAGATAAAATAAGACAATAAAGTGATCCTTAGTTTACAAAAGAAGAAAATATTGCTTGACAAGTTTAAAAACAAATGATTATGTATTATTATAATGTGATTTTTTATTAAAAAATTTTACTGCTCAATGTCGGAAATATATTAGCCTTTGTAATTTATAAGATATTTAGCAATCATCTAGAATAATGTGATCTTAAACAGGTTTTATTTATAGCCCATATTTTTCAATATATTTACCACATACTATTACTGTCATTTGCTTTATTTTGTGCTAACATGTCCTAAGGACTCATGTTTTGTTTGTATTAAATTTATTATAATGAAAAAGAGAGTTCTTTATCTATAAAAATGGCTAATATGGCATGTTTGCACTATTCAGTTAATCTTTTAAATAATTATCAAACTCACTAGGTAAATTGCTTTAAATTAATTTCTCAAGTTAGAATACTGAGATATTTATATTTAATAGCAACATCCTAGTTATGTTTTTTAATCTAAAAAATTTAAAAACAACTATATTTAAAATTTTATTGGAGTATATTTTATGGTTTTTTATATTGTAGGTGCTGGCATTTTTGGTTCTGTCCTAGCTGAAAGAGTTAGTAATATTTTAAAACAAAAAGTTGTATTAATTGATAAAAGAGATCATATAGGAGGCAACTGCTACACTTTTGCAGATAAAGAAACAGGTATTAATTGTCATAGGTATGGAGCACATATTTTTCATACATCAAATAAAAGAGTATATGATTACATAAGTGGCTTTATCCAATTAAACCAGTATAGGCATTTTGTTATGACAAAATCAAATAATAATATATATTCTATGCCTATAGGATTAAGGACTATAAATGAATTTTTTAATTTAAATTTAACACCATCAGAATGTAAAAAATTTTTAGAAAAAAAAATTAATGATGATTATATAGAAAATCCTAATAATCTTGAGGAACAAGCTATTTCACTGATAGGACATGAATTATATAATGCTTTCATTAAAGGTTATACTAAAAAACAATGGCAAAGAGATCCTAAAGAGTTACCAGCTTCAATTATAAAAAGGCTACCTTTTAGAACAAATTATTGTTCTGATTACTTTAATGATTTTTATCAGGGCATTCCTGTTGGAGGATATACTCCTTTTTTTGAAAAACTACTAAATAATGATCTCATTAATATAAGACTAAATACAGAATATAATGATATAAAAAAAGAAATTACAGATAATGATTTTATAATATACACTGGTGCAATAGATGAGTTCTTTAACTATTGTTATGGTAAGCTTGAGTGGAGAACTTTAAAATTTGAGTGGTCTGTTGAAAACACTCAAGACTTTCAAGGTTGTGCTGTTATGAATGAAGCTGATGAGTATATTCCGTATACAAGAACACACGAGTTTAAACATTTTCATCCTGAATGTAACGATTTAATTAAATTAAATAAAACTATAATATGTAGAGAATACTCTGCTGAGTATAAACAAGGAGATGTTCCTTACTATCCTGTTAATGATAAAAAAAATAATGAGTTATACATAAAATATCAAGAAAAAGCTTTAAATACTCCAAATCTAATTTTAGGGGGAAGATTAGGTACATATAAATATATGGATATGGATAAAACTATTCTTCAAGCTTTAGTTTGCTTTGATGAAATTTGTAATAAGTATTTTTAACTTTATAAAAGATTACCATAATATTAAAAGTTAAGTCTATCTAACAGTATTATTATGGTAATCGTTATACTAATACAGCTTTACTTAAACAGCTAAACTTTTAAATTTAGATTTAAACTAGATGGTGTAACTAGCGTAGTAAAATTATGTTCAGAATTTACACTACTATCTTTAAGATCTTCTTTATATACATAAATATCTGGCTTTAATAAAGCTTTTGACTTTAATACACCATTAATTGATGGTAAGTGATCACCATACATTAATATACAGGAGTTTTCTAAATTATTTGATAAATACTCTAATCCCATACACATACTATGTATATGAGTTGAATAATCTTTTAATTTAAAATGTGATTTCTTATCTATCTTAATTAAATCATCATTAACTAAATTATCTTTAATAATCTCATCACCATTACAACTCCAAGGACCATGAGCCTCCATAGTAATCACAAAGATAAACATTTTCTCATCATTATTTAATAATGTTTTTACATACTTAAATAATTCAAAATCACTCACATTATGCCCATTTTTACAAAGATTTGGCATATTCTCTTTAGCAATAAAGCAATCAAAACCTAAATTATGTAAAACTCTATCTCTTGCAAAAAACTTTTTACTGTTTGCATGAATACAAATGGTTTTATAGCCTTGCTCTCTATAAAAGTTTGCAAGTGAATTTAATTTATAGTTTCTAGCTAACAAGTATGGATCATAAGAAAATATTTTTAATTTTTCTCTTGTAAGTCCTGTTAATACAGAAAACTCTGAGCGCATTGTATATGCCCCTAAATAATCAATATCTAAAAGACCTAGATGTTTAAACTTACTATCTTTTGAAAAATCTCTAGCATACTTACTAAATCCAAGTCTTGTTAAATTACAAAAAGACTCTCCTTGTACTAATATGACATTTTTAAATTTATTATTTGCTGTAAATAAATTATTTAAAGTTTGATTTTTATCTTCATAATCTTTATTACTTATATTATTTTGTTTTAAGTTTTTTAAGCTATTTTCATTTATTACATCTAAATTAAGATATTGTTCTACTCCATATTTTTTTATAAATCTTTTGGCATAAAAAAACTCTTTTAATTGTATGCAAAAAGCAAATAATGGACTTATTGATGCTCCATCAATAAGTGAGTTATAACTTAGTTTTTTATTTAATAAAAATTTATTGGTAATAATTAGTAATACAATACTAAATAAAAGATAAATTAATCTGTCATAAAAATCTATATAAGAAAAAGGTAATCTATACAAAATGTAAAAAAAGACTAATATTAAAAAAGCTATAAAAATCCAAGCAAATATGGGCACATAAGCAAAATATAAACGAGGAGATATAAACATCTCTTTTATTAAAGCAAAATCACTATAAACAATTGGTTCTTTTAAAACTAAAAATTTTAAATAAGAAATAATAAAAAATACAAAATAACAAACAATAGTAATAATACAAGCTATTTCATAGCTTGGCATTATTGATAATAAAAATAATGTACAAATAATATTTATTATAAAAGTATTAAAAATAACCAATCCTAAGTTAAAACTATATAACTTTTTTGTCCTATAAGTATTTTTAATAAAGTTTTGACATATAACAGCTGATATACAATTTAAAATTAATAAACAAATAAAAGTTAAAATAGAGCAATAAAATATAGACATACAAAATTTTATAAAAATATTAAAATTTAATTGTTGGAATCCTTTTCAAAAGAAACCCTATCCTTATCTGCTTTCACCTCAAAATCAAATTTATTAATAAAAAAACTTGAAATAAAACGAGGTACAAAAGGAACGAGCTTTAATAAAAAGTATAAACTAAAAGGAAAAGCAACTATAGATTTTCTTTTTATTACAGCTTTTATAATAATATCACTAGCAGTTGATGCATCTATCATAAAGCTTTTTTTACCAATATATCTATCTGACATATTACTTTTAATAAAACCTGCTAATACATTGGTAAAAAAAACTCTATTTTTATATTTAGTATTAATCATTTGCTCAAGTGCTACTATATACATGTTTAATGCAGCTTTTGAGGCACTATAAACAGGAGATGAGCGCATTGGCAACATTGAAGCAAGTGATGATATTGTAACTAAATGTAAGTTATTATTTATAGTAGCACTTTCTTCAATAAAAGAGCTTAAAGCATAATATATTGTTTTTATACTCGCTTTGGTATTAATATCAAAACCACGGTTTATCTCAAAATCATCTTCAAGTAAATTATCTTTACCAGATCTTGTTAGGGATACTCCTGCATTTGCTATAACAAGATCTAACTTTGCTAAATTATTAGCTTTATAGATGAAATCTTTTAATAAAGCATCATCTCTAATATCAAAATGCTCTATATTTAAAACAACATTAAATTTATCACATAATGCTTGCAGTTTTGTATCATTAACCTCCCCTCTAGCACAAACACTTAAATTTTTACATAAGTTATGTGTAATAAGGTATGAGGCTAAAGCAAAGCCTAAATCACCACTTATTCCTGTAATTAAAGCATGATTAAATGAGTACATATTAATTAAGTGATAAACTTAAAATTAAACCTTTTTGATGTTTAAAATTATTAAGTTCTTGATAGCTTACAGTATCTATTTGTTTAAAACCATATCTTTTATATAAACCTAATGCCTTTTCATTGTCTTCATAACAATGCAAATATAAACTTGAGCAATCAAGCTTAGCTGCCTCAATTTTAGCAAGATCTAATAGTAGGCTAGCAAAACCCATACCTCTAGAACTTTCGCTTACAAATAATGTATTAATATAAAAAGCATTTTGCTCATTAGTAAACATTATTTTACTTAAGATATTACAGCTTTCTTTATTAAGTAAGCTTCTTAATACTAAAGGTAATTTATGACTTGTTTGTTTATAGGCAAGTAATAAAGCTACAATACTATTATCTTTAAAACTTTTGATAAGATAAAAGTTTTTAGAATTAATAAACTCATTATCTGAGTTTGCAACTAATAATAAGGCATTTTTAATATTAATCTTATTAAAAATAGTAGGCAATAATTCATCTGATACTTCAATTAAAATATCAATACATTGCTCTAAATCTAAATCATTAGCATTATCTAAATAATAATCATCATTTATTTGCAGTAGCACAAGCTGCCTCCTTAAATCTTTCAATGCTGTTTAAAGCAGCCCAACGTACACCTCTTGCTGTATAAAAATCACCTTCAATTAGTGCTTTTGCTTTAATTACAGCACAAAAATCATTAAATAATTGCTCATTAAAAGGCTCATTACTAGTCCAAAAATCATCTAAATTTTGATATAAAAAGCTATGTGCAAGCCCCTTAATACCATAAACAGCATAACCTAGACAAAAAACCTTTTTTCTTTGCAGTAGAGCACTAAGACCTACTGTACTATTTATTAATACCACACCACAAGACTTTTTAATTAAAAAATTACTATTACCATCTTCTATGTAACATACTCGTCCGCCACAGCCTAAAGCCTGTGCCATTTTCTCTATATAGTTTCTATATGGAATTAATCCATTATCAAGAGGATGGTTTTTAATTAAAAGTCTGCTATCTTTAGGAGCATTTTTAGCAAAAGAAGATATTATCGCAGTTATAGCTTCTTCTTGTCTTATATATGGTGAGTATAATTGTACTTGAGAATCATCTTTAAGCTGCAATGGGTAAAAGAAAAAAGGTCTTTTATCTTTTAAAAAAGCTTTTAAGCTTTGTGATGATCTTGATCTACGATTTTTTCTATTTAAATAACGAGGCAAAATACCTATTAGCTCAAACAAAATATTATGAGCTCTATGTGTTCTATAAAAAGCAAAAGCTGGGAATAAAACTACATTTCCAAAGTGATGCAAAATAGCAAAACGAACCTTATTATAGATTGAATCATGCTGCAAAGTTAAACGTGATGGCGTAAAACTTGGACAAGTTTGTGCTAACTCTTGAATAACACTAGCCTTTTTAGGTATAGAGCTTCTGCCATTAACACCATTTTTTTCTAAGGTAACAAAACCACTGCGTAAATAGCCCTCTTCATAAACCCAAATGTTAATAGCCAAGCTTTTAGCAACCAAAATAGCATCTTGATGCATTGGGCGCCAGTCACTATAAACTACTAAATCTGTTGCTTTGTGTTTATCATAAAGCTCTTTTATAAAAAGCGGAAAATTACAAGCTCTATCGTGGTAATTTACACTGACAATAGCATCATCTTTTTTGTGGCTCTGCCAAATTAATACATCTCCACCACAAAAATTAACCTTAACTACACTTGCTCCACAAAAAACTAAAGCATTAGCAAGCTCAATAAAAAAATAGCTTTGAGGTCCTTGCAATAAAATAAAACTACGACCTTGTAAGCTATTTTTCTTTAACGATGACAAATTATTTGCCATCACCATCATCCTTTTTTATAAATTGAGCTTCAAAATCTTGAGCTTTTGGAAGTAACTCTTGTATAGTTTTCAAACAAGTATCAATATCTTCAAAACTATGCTCGGCACTTAAGAATAATCTAATTCTTGCTTTTTCTTCCTCAACAGCTGGGAATATTATAGGTAAAGCTAAGATACCTTGCTTGAATAATAAATTAGATAAAATTGTAGCTTTTAATGATGAGCCTATAATAATTGGAAATACAGCACTATCACCTGCACAGCCTATATTTAAATTATAAGCTTGTGCTTGCTTTTTAGTATATGCAATATTTTGCTTTAGCTTTTCTATTTTTGCCTTTTCACTATGTAACAATAATAAAGCTTTGTAAGATGCAGCTGCTAAAACAGGAGATAGACCAACAGAGTATACAAAAGCTGGAGCATAATATTTTAATATTTCAATAAGCTCTTTTTTACCAGCAATATAACCACCACAAGAACATAATGTCTTAGATAAAGTGCCCATAAATATATCAATATCACTAGCACTTACATTATGATACTCATGAGAGCCTAGACCATTTTCACCTACAACACCTAAAGCATGAGCCTCATCTACCATTAAAAAAGCATTGTATTGTTTTTTTAATTCAATTAAACGTGGTAAATTAGCCACATCACCATCCATAGAGAAAACACCTTCTGTGACAATAAGTACATTTTGATACTTATTTCTATGCTCCTCTAAAAGTTTAGCTAAAGCCTCCATATCATTATGAGCAAAAGCTAAAGTTGTAGCCTGTGAGTTTTGAGCTCCTAGCATAATTGAATTGTGAGAAAGCCTATCATAGACAATTAAATCATTTTTACCAAAAAGTGTTGATATCACACTAACATTAGTAGCATGCCCACTAACAAAACAAATAGCAGCTTCTGTCTTATAATGCTTAGCAATTTCATTTTCAAAGATCTCATGTATTGGCTTTTCACCAGCAACAAGACGTGAAGCTGTAGCACTAGTGCCAAGCTCCTGCATCACACTATAAGCAAAATCATTAATGCGTTTATCTGCATTTAAGCCTAAATAGTCATAAGTGGCAAAATTAATATAATCTAAACCATGAATCTTTGTATGAGCTTTAGCAATAGAATCATGACATTGCATAAATGGGTTTTCAAGACCCATTTGCTTAGCAACTGAGCTTTGAGCTACTATTTTTTTATATAGTAAAAAATCCTTAAAACTTGCTCTTTTTAAAGTAGTATTGCTATTAACTGCTACTTTATTACCACTGCTAGATAGCTTAGCAAAACGTGATAATAAACTATTTTTCTCATCAATTGAGAGCTTACTCATACAATTAAATCCTTTATTTAATTTGTTGTTATACGTGATTTTATATTATCATTTAATTTTGAGCCATGCTGCTTTTCAAGTACAGTTAATACATCCTCATCTAAACTCTCATCACTCTTTTTGATTTTTTCAACACAATATGTAGCTAAAGAGTTTATAGAGTTGTTACCTGAAATTTGGTTTAAGCTAGCTTTTATTTCAAGCTCATGCTCTAGGATGCTGATTGTCTCCATTAATGATAAAGAATCTATACCTAAATCTAAAAGGTTTGAGCTTGTGCTTATTTTTGAGCTATCCATACCTAATTGATCTGCAATAATTGCAACTATTCTCTTGCTTAAAGCAGCTACTGCACTATCAAAATCTAAAGATTTAATAGTTTGAGCTAAACTCTTATCATAGTGTTTGGCACATATATTAAAAGCAGCTCTTAATTGATTAAATCTACTCTCATATAAAGATTTAATCTCAGATAGATAATTTAAAGATAAATGACACAAAGATGCTATAACAACAGAGTCTTGATATTTATTGATATCACAAGCAACCTCTTTAGCATCAAGTGCAATTAAACCCAATTTATGTTCAAAAATATTTAATAACTTATCATTATTTTGTAATAAACCAACATCTTTAATTGGACCTAATAAGAAGGTGCTTGCATTAATATTATGTTGTCTATATAAAGCTGCTATTGCTTCAAGCTTAGCATTAGCTGCAACATAATTAGCTTGTCCTTCATTACCAAAAATAGTGGTAATTGATGATATAAATACTGCTTTTTGACATTGCAGATGATATTTTTGCATTGCTGATAAAAAGTTTACAGCACCATCTACTTTGGTCTTCAAAAGCGATAAATAGTCATCATAGGCTAAATTTTGAATATAAGCATCTTTAAGAGCAACAGCACTATGATAAAAAGCTGCTATTGTTTCACCTTTTTGGCTAACACTCTCAATAAAAGCATGAACCTTATCTTGCTTTGTTACATCTAAACTTACATACTCTAAAACAGTAGTATTAGAAATTGAGGCTAAAGTCTTAGCAATATTATCATTAAATTCTCGTCTGCCGATTAGATAAATCTTTTTAGCACCTTGTGCTGCTAGATATTTAACTAAGGTTAAACCAAGACCACCTAATGCACCTGTAATAATATAAACACCTTCAGTATTTATATTATTAATCCCTGTATTTATAGCTTTCTTTGTTTGATTAACTATTAGCTTGCTAGTATCAACAACAATCTTACCAATATGCAATGAAGCTTTCATATCTAAAAAAGCTTGGCGTACATTATAGTGTTCATATAATGATACTGGTAAGGTGTAATAACTTTCATCACTAAACTTATCTATAATCTCATTAAAGAGGGTTCTAGCTAAGTTTGGCTTGTAAACTAATAACTCATCAACATCAACACCAATAAAGGATAAATTGTCTTTAAATACTTTTAAGTGAATTTCATTGTTCTCAAAGAAATCACGCTTACCTAATTCAATAAAACGTCCAAATGGAGCCAATAGTTTTAATGAAGCGACAGCTGCATCTTTGTATAAAGAATTAAGAACAATATCAACACCACGTCCATTGGTATCTTTTAAAATTTCCTCATAAAAAGATAAGCTTCTAGATGAGTAGATATGTTTAACTCCAAGACGTTCTAATAAAGCACGTTTATGAGGACTGCCAGCTGTGGCATATATTTTTAAACCAAGATCTTGAGCTATTTGAATAGCTGCAAGACCAACACCACCTGCTCCGCCATGAATTAAAATGCTCTCACCCTTTGCAGCTGCAGCCTTATAAACAATAGAGTAATAAGCAGTCAAAAATGCTACAGGAATAGATGCTGCATCTGTTAAGCTAATGTTATCTGGAACTACAAAAACAGAATCTTTTGTAGCTACAACATGACTTGCAAAACAGTTTTTAGCTAAAGCTATAACCTTATCACCAACTTTAACATTATTTACAAGTTTACCTACAGCCTCAACAGTACCAGAACACTCAAGACCTAAAGATTGTCCTGAGAAACCATTTTCTAAAGCTTGAGCAGGCAATAAACCTAAAGCCCACATTACATCACGATAATTTAAACCAACAGCAGCTGTTTTAACTAAAATTTCATTATCCTTTAAAGATTGCATACTCTTAGATCTAAAGGATAAAGTATTTAAATTACCTTGAGTTGTAAAATCTAAAGATAAATAAGTATCAGCCTCTTTTGCTTGGGTATTCTTAGCTTCTTCATACTCAAAGCTTAAACTATAACGCTTATTTTGATCTAAAACGATTTCACTAAAATCATCATTACATGCTAATTGCTTATATAAATGTGCTTTTGTTACATCATCATTTGCTGCACTTACTAACTTAATGTCTAAATTTAACTCATTCTTAATTGTTCTAAATAAGCACATTAAAGCATAGCTATTTACTTCATCACTAACATTAAGAGCATTTATATCTTGCATTACTGCTTGATTATTTATATAGAAAATATCAATGATACTATCTACAATCACTGTTAATTTAATACCATTGATATTAGATAAAGCTAAGGCAATCTGCCCTAACTTATAGCAAAGCATAGCAAAATCATCTTCATTTGAGCATATACTGCAACTTGCTCTTAAATCTAAAATAATAACTTTTTGCTTAATATGCTCTAATAAGTTATGCCCTGTATTTTGTACTAAATTTGAATAAAACTCATCAAAACTAATATTACTATCATTGTTTGCAGCAATATTTACATACAAATACTTATCTTTATCTAAAGATATAGATTGACTATCAGTAGTTACAGCATCAGTATTACTATCAGCTATAAAACACTTATATGAATCTAAATCTACAATAAATGGTATTTGAAGTTTTAGATCTTGTTCTAAATTTATTAAAGAACTAAATTTATTATTATCTGAGGTTAAATTAGCAAAAGATACAATAAAGCTATCAACAGCACTAAATTGTCTTTCAAAACCTAAAATGTGACCACTATTTTTTAAGTTATCTTCTTGAAGTCTTGCAAATACAGCACGATAGTTTGAGTTTAAAAGTGCATTGAAAGATACAATAAAGTCAAACTTATCTTCTATAATGTCATGTATATGGTATATACATACATTAGCATAGCTTTCAAAATAAGCAGTTAAATGCTTATAATCAACCTCATTTAAACAAATTACACTATATTTAACTTCTTGATTCTTTATAAGATCTTCTAAATTTAAAAATAAAGATAGATTATTTGTATAAAGCTCTAAAATACTTACTTGACTTACATTTGAGTCTTTGTATTTTTCTATATTATTTAAAATAAATGATGAGTAGATATAAGATAATTCATTAATATATTTATTATTATAAAAATAATTATTAAATACACTATCTTTTGTATAAGCCAGCACATCTTCTATTTTAACTTCGTTATTTAATAGTTTTAATAGATTCTCACCTATACGGCATACAAGCTCAGCAGTAAAAAATACATTTGAATCTGTGCTTATTAAAGTTGTGAAAATCTGCTCACTTGCAATATCTGCAAACTCACTAGACACATTATAAGTAAGATCATCTATTTTTTTAGCTAAATTTATTGAGCATAAGAAATCTAATAAATAAATAGCTAAATCTTCATTAAAGTTTAAGGTTAAATTATCAGCAAAAATATCTAGCATGCTAGCATCTTTGTCTGTAACTTTTACTAGCTTATAGATGTAACTTGCAATTAAAATTGTAAGTAGCTGCTCTTGCTCACTCTTATCTTCTTTTCTTGCTATTAAATTAGCTTTTAATTCATCTTTTAGCAGAGCATCTAATTTAACAGCATTATTATCAATTAAGCATGTCTGCTTAATTAGCTTTTGAGTAAATAAGCCTTTTATCTGTTCTTTAGCATTAACATATTTTAAATATCTAATGCCTTTTAGACTCATAATATAGTTATTATGCTCATCAAAAATGTAAGCATCTAATAATGCATCAAAATCATTAAATTTTTTCAGATCAACAATAGCTTTTAAGCTTGCTGTATGTGTAATATCTCTATTTACTCTTATGCTATCAACAAAGCTTGGCAGCATTAAATTTGCACTCATTGAGCTATCATAATTTAAATATGCAAATAAAGATTGCAATACACCATCTAAAGCAAAGATTGAAATAGCATTATCATCACGCAATAAATGCTCATTTTTTAACTCAAGATAAACAAGCTTATCTTTTAGAGCAAACTTTGTTACAGCCTTAAAGCTATCTTGATAATCTATGCCTAATTGCAATGCTTTAGTATATAAAATCTTATCATCAGCAAAATTTGTATTGTTTTTTATAACATCTTCAATATTGTAAGGCAAATAGGCTAGGTTATGTGAAACTATTTGTGTAGCTTTACATATAGTATCAAACTCATTAGTCTCATTATAAACACGAGAGCCTATATATATATTTGATCCTTGTTTTTGTGTTTTTAAGACATATATTTCATTATCATTGAGCTCTAAAGAGCGCATAATTACAATATCATCTAAACCTATAACACTATCTTTACTGCTATCTTGTGCCATAAGTTTTAAAGTATTGATAAAGGCAGCAGCTGGATACAATACTTTGCCTAAAACATTATGTCCTTTAATATAAGAGTTTCTGTCTAGATCAATTTCATTTATAAAGCATTGTTTATCATTAGCATTTTGCTTACCTAAAAGCTCATTATACTTATATACAAAAATGCCTTGATTTTCACTAGTATACTTTAAGCGTACATCATGTCTGTCAAAAGGATATAAAGGTAATGCTAATGCTCTATCAACAAAACTCTTATTAAATAAAATACTTGTATCTTTAAATAGATTACTGCTTAAAAAAGTAGCCTTAAGACTAGATAAAGTATCTAAATCTTTTTTGCTGGTATAAGCAAATGTTTGTATATCTGTCTTTACTTCTTTAGCTACAGACTTTACATAATTAAGTAAAATATCTTTAGGACCTATCTCAACAAATAAATTACATCCATCTGCTAGAGCAGTTTTTATAGCTTGATAAAACTTAACATCATCTCTTATGTTATGCCACCAATAATCATCTGCTAAACATTCATTAGCACAAACTTTATCTGTAACTGCTGAATAAAAATCACATGTTAGTTTATTTGAACTAATATCTTTTAAATCATGTTTTAAACTATCTTCAATAGCATCCATAAAACTGCTATGGAATGGATAATTAAGATTTAATAATCTTGCAGCTACTTGATATTTCTCTTTTACTAAAGCTATAAAATCTTGTAATTGTGCTTTATCACCACTTAAGGTAAAGCTATCTTTTGCATTAGTTGCACCTATTTGAACCTTATTAAAACGCTCATTAGCAAGCAGTTCATTTAAAAGTTTAGAATCTATTCTAACTACAGCCATATCGCCCATATTTAAAGTTTTTGCTTGATTTTTTGAGCGATAAACAATAACTTTACAAGCATCATCTAAACTTAATGCACCACAGTAAAAGGCTGCTGCAACCTCTCCAACACTATGTCCACAAGCACTATCAGCACTAATACCATATTTTTTCAAATATAAAGACATAGCAGCCTCAAGAGCAAATACTATAGGCTGAACAATCTCTGTGTTTTGTAAATCCCAATTATTGTCTGCTTGTAAAATATAATCAGCTACAGACCAGTTTTGATATTTTTGTAACCTATTATCAATATCATCAAAGATTTGTTTAAATAGACTATCATTTGTATATAGCTCCTTACCCATACCAATATATTGTGAGCCATTGCCAGAGAATACAAATACAGTCTTTTTAATATTTTTTAGCTTAGCTGCTCTTTGATAGTACTTATTACTAAAATTATTATTTCTATAGTCAGTTAAATAACTATCAAGTGCCTTATTTAAACTCTCAAAATCTTGTGCATCAGCATAAAAAGCATTATCAAATCCATATTGAGTATAGAAGTTAGTGCTAATGACTTTTTTATAATTATCTTTTGTTAATAAATCTTTATAACTTGCAACAAGATTATATAAAGACTCTTCACTTGAGTAATTAAGCTTAAAAATACTATTTTGTATAGAATTTTCTACATTAATGTCAAAAGTTGCTTTATTTTCATTTATAGTATCTGTATATTCTTCTAAAATAGCATGAACATTAGTACCACCAAAGCCAAAAGAGTTTACACCAACAAGTGCTTTACCCTCAACTTTTGGTAAATCAACTAAATCTTGAACAACTTCTAAACCTAAATTGTCAAAATCAATTTTTGTATTTAACTTCTTTATATTAATAGTAGCAGGTATCTTTTTATATTTTAAAACTAATAATGCTTTAACTAAACCAGCCATACCAGATGCTGTTTCAAGATGACCTACATTTGACTTAACCGAGCCAATTAAAAGCTTACGTTTGCAATCTTTTTTAATACTTTGCCCAAGTACATGACCAATAGCACCTGTTTCTATTGGATCACCTACATTAGTTCCTGTACCATGAGCCTCAACATAGGCTAATTTACTTATATCTACATCTGTATATATATCTTTTAATAAAGTCTCTTGAGCACAAGCAGATGGCAAAGAAATACCTGGTGTCTTACCATCTTGATTAACAAGACAATCTGATATAACACCAAAAATATTATCTTTATCAGCTATAGCTTTATCTAATGATTTCAAAAGTAAAACAGCACCGCCTTCTGCTCTGACATAACCATTAGCACTATCATCAAAAACCTTACATCTGCCATCAGGTGAGAGCATATGTGCTTGTGAAAAGCCAATAAAAGGCATAGGTGATAATAAAACATTAACACCACCTGCCAAACACATGCTATCTTTATTATTATTTATATAATTAAAGGCCTGTGATAAAGCTACCATAGATGAAGAACAAGCCGTATCTATGGTCATTGATGGTCCATGTAAATTAAAAAAGTGAGATAATCTGTTTGAGATAATAGATAAATTGGTGCCAGTCATACCATAAGCACTAATGGCAACTAAATCATCTGCTTTTGACATAGCCATATCAGTAGATGCAGCACCAATAAATACAGCAGTATTAGAATCTGCAAAATCAGTAGGAGCAATATTTGCTGTAGTTAAAGCATCAATGGTCATCTCTAAGCATAATCTTTGCTGAGGATCCATTGCTTCAACTTCTTTTTTAGATAAATTAAGTGCTCTATAATCAAAATCAAAAATCTTACTTATAGAACCTGCATATAATTTCTTACAATGTCCTTTAGCATTTTCAAAATTACTTTGAAATAATTCTTTAGAAAATCTGTCATTTGGTAGTTCACTTACTAAGTCTTCTTTGTTGCAAAGAGCAGTATAATACTGATCTAATGTCCTTATATCCCCTGGAAATCTAAAACCAAGACCAATAATTGCAACTTTATTATTTTGCTTTAACACTTATTTCCTACCTATCTATTAATCTTTCACAGTACAAAGTTATGAAATTATACGCTGAATATAAACCTATATTCAATATACAGTAAAATTACAAAAATTTCTGTTTATTATATATATGTACGAAATTTGTTACAAGTTTTATCTATGAGCAAATCTCTCTATTATTATAGCCTTTATAACTTAAAACTATACTTTCAAAATTAAATATATATTTCAAATAAAATAATAAAGATTAGATAAAGCTTTTAAAATTAAAACTACAATTAAATTTTTAAAAAGAAAAGTTGTAAATTAAGTATAAGATAAGTTTTTAATTTTATATTACTATAAATAAATAAGAGCCCTATGAAGGGCTCCTATTTGTATTAATTAACTTCTAGCTAACTAAGATTAGAAGGTGAAACGTGCACCAACTGAGTATACGTTCTCTTCGTAGTTAACACCAGTTGTCTTTAAGAAGCTGTCTTTTGCTGTATCACCATCATCGGTACCAACATCAAATCTTGCCTCAGCCCATACATTGAAGTTTGGATTGATTTGATAGTTTACATATACAGGAATTGCATAGGCATTTACATCGTAGTCACCAACTTCTGCATCTAGATCAACATTTTGCCACTCCCAACCAGTTCTGATTGAAACGCCATTAGCAAAACCATAACCTGCAACAACTTCAACACCACTTACACTGTAGTTTGAATCTACTTCGCTTCCAGCATAAGCAACCTTTCTTAGATCAAAGTCACGCATTTGATATAAAGCTGCTACATAAGGACCTTGAGCTAAAGAACCCCATGACAATGCTGCTGCATATTGATTATAGCTATCATACATACCACCAATTGAAGACACTGCATTAGTTCTTGCATCATGACCGCTGAAACCAACATAGCCATAACCTAAACGTACAGCAATTGGTCCAAATAATACGTCAGGTGAAGTGTAACCTACAGATACTGCAAAAGAACCTTCAATAGGTAAGGTCTCTGAACCACCTACACGATCACCATTAGAATTAACGTATGCTTGTGCAAAATAAGCACCATCAACTAATTGACCTTGTTGTGAAGCACCATATGAAATGTTTGCATCAAAGCCATAACCTGACCATGAGTACATTACCATACCATCACGCTTGTCATCGTTACCAGCTTGACCTACACAACCCCAGTCATCAAAAATATCAGTAGTATTTAAAACATACTTAACTGCATCTTCAAAGGTACCAGCCTTAACTTGACCAAATTGACCAAAGTCAGCACCTACCCATGCATAACGTGCTTGGAAACCGTCATACTTTTGACCATCAGCCATTTCCCACTCAACCTTAGCAAAACCAGCGATACCTGGAGTTAATTGAGTGCGCATATCAAAGCCTAAACGACCTGAAGCAACGATAGTGCTGTCGCCTTCGTTAGCACCTGCACCATCTGCGTGAGTTGAGTATACAACACCTTGTACACGGCCATAAACGCTTAATGAGGTGCCGTCTTTATCATAAACAGTTGCAGCTGAAGCTGCTGATGAAGCTGCTAATGCAGCAATAGCTAAAGCTAATAATGACTTCTTCATAATTCTATATCCCATAAAGTTTGTTTTTAATAACAGGTTCATTAAATTAACCTTGCTACACTATAGCACTTTTTTTTTATTTGTTAAATATTTTTTTTATTTTTTTTATTTAAACTGTATTTTACTTTTTTTTATAAAAAAAATTTCTATAAAGCTAAATAATTTTATCAAATTAACTGCTTGAAATAATTAAATATATTAAAATTGTAAACGCTATCAAAACATGTATCACTATATAAATGCAATAGATATAGTGTTTTTATAAAAAATCATTTTTGATGTGGTTTTATTAAACATAATATCTATATTTGTATGATAAGGCTAAATTTAGCTTAAATATATTGTGTATCATATTAAATTTATGTTTTAAATAACTATCATTTAAAATGATGTATACTTAGTTTTAGGCTAAATTCAACCATGCTTACAATAAGGATGTAACTATGCGCTATCTACCTCTTACATGTGCAATACTTGCTGCTGTTAGTACCAACAGCTACGCTCAAGATCTCCTCTTTACTAAAGTTATTGAAAAATCCCAGCAGTCTATTGCTAGTGCTTGTGTTTTATCTAATGGAAAATTTGATGATCAAAAATTAGATTACAATAAGATTCACTTATATGAAAATCAAAAACTTGCTCCTATTGCCTTAGCTATTAGTAATGATCAATTATGTTTTACTAATCTAAAACATGGAGCTAAATATAAATTAGTATTGCAGCAAGGTCTTAAAGATAGTAATGGTTTAAATTTAGCAAAGGATACAAGTTTTAATTTTGATATTGCTGATGCTAATCCTTTAATTGAAAAGGTAAATGGTTTAATTTTACCTAAAATTGAAAGTAAGGCTTTAGTTAATATCAATAGCATTAACGTTGATAAACTTTACGTTACTATTTATAAGTATGGCCTTAATAATTTAGACAATACCTTATACAATTATGATAACCTTTATGACTACTCATTAAATAGTAATTACAATTCAGATTTGATTGAAGTTGCTAAACAAACAATAGATCTTAAAGTTACCAAAAATAGCTATCAACAAACTGCTATTGATTTTAAACCTTATCTTGATGATAAAACTCAAGTCTTTATTGTTAAAGTCAGCAATTTAGAAGATAGTGATGATCCTAATTATATCTCTACTATATTCCCAATAGCTATTTCAGATTTAGCTCCAACTACCTACGTTGCAGATGAAAGTATAGCAGTTAGTGTTCGCTCTATAACCAATGCTAAACCTTTAGCTAATGTAAAGGTTGATTTAATTGGTCAAAACAATGATGTACTTGAAAGTGTAAGTACAGATAATACTGGCTTTGCTAGATTTAAAGGTGTGTATGCTAAAAAACCAAGAGCCATTGTATGCAGATATAAAAATGATAGTATAGTTCAAAATATTAATTACTCTTTAGAACTTGTAGGTACTTATGGTCAAAGCTTAGCTGATATGCAGGTATATACCTACACTGATAGAGATATTTATAGACCTAATGAAACTATCTATGTAAACTCTGTAGTAAGAGATAGTAAGCTTGAAGCCTTAAATCCAAAATCTTTAAGTGTTAAGTTAATTATGCCAAATGGTAAAGTCTATGATAAATTAAGCCTTCAGGACTTTAAATATGGTATGGCTTCTTATCAGTTTAATCTAAATAAAAATGCACCTCGAGGTAATTACCTCATAAATGTAAGCCAAGATGGTATTAACACATTAAGCTCAAGCTCTATTAGTGTTGCTGACTTTATACCTGCCAGCATTAAAATAGAAGATAGCAGCAATAGCTCAAGTATTAATTTAACACAAGATCAAAATATTAAACTTTTTGCTAATTTCCTATATGGAGCAAAAGCTTCTAATCTTCCTTATGAAGCAACCTTACAGCTTAAAGATAATTACAAAAAAATTACAGGCTATGAAGATTATAGTTTTGGTATCTACAATAAAAAAGATAGTTTCTATCAAAGTTATCAAGGCAATAGTAATAAAGATGGCAGTATTAATTTAGACTTTTATTTAGAAAATGTTTCTACCCCTTCTATATTAAGTCTCAATGCTAAAGTTATAGACACACAAAATCAAGCTGTAGCTTTTAATAAGAATTATGTAATTAAAACTAATAACTATTATCTTGGAGCTAAAAAATTAAATACCGATAATTTTGCTTTTGATTTAGCCTACATTAATGATGATGGTAATAGTCAAGATAATAACTTTAGTTATACTATTAATAAAGTAAATACTGTTTATCAATTTGTTTACAACTACAATAGATGGGATTATAGACCAATAACCTCAAAAAGCTTTGTTACCAAACAAAATGTACAAGTCAGCGATAAGAATGATAAAGAAATTGATTTAAAACTAAACAATGGTGAATATGAACTTATTGTTTATGATAATAACAATAATATTGTATTTGCAAATACTTTTTATCAAGGCTATAACAGCTTTGACAGTAATAGCCCATCTTTTGTTGAGTTGCTTGCTGATAAAGAGTTATATAAAGATGGAGATAAAGCAAACTTTAGTTTTGAAAGTAAAACTAATGGTTATGCATCTGTAGCTTTATGTACAGATAAGGTTATAAGCTACAAAAATATTGAAGTAAAAAAAGGACAAAATAGCTTTAGTTTTGATATTGATGAACAAAGCTATCCTAATGCTTATGTGTTAATGTCTTTAATTAGCCCATATAAAGATATGCCTACTCCTTTAGTTAGACAAGTTGGTATTGCTAAGGTAAACCACGATCTAAAGGATAAGGAACTTATTCTTAGCACTAATTTAGCAAATGAAGATGTATTAAAGCCAAACAGCAAAGTTGAACTTACCATAAATACTAATTCAAATTTAAATGGTATTGCTAGTTTATCCTTAGTAGATGAAGGTATTTTAAGTTTAACCTCTTACAAGAGCCCAAATCTTTTTGATCACTATAGTGCTCCTAAAGGCTTATTTGTTAATTTAGTTGATGACTATAGCAAACTTATCAACCTGCCTTTATCTAAGAATCAAGGTTATGATGAGGCAGCTTCTGCTCAAACATCTCTTGCTGCTATTCCAACAAAGACTCATGCTTATCATATAGATAATATTGAGCTTAAAGATGGACATGCAAAAGTTAGCTTAGATATCCCTAACTATCAAGGCAGTATGCGTTTAATGCTCAATGCTGCTAATGATAAGAGTATAGGCAGTTTTAGTCAAAATCTTATTATTAGAGATAATAGTGTAGCAACTTTAGCTTTGCCTCGTTTTTTAGCAACACAAGATAAGAGCAATGCTCGCATTAATATTGATAATATCGCCAATGAAAGCGGTGTTTATCAAGTAACAGTTAATTGCCAAGATAGCTTAAAATGCAGCTACACTAAAGAGCATACAGTAACAAAAGGTGAGCGTAATGATTTTTATGTGCCAATTGAAGCTGTAGACAATGGTGTTGGAACTGTTAATTTAACAGTTAGTGCTCAAGATTTTAAATTTGAAGATAAATTCTCGCTCACTGTTAGAGATAAATATGCCCCAAGTTTAGTTAACCAAAGTAAATTTGTTAAGGCTAAACAAAGTGTAAGTTTTGATTTTGTAAATAAATACAAAAAACCTTACAATTTAAACGCTGTTTTAGGACCATTGCCATACGTAGATAAAAAAGCTTTTATAAGTTCTATTGATGATAACTACAATTTATCTGATTTACCTTTTATACTTACCATGCTTATAGACTATGGACATGAGTATTTTAAGGATAATGACGATAAAGTTCAAAATATTATAGATTTACTTGTAGCTTATCAAAAAGATAGTTATAACTTCTATTACAGCTCTGATAGTACCTACTTTAATATTGAGGTATTTAAAGCTTTAACCTATGCAAAAGATAAAGGCTATTTAGTTAACGATGATGCTTTAGCAATAGCTCTTAAGCAAACTCGTAATAGCACACAAAATGATAATATATTAGTACAAAGTGCTGCCTATTTAGCTTTAAGTCAATATGATACTATCAACGTATCAGCATTACGTTACCTATTTGATAGTGAAGAAACCACCCAAGTTTTAGCTAATATCAACATGGCTATGACTTTTTACAATATAGGAGATAAAAATAGAGCAAAAGAGGCTATACAGCGTGCTATATCAAACTTAAATGAGTATAAAAAATTAAGTGATAAGCTCTACCAACTTAACGACTTTTATGCTTACATGAGTATTTATAATCAAATAACTCAATACTCAAGATCAATGTTCTCATCTTTAGAGCATGATAGTTATGCTTTAATTCTAGCAATGCTCCATTGCCAAGATAATGCAAAACAAAATCAAATTATCTCTTTAATAGATGAACTTGATATAAATAGCAGTTATTTAGACTACAATACTAAAGCTACTATGTTGCAGGCATTAAATTTAAGTGGCACTAAAGATAGTGTTAAAAACTTAAATCTAGAAGAAACTGCACCAATTGTAGTAAAGAATGATACAGATGCTAATGCCTATGCTGTAGTTTCAATTTATGCTATACCAAAAAATCCTGTTACAGAGCAAAATGGTATAGAGCTTGAACGTGTATACTATGATAAAAACTTCAAAGAACTTCAAGCAAACAGCATTGATGTAAAGCTTAATGATTATGTCTATGTAGTCTTAAAAGGCAAATTAAACGCATACAGCAGCCAAAATATGTTAATACATGATTATTTGTTAGCTGGCTTTGAGTACGAACAATTAAATGAAAATGAACTTAATAAAGCTAATGAATTCTTTGATTATGATCTAAGCTCATATTCAAGATATTTTGTAAGAACAGATGATAAATTAATGGCTACAATACCTATGCGTTATGATGATGGCTTTATGTACATATATAAGCTTCGTGCATCTGTTTTAGGCTCTTATACAAACCCAAGCGTTAATGCTTACATGCAAAGTGCAAGCTCAATTAATGCTAAATATATTGTAGATAAAGTATTTAATGTTAAAGAAAACTAAAATCTCAATATTCAAATTTGGCAGCATAGTCGCTATAGCGGCTATGCTGTTAATTTGCTATCTATCTATACCTAATTTAAATAAATATGAACACAATAGTGCTGTACTTTATGATAAAGATAAAAATATCATAGCCTACAGACTTTCTTTTGATGATAAATTTCGTTTTAAAACCAATATTGAAGATGTTGACCCTTTATATATAAAAATGCTGCTTGCAGCTGAGGATGAGCGTTTTTATTATCATCTAGGTGTCGATCCCATTGCCATAATTAGAGCCTTTTTTAATAACATAAGTGGTAACAGTCAGCAAGGTGCCTCTACTATTGCCATGCAGGTTCAAAAACTTTTAGAAAAAAAAGAGCGCAATATAATTTCCAAAATAAAAGAAGCAATTGGCTCTGTACTTATGACCTTATACTATGGACGTGAGTACATGCTTAATATCTACTTAACAACAGCTCCTTTTGGTTCTAATATTGAAGGAGTAAAGGCTGCTTCATTAATGTACTTTAATCATGATGCTAGACGTTTAAGCCCTGATGAAGCAGCTTTACTTGTGGCTTTGCCACGTTTGCCTGAAAAAATAAGACCTGATAAAAATCCTAAACTTGCTAAAAAATACCGTGATTTAGTATTACATAAGGCTTATCAAGACGGCATTATAAAACAAGATGTCTATCTTAGTGCTGTAAACGAACATGTACCATATACAATTAAAAAACCAAAGCAAAGTGCATATCATTTACTAAATTTAGCTCTAACATATACAGTTCAAAATGAGATCTACAGTTTTATTGACCCTAATATACAAAATATACTTTATGATAAAGGAATTGAGTTTAAAAACTACAGTAGAAAAAAAGATGATTTAGGTATTGTTGCTATTGATAATCAAAAACATACCTTAAGTGCCTATTTAGGCTCTAAAGATAGATTTATTAATGAGTATGATATGGCCAATGCTCTGCGCTCACCTGGTTCTGCTTTAAAGCCTTTTGTCTATGCTCTAGCCTTTGATAGAAATATAGTTTTTGCAAGCAGTAGTATTAAAGATAATCAAAGCTCATTTGGTAATTGGCTGCCACAAAATTTTGATAGAGATTTTAAAGGTCAAATTAGCATTGAAGATGCTCTAACTATGTCTTTAAATATTCCAAGCCTCAAACTTTTAGAGGCTATAGGACCACAGTCTTTTGTAAATACTATAGACAATGGACAAGATATTTTAAATTTTAAAGGTAAAGCCAATGTAGCTATAGCTACAGGAGGCTTAGGCATTAAACTTTTGGATTTAGCTAATCTTTATACAAGCTTTGTAAATCAAGGAAAACTTGAGCCTCTTGCTTTATTTTATGTAAAAGAACAAAGTGGTATAAAAACTTTTTATTTAAATGATATTACAACAACAAGAAATTTATTTAATGATCAAGCTGCTATTGCTGTTTATAATATTTTAACTAGAACTAAAAGGCCTATAGGTTTTGATCCTTTTAATAAAACAAGTTTTAAAACAGGAACTTCTTATAACTTTATTGATGCTACATCAGTAGGTACAAAAGGCAACATTACTATAGCTTTAAGAAGCGGCAATACAGATGCAAGCTCTAATGAGCCTTATACAGGTTTTAATAGAGCTGCCCCTATCTTATTTAGTATTTTTGATAAGTTAAATTTACAAGATAATAATTTTGAAATATCTTTGTATGAAAAAGCAGCACCTTTTAGCTTACAAAATTTTTATATAAGTGATGAAAGCTATAGTAAAAGCTCAAAACAAAAAAGCTTAAAAATACTACACCCTAACAATAATGATATTGTTTATGCTATAGACAATAAAGTTTATTTAGAAATTGAAGGTGGTATTGAGCCTTACAGCATATTTGTTAATGATAAATTAACACCATTTACTGATCATTTTGAAGTTCAGACCTTTGGTTTATACAAAATCATAGTTAAAGATGGTGCTGATAATGCTGTTACACTTGAGCTTAATATTAAATTGATGTAAAAATTTATGTTTACTTTACAAAAACTAAATTATAAACAAAATGCTATACTATAATTAGTTATTTAGAGTTCTTACTTAGAAGTTTTTAAAGATAAAAATTACCGCTAAGGAAACATAATGGATATACAAGAGCAAATAAATCTCTTTGAAGAAGGTAAGTATACAGAAGCTTTTTTAGGCTTTATACAAAAATACAATCAAGAGAGCGAAAACACCAATAAACTTACCATCATGAATATATTGATGGAAGCTTATTTATTACCTGTTATCAATAGTTTTGAACAAAATTATGCACATAATTTAAAATTATTACAAAACTATCCTTATCTTTTTATTAAAGAACAAGATTTAAAGTTTGATTTTGATAATTTTAAATTCCTCTTATTTCCTTATACTGATGATAGCTACTACATCTTTGATAAAGAGGCTAACGCTTTTATCGCAGATTATAATCCTACAACTGATGCAAAAATGCAGTATTTTTTTAAGGATTTAAGTAAAGCTATACAAGTACATAATGAAGATAATTTATATAATTTAACTTTTTTATTTGATAATGTTAGAAAGAGTGAAAATGTAGGTTGTGACAATCATATCTATCTTATGTATGATGATGTTAAAACCCTACAACGCTTAATGTTAGTATGTAAACTTGATGATATTTTAGTTGATCAAAAATTTGTATTTTTAATTGGCAAAGAAAATTACAATCTCTACCCTCTAGATTTTTCACAATATGGTATTGATTACAGTAAGATAAAACCTAAAAAAGTACAAATTGATGAAGTATGTCGTTTACACTTTTGGTGGAACAGAGCCTTTTGTGGTAGTTTACTTAGCCTTAATCTTTTCAATGAGAATCCTTATTTAGTTTCTAAACTAGCTTTTTATCGTCAAGAACAGTATGAAAACTTTCCTTTCCCATTCTTCTTACTGCCATTATTTAAAAATGAGGAAAATGATCATAAATTAGATTTTGGTTTAAGCTTTACTATTGATGAACTATTAGATCGCTATAAATCTGTAGACATAAGTAAAAACTATCAAAAATTTTTAGAGTTTAAAAGTTTTTTAAAACAATATGATGAAAAAAGACCATATAGTGTTTATGAATTATTTAAACTTATCTTCTTATATCATTATTATTTAAAACACCCAAAAGCAAATCCTCGTATTGGACCTGTTTTAATTTGGGATCCTCATATTTATCCATATCAATTTAAATTTACAGCTTTTATCAAGCTATTTAAATATTATAGTATTTTTAATAGTACAAGAAACCCTATTATTGCAGCAGGCCGTGCTTATCAATATGGTAAACGCATTTTCTTGTACAATGACTATAAATCAATTTTCCATATGGATAAAGAATTTCAAAAGAAATACTATTCTTTTAAATTTGAAGATATTAAACAATATCCACGTGAGACTATAAAAGCTATTTGTGAGTACTTAAATGTGCCATTTGATGAAGCAATGCTGCAGACTAAGGCACAATTCCAAACCCGCAATAGTGATGCTCAAAAAGAAATTGTTAAAGGCTTTGATTTAGCTCCTCTGCGACGTAATGTAGACTCAGTTTTCTCAAAGTTTGATCAAGCAAGACTTGCTGTTTTCTTTGAGCCTATTTTTAAGCACTTTAATTATCCTTGTGAAAAGGATCCTAATATAAACTTTGATACTTTAGCATCATTACTTAATCAGCCTTTCTTATTTGAAGAAGACTATGCTAAAGTTAAAAATGAAACTCCAGATAAAGTGCGCAAAGATATTTATGCTAATACCATGTTTTTATGGAAATTAGTACAAGCTGGTAACACACCATTACCAAAATTAATCTTACCTAAATTTGATAAAAATTAAGTAGAGTAGGGGAAGCGGGATTTAGTCCCTCATGCCCCTCTCGTCAAACCCATCGTGCCACTTTATAGCAATGGGC
>CALXNP010000026.1 GCA_944389785.1 uncultured Anaerobiospirillum sp.
AACAAATCCAACATAGTTTACGTTCTCACAGTTTATTAATCGCTCACGTCCTAGTATTTTATGTGATAAAAGCATAGGAAGTGTAATGTCAGTAAACATCAATGAGATGTTGTTTTTACAGGGATTTTTACAATATTTAGGTAAACAATATGTGATGTTTTATGATGCAAGGTATTACAATATGTACTATCAAAGCTTGATAGAATTTAAAGAATACTCCCATCAACAAAACAATCAAATAAATAATAGGAGTAGTCATGATTAAAATGACTTTAATTGCCGAGTTTAGGTTTTATTATAAAATTATTATTTTTAAGCTAATTTAAATAAAATATCAACTAGTTGAATATGGATATTAGTTACTATTGTTAACAATAATTTATTCTTGATTTTCTATCTATTCAATGATAACCTAAGCCCATAAAAATAAATTAAAAAAATATTGCAAAAAGGCTATTTTATACACACTAAATCATATTTAGAGTTGGTTAATTATATTAAAATTAACAAGCAAAAAGCTGATTATGCTAAAAAGCTCCCATCATGATTTTAAAGTTTATTGGGAGTAATTTACTCTTCCATTATCTAAAATTTGCGGAAATTTTAATAAAGATGGTTATTCTAGCCTCTAGTGTACTATTTAACATTGGTGTAGTAATTTTTGCTTTAGCTATATTGAATTTATTTTTTGTAAAATATATAAAAGTTGCTATTATCAATATGTTAGTGGCTAATGTATTTTTTGCTTTGGCCATGGCTTATGCTAAAAAATTAGTACTATTTTTAGGTGAAGATAGCTTTATTTTAAGTATGCTCCGCCCTTCCTTTGCTTTTGCTTTGCTTGTAGGAGCTTGTATTTATTTAGTTTTATTTTTATTACTATTTAAGTTTTTTGCTATAAAAGATAAAGCTAAAGTTAAGGCTCAAACCCAAGCTGAAAAAGAGCAGGATACTAAAGTAGAAAAAGCAGATCCTAGTATTTTTGCTAATGTAAAGAAAGAAAAAAGTGTAGATAATTAAATTTAAGTTTATTTAATTGATTGTTAAAAAAACTTAAAATAGTCATATATAAAATATTACTTAATTATCTTTGGTAATTTACACTATATGCATCTTATTTTATGTCATAAATCTTTAAATATAATAGCAGCAGACTATATAGACTCAAGTATTGAACATAAAGCTTCTGCTTTAAGTATAAGATCACAAAGCTACTTAGCAAAAAGATTGGCTCTAGCTTGTATTTTACAAAAATATGAGCATTATGCTGATAGGTTAAATTTAGTAGAAGCTGCAGGGCAAAAACCTTATTTAAAAGATGGTACATATCAAATTAGTTTTAGTGATAGTCAATCTTTATGTGCTATAGCTTATGATAAGCATAGTGTAGGACTTGATATAGAATATATTAAAAAACGTCACAATATAGATATGTTAGCTAACAAGTACCTAAGTTCACAAGAATATACTCATTTTTTAAGTTTAAATAAGGATGAGCGTATTGAATTTTTTATTAAACAATGGACTATTCAAGAGGCTGTAGTTAAATTTTTTGGCTATGGTATACAGAAGTTATCACTTATAAAATTTGATTTTGCACAAAAAAATATCGATGTAAGTGCTTTTAATTTTAATGACAAGAATTTAAAACTTCTTAATGCAAAGTTGTGTTATAAAAATTTTGATTTTGCTATTAGTCTTTGTAGTTTTAGTCCCTTAGAACATATTTATTATGTAACTAAAAGAGGGTATATCATTAATCTTAAGCCATCTCGATATCTTTCAAATTGTGTTTACTATACTTTAAATAAAAATAGCTAGAAAAAATCTAGCTATTTAAAATAATTTATTATTTATTCATAATTAATGCTAATGCTATTTGTATGATCACTTAAATCTTTAAGTTTTTCAATAAGATTATCTTTTGGATCTACTTTAAATTTATTGTTTTTAAAATAGATATTTTTCTTATCTAGAATTAGATTAAAGTTACAGCCTTGAATTATTTCATTATCAAAATCTTCATTATTTTCTATGGATTGATTTTGGATTTTACTTTGATCAATGATATTAGCTTCAATTACCTCAATAATTTTAGAAGCATTTTTTTCAAAAGTCTTAGTGCTTATTTGATAACAAATATTTTTAGCATTAATACGACGTTTATGTTCTAGACTATCTAGTTTAGTTGCTTTAAAACGTACGCTGCCATCTTCATTAGTAGCAATACGCCCTTGTACAATTAAAATTAAAGGTGAGGCTACATTAGTGATATCTTTTTTATTTAAGTTTTTATCACTACTTTCTTCTTTTTCTTTTAAAATCTGGCTAAATTTAGCAGCTTCTTCTTGATATAGAACTATTTCAAGTTGTGAGGTGCTATCATCTAAAGTTATAATGTAGAATTTACTGCCATCTTTGTTAGAGGTACGCTCAATTATTGAAATTACTACACCAAAACAAGTAACTTGCTTTGGTATTTTTTCAGCTAAATTTCTAATTACAGCTAATTTGCTATTACAAAAACGATGTAGTTCATCTAAGTATTCTAAAATAGGGTGTCCTGAAAGATATAGACCTAATAAGCGTTGTTCTTGATTTAAAATAATCTTATCACTCCACTCCTTATAAATAGTAAGACTAGGTTTAGCATCTGCTAAGTTAGCAAATAGATCCATCATGCCTGTTTCATTATTATTATTTTCTTGTTGAGCATATTTTAAAATATTATCTATATTGTGATATAAAGTAGCTCGTGTTTGACCAAAGCTGTCTAAAGCACCACACATTATAAAAGCTTCAAGTGTTTTTTTATTTAAACGTAAAGCACCTGTTCTTTTGGCAAAATCAAAAATATCACTAAAAGGTCCATCTTCTTCTCGACTTTTTACTATTTGTGTAACAATTTCTTCACCAATACCTTTAATAGCACCAATACCATAAACTACTTCACCTTTATCATTAACTGAAAAATCAAAACGTCCAACCTGTACATCAGGTGGATTTACTTTGATTTTTAATCTATAACAATCTGCTATATAAGAAACAAGCTTTTCTACTCTTTGTCTATCAGCAGTCATCATAGCTGCTAAGAACTCAGCAGGATAATGAGTTTTTAAATATAAAGTCCACCAAGCTACTAAAGCATATGCTGCTGAGTGGGATTTATTAAAACCATATTCAGCAAACATTTCAACTTGATCAAAGATCTTCATGGCAATATCAGGATCTTTATGTTTGGCAATAGCTCCATCTCTAAAAACACTTCGTTGTGAAGCCATTTCAGCTGGGTTTTTCTTACCCATTGCTCGACGTAAAATATCTGCTCCACCTAGACTGTAACCTGCAAGTACCTGAGCAATTTGCATAACTTGCTCTTGATAGACAATAACACCATAAGTTGAATCTAAAATTGGTTTTAAGTCTAGATCTTGGAAGTCTGGCTGTGGATAAGAAACCTCTTCAATACCATGTTTTCTATCTACAAAGTGCTGTACCATACCACTTTTTATTGGACCTGGTCTATATAAAGCTACAAGTGCAATCAGATCATCAAATCTATCTGGCTTCATTTGTCCAATTAATTTACGCATGCCAGGAGATTCAAGCTGAAATACTGCTGTTGTTTCACATTGCTGAATAACTTTAAAAGACTCTTCATCCTCATAAGGAATATCTGCTACATTAAGTAAAGGCTCATGTTTTAAAGCTTTGCGTCTATTAATCATAGTTACAGCATCTGCTATGATTGTAAGAGTAGTTAAGCCTAAAAAGTCAAACTTAACTAAGCCTGCATGTTCTACATCTTTTTTATCAAATTGAGTAATTGAGTTTCCATCAGAATCAAGCATTAAAGGGGTAAATTCAGCTGTTCTTGTTGGGGCAATTACTACACCTGCAGCATGCTTTCCAATATTTCTAACTACGCCTTCAAGACGCATAGCAATATGTATAAGATCAACTCTGGCTTTGTCTTCATTGATTTTAGCTTGTTCATATAAAGCTACAAAATCAGGAGCAGCACTTTCGCATTTATTACCTTTTTTATCAATACCAAAGGCAGCTTTAAAAGTAAGTCCTGGCACAGTAGGTAATTGTTTAGCTACATAATCTACAGCACCATAAGCCATACCTAAAGCTCGCCCTGCATCTTTAATTGCAGCTTTAGGAGCCATAGTACCAAAGGTTGCAATTTGTGAAACAGCCTCTGTGCCATATCTATCTTTTACATGTTCTAGAGTTTTTTCACGATTTCTTTGACAAAAATCTACGTCAAAGTCAGGCATAGAAACACGCTCTGGATTTAAAAATCTCTCAAAAAGCAGGTCAAAGCGTAAAGGATCAAAATCAGTAATCTGTAAAGCATAAGCTACAAGTGAACCGCCACCTGAGCCACGACCTGGACCTACAGGAACATCATGATCTTTTGACCATTGAATAAATTCCATCACAATTAGGAAATAACCTGGGAAATCCATTTTGATAATTACATCAAGCTCAACATTTAAACGCTCAACATAAATAGGTTCTTTTTCCTTACGTGTTTTTTCATCCTTAAATAAAAAGTCTAATCTTTTCATTAAGCCATCATAGGCGGCTTTACGTAAATATTCTGCTGCACTAAGTTCACCTGTTGGGTAATGTGGCAAACGAGGGTGATCAAGTTCAATCTCCACATTACAACGAGCAGCAATAGCTCTTGTATTGGCAATAGCTTCAGGCATATCAGCAAAAAGCTCTTGCATTTGCTGAGGACTTTTTAAATATTGTTGAGGTGAATAGAGCTTAGCAAATTCTTTATTGCCTCTTTGTACACCATTATAGATAGAGACACGAATATCATGTATTTCATAATCACTAAAACCATCTTCTGGTATATTATCAGGTCCATTTAAAAATACTGTATCGTTAGTAGCAACAGGGGCAATATTATGTTTAATGCATAAATCTATCGCATATTGTTCAAAAATACTTTCATTTTCACGATCAGTTCTTGTGATTTCAAAACAGAATCTATTATCAAAATATTTTTTATAAAAGGCGATGCGATTATCAATTTTTTTTAAATTTTGACTATATATTAGTTTAGCAATATCACCTCTAAAGCCATTTAAAACAATAAGACCTTGTGAGTGTATAGCTAAATCTTCAAGGTTTGTAGCCGCATTAAATGCACCAGCTTTTGAGCTGAGCCAAGCCTTTGATAAAATATCATAAAGATTTTGTCTACCGACTCTATCCATAGCCAATAGAGTTAGAGTAAATCGTTCCTCTTTATCTTTATTTTTTTTATCTTCAATTACTTCAATTTCAGCACCCATAATTGGTTTAATACCTGCATTTTTACAGGCTAGGTAAAATTTAATATAGCCACAAATATTAGAAATATCTGTTAATGCTAATGCAGGAATACGAAATTTTTTAGCTTGAGCAACGATTTTCTCAACACTATCTAAACCATCTTTAATTGAATAATAAGAATGAACATGTAGGGGTACGTAAGTTAAATTTTGCTCAAGCATAATAAACCAAAAAGAAAGTAATCTAACAATAAAAAAACCTGTCTGTACATTATAGTATAGACAGGCTTTAGTTTAATGCAAAAAACTAGTTAAAACTATTTAAATTTTTTATAAGCATTGATTAAACCATTAGTTGAAACATCGTGACTAGTGATAGTTTCATCATTATTAAGTTCAGGTATAATCTTCATAGCAAGTTGCTTACCTAATTCAACACCCCATTGATCAAAGCTATAGATATTTAAAATAGAGCCTTGTACAAAAATCTTATGCTCATACATTGCAATAAGTTGTCCTAATGTATATGGAGTGATCTTTTTAACTAAGATAGAGTTAGT
Source organism: uncultured Anaerobiospirillum sp. (assembly GCA_944389785.1). GTDB lineage: Bacteria > Pseudomonadota > Gammaproteobacteria > Enterobacterales > Succinivibrionaceae > CALXNP01. The sequence continues at coordinate 5,861 of CALXNP010000026.1, forward strand.
TGGACGATTACCTTCAAAGACCTTATAAGCTACGATATCTTTGTACTTATCTTCACTTAAGCCTTTAGCTTTGAACTCCTCAATTACTGCTTCTTGTGACTTACCAAAAGCAAGTGCTTCAGTTTGAGCAAAGAAGTTAGATAAAAGCTTAACATGGTGGTCACCGATATTATTATGAGTTTGGGCAGGTGCTATAAAGTCACAAGGTATAATCTTGGTGCCTTGGTGAATTAATTGATAAAAAGCATGTTGACCATTAGTACCAGGTTCACCCCAAATAATAGGACCTGTTTGATAATCAACCTTATTTCCATTTCTATCAATGTACTTACCATTTGATTCCATATTACCTTGTTGGAAGTAGGCAGGGAAACGATACATATATTGATCATAAGGTAAAATAGCTTCTGTTTCATAGCCATAGAAATTATTATACCAAAGACCAATTAAAGCTAGTAAAACAGGGATGTTTTGCTCAAAAGGAGTGTTTCTAAAGTGACAATCCATATCATAAGCACCTTTGAGCAATTGCTCAAAGTTATCAAAGCCACATGCTAGTGCTATTGATAAGCCAATTGCAGACCATGAAGAGTAGCGGCCGCCAACCCAGTCCCAAAATTCAAACATATTTTTAGTATCAATACCAAATTCTGCAACAGCTTTAGCATTAGTAGATAATGCCACAAAGTGTTTAGCTACATGAGCAATATCTTTAGCTTTATCTAAGAACCAATCTCTAGCACTATGAGCATTTGTCATTGTTTCAAGAGTGGTAAATGTTTTTGAAGCAATTAAGAAAAGAGTAGTTTCAGGATTTACTTTCTTTAAAACTTCACAAATATGAGTACCATCAATATTAGATACAAAGTGAGTTTTTAATCTTGTATGATATGGTGTTAAAGCTTCAGATATCATGCAAGGACCAAGGTCAGAGCCACCGATACCAATATTAACCACATCAGTAATTTCTTTACCTGTATAGCCTTTCCATTGTCCACTAATTACTTGCTCACAAAAGTCTTTCATTTGAGCTAGGACTTTTTTGACCTCTGGCATTACATCTGCACCATCAAGATTTACTGCTTGATTAGAGAAATTTCTTAAGGCAGTGTGTAATACAGCTCTATTTTCAGTACGATTAATTTTATCTGCATTAAACATAGCCTCAATATTATCTTTTAACTGTGTTTCATTAGCTAAGTCAATTAAAAGTTTTAATGTAGTTTCATCTATTCTATTTTTAGATAAGTCAACTAAGATATCGCCTGTTTGAAATGAGAATTTGTCAAAACGCTGTTTATCATTTGCAAAATATTGAGCTATAGTTATGTCTTTTACTTCATTAAATCTTTGAGTAAGAGCAGCATAGGCTTTAGTTTTAGTTGGGTTAATATTATGAAACATAAACTTTCTCCAAAAGATATAAAATAGTTATGGTTAACAATTATACAAAGTTTTTGATTATAATTATCAAAAGCTCAGCATTTTTTATTTACAATTTGACAAATATTATTTATTTTAGGCTCAGTTTTTTTACTCTTTTTATAACACAATCCTATTTCAAAAGTACCAATATTACTATCTTGTAAAATTTGTATATCTCCCTTAAAAGGAGATAGCTCATATACAATACCAGGCACGATAGCAAAAGCAAAACCTAAAGCACATGTACTTACAATTGCTTCATGACCTGCAATATGTGAATAGATAGGAGGATTTAGATTGTGTTGCTGCAGATAATTTATTACATCTGTATAAAGTTGCCCATTTGACGGTAAAATAAAGGGTATTTTATTGATATCATAAGCGTTTTTATCATAATTTATAATATGACTTTTTTTAGGTGCTATGAGAATTAAAGGATATGAGGCAAGGTGCTCATAACTAATAGACTTATCTAAATCCTGTGGTATTGCACTAATTACAAAATCTATACCCTCATGCTCTAGCATAGATAAAGCGTCAGCTGGATCACCTGTTTGTACTCTAAGTTCAAGTTCATTATTTTGCAGACTTAATTCATTTAAAATTTTAGGAATAAAAATATAACTAGCAGTAACAGAGCAATAAATAGTTACTATACCCTTTAATACATCTAAATTACAGCTTAGTTTAGTTTGCATCTGTTTATAAAGAGCCAAAGAGTCTTTAACAAATTTTTCAAAGATAATTCCATCAGAAGTAAGAGTAATACCTTTAGCATCTCTAATGCATAATTTTACATTTAAATTTGACTCAAGCTTATTTAATGTTCTGCTTAAGGTTGAGACACTTACTTCACAAAGTGCTGCAGCTTTTGTGAGATTTAATGTCTGACATAAGCGCAAAAACATATGGGCTTCTTTTAGATCAATCATTGTATTCCTAAATACTTTATCAAAATGACACAAAAGATGTGTAGATTATTGATCTATTTTGCACTTTTTGCAATGATTAAAAATTAATGTTTCATTTTTTACAAAATGTGTTATAGTGATATACATAACAACAAATAATAATGTTTATGTTCAAATAAGATAAAGGATATTTAAAAATGGCTAATTACTTTAATAGCTTAAATTTAAGAGAACAGCTAGCACAACTAGGCTGCTGTGAATTGATGGATAAGGCAGAATTTGCAGATGGTTGTAATTTTTTAAAGGGTAAAAAGATTGTAATCATTGGTTGTGGTGCTCAAGGTTTAAATCAAGGTTTAAATTTACGTGATTCAGGTTTAGATGTAAGTTATGCTTTACGCCCACAAGCTATTAAAGAGCAAAGAGCTTCTTTTAAGCGTGCAACTGAGAATGGTTTTAAGGTTGGCACTTATGAAGAGTTAATTCCTAGTGCTGATTTAGTTATCAATTTAACTCCAGATAAGCAACACTCTAATGTTATTAAGCATGTAGTTCCATTAATGAAGCAAGGAGCTGCTTTAGGCTATTCTCATGGCTTTAATATCGTTGAAGTTGGTGAAAAGATCAGAGAAGATATTACTGTAGTAATGGTTGCTCCAAAATCACCAGGTACTGAAGTAAGAGAAGAGTATCGTCGTGGTTTTGGTGTACCAACTTTAATTGCAGTTCATGTTGAAAATGATCCAAAAGGTGAAGGTTGGGCAATTGCTAAAGCTTGGGCTAGTGGTACTGGTGGTGATAAGGCAGGATGCTTACGTTCATCATTTGTAGCTGAAGTTAAGTCAGATTTAATGGGTGAGCAAACCATTTTGTGTGGCGTACTGCAAGCTGCTAGCATTTTATGTTATGACCGTATGGTTGAGCTTGGTGTAGATAAGGCTTATGCTTGTAAATTAATTCAATATGGTTGGGAGACAATTTGTGAGGCTTTAAAGCAAGGCGGTATCACTAATATGATGAATCGTCTTTCCAATCCAGCTAAGCTAAAGGCCAATGAGCTTGCCAATGAGCTTAAGGTTATTTTAAAAGATTTATATTTAAAGCACATGGATGATATTGAAAGCGGCGAGTTCTCTCGTGTAATGATGGAAGATTGGGCTAATGATGACATTAACCTTTTAACTTGGAGAGAGAATTTTGCAAAATGTGCTTTTGAAAATGCTCCACAATGTGATACTAAGATCACTGAGCAAGAATATTTTGATAAGGGTATTTTATTAGTAGCATTTTGTAAAGCAGGTATTGAGCTTGCTTTTGAAACTATGGTTAAATCAGGTATTTACCCTGAATCTGCTTACTATGAATCACTGCATGAGCTACCATTAATTGCCAATACTATTGCAAGACGTCGTTTATATGAGATGAATGTTGTTATTTCAGATACCGCTGAATATGGTAATTATTTATTTGCTAATGTAGCTATTCCTATGTTAAAGGACTTTATCTCTAAGCAAGGTACTGATGTAATAGGCGAAGGCTTGAAGCTTGCTGATTGTGGTGTAGATAATATTGAGTTAATCAATGTTAATGAATCAATTTACAATCATCCAATAGAAGTTGTTGGCAGAAAGCTAAGAGCTTATATGTCAGATATGAAGAAAATTGCTGTAGGTAATAACTAGTTTTACCACTTTTAATAAGTTTTAATGGGTCAATTAATTTGGCCCATTTTTTATTTTAAAGCTATCTTCCTTCAAAAGCTGCTGAGCCTACACTTTTAAGCAATTCATCTAAAGCACTAGAAGCTAACTTTTGTTTATGTTCTGTACTTAAATTAGCATTTTTATATTGAGATTTAAGTTTTTTTACTGCTTTATAATAGCTAATTTCATCTAAAAAACGTGATTTTTTTAATTTAACACCTTTGTCAAAAGCCGTTAGTATAGGATTTACAGTTTTATTATTTAATCTATAACTAATAACCAAACTTTTTTGTGCTCTAGTAATGCCTACATAAGCAAGACGACGCTCTTCTTGAATTTGTGCATCAGTAGATAAAGACTTTTTATGAGGTAATGAGCCTTCTTCAAGACCTACTAAAAATACATATGGAAACTCAAGACCTTTTGAAGAATGCAAAGTCATAAGCTGCACAGCATTAACTTCTTCTTCACCATCAATTTTAGATAACATTTGACGCATACAAATTTTATTTACAGCATCTTTAAAAGATAAAGCTTTTTGTCCATTTTGACCTTGCATTAATTCAAACATCCATTTTATTACAGTTTGTATATTATTTAATTTAAATTTAATAGCCTTATCACTTAATTTGCTACTTTGCAGATATTGTGAGTAATTTATATCAGTTATAAGATTAGTAATGATATCCTTATGTCCTTTAGCTATAGCTTGTTGGTATTTGATAATTAAGGCACAAAACTCTTGTATAGCTTTTTGCTCATTAGGTCCTAGCATGCTTAAAAATTTAGTGTGCATAGCACATTCAAAACTGCCTTTAGCATAACGTTTTGAAAAGTCAGTAAGTTTTGTTAAAGTTTCCTTACCGATACCTCTGCGAGGAATATTAATAATACGCATGAGTGACATTTCATCATGAGTATTTGCAATTAGTTTTAAGTAAGCAATAATATCTTTAACTTCAGCTCTATCAAAAAAACTTTCACCACCATACACAATGTTAGGAATATTAGAGCCGTGTAAGATTTTTTCAAAAATACTAGCTTGGGAGTTACTTCTAAATAAAATTGCAAAAGAACTCCATTTACAATGTTCAAGCATACGTCTTTCTATAATTTTATAAGCTATATAGCGAGCTTCATCCTCACTATCCATACATTCTACAAGTAAGATGTCTTCACCTTGTTCAAGCTCTGAGTAAATAGCTTTTTCATAAATATGATCATTATTTTCAATCAGTAAATTAGCTAGCTCTAAAATATTTTGAGAGGACCGATAGTTTTGTTCAAGTTTAATTACTTTTAAATCTTTAAAATCATTACTTAGGTTTTCAATATTTTTAGAATCAGCTCCACGCCATGAGTAAATAGCTTGATCATCATCTCCTACCACAGTAAATTTCTTATAGTAAGAACTTAGCATTTTTAATAGTTGATACTGTGAAACATTTGTATCTTGATATTCATCAACTAAAATATAAGCAAAACGCAAAGACCATTTTTGTCTTAGATCTTCATTATTTTTAAGTAATAATGTACTTTTATAGATAAGATCATCCATATCTACAGCATTACAGGCTTTAAGATAAGCTTGATACTCTATGAAAACTTTGGCAAGATTTGTATTTTGTGCTTGAACTTCTTCAAGTGTTATTAAAGAGCTTTTAATATTACTAATATATTCACAGCAATTTTCAAGCAATTCTTTTCTATTTTCACTATAGTCACGAGGAAAGTATTGTGAAGCTATTTCATCTATAAGTTTTAGTTGATCATGAGTATCAAATAGGGTAAATGAAGCTTTTAAATCAGCTCTTATATACTCTTTTTTTAAAATTTCTAGGCCCAATGAGTGAAAGGTGCAGATCGTTAGCTGCTCTGCTCTTTCTTTACCAATATTAGTCTCAATTCGCTCTTGCATTTCCTTTGCAGCCTTATTAGTAAAGGTAACTGCTAGAATTTGCTTAGGAAGCAGACCTATATTTTTAATTAGATATTCAATTTTTATAGTAATAACACGAGTTTTACCAGAACCTGCCCCTGCTAAGACAAAGCAGGGACCATCAACATATTGAACAGCTTCAAGCTGAGCTTGATTTAATTTCATATTTTAATATTTACACATGCTAAATTCGAAAGTTTGACCTTGTTTATCATAGGTCTTAAAAATAACATCACTTGTGTTTTGTTCGACATTGATAACTTGCAGAGCATGCCCTTCAAGTTCTTTAGTATTACATTCTTGAGTTATGACTAGTATTTTTTGTGAATACTTGATGCTTATATCTCCAAGGATAGCTATCATATCAGATATTATCTGATTATGATAGCCACATAAATCTACAATTAAGCTAAAATCAGTTTGATTTTGTATATGACAAGCATTAACAACAAAATCAATATCTTGCTTAAGATCAGTAATTGAGTTTATTTGTATAAATTTAGCAGCTTTATTAGTATAATTATCATTCTGCAAGTTTATGTTATTACATACAAGCTGCCATTGATTATAGCTTGAGGCATAAATTATTTGTGTCTTGCATTCTTTAATGATATTAGCAATCAATATATGTAACAATATTGGTTTACCACTGATAACATATAAGTTAGGTGATAAGTTTAGATCGATTAAGTCATCAATATTGCTGATAAATTTTTGTTCTTTAGCAATAAGTTGATTTTGTAATTTATAATTTAAAAATTGTTCAAGATTATTTAATTTTTCAACTAAGTTAGTTTTATTTTTTACTAAAGCCTCATTAATATCTTTATAAGGATAGGCAATATTAATTTGTTTAAAAGCTATATGCATATGTATGCAAGCATTAATAAGATTATTGCTAGCTTCAATACCTGCTTTATCATTATCAAGGCTAATGTAGAGTATTCTCTTATCTAAATTTTGAGTATTAGAACTTAATTTATCACATAATAATTTAACATTATTAACACCACCTAAAGCTACAGCTTTGTAGCCTAAGCTTTCAAGTGAAAGTGCATCAAATTCTCCTTCAGTGATAAATATAGGTCCATTTGTAAGCAAAGCTTGCTCATTAAAGATCTCAATATTACCTCTTTTTCTTATTCTATCTTTGTTAAAAGGATCTGTATTTCTTGCCATGTAAGCAAAATCATTATAAGGAATAATAGCTGCTTTCCATAAAAATTGATCACCACTATTAGCATCAATTCCTGCAACAAATTTTTCATCATAGCCAAGCTTAAAACGCTTTATAACTTCATCACAAATACCGCGTTGCTTAAAGTAATCGCAATGTATAATATTTTCATTACATTGTTTAAAATAGCTTGAACAATTATTTTTTATCTCAACTAATTCTTCTTTTGCAGAGTACATACTATTTTGAGGACTAAAGTTATCTGCATCAGCAAAAGTATTGTTGCGTCCAAATACAGCACTTTGTGGAATATATGTAGGTGTAGCATTAGTTAAGGTATTTAAAATAGGGCTTTTAATGACATGATTATCTGTTTGAACTACTTTAAAGCTATTATCATTGCTTGAGCTATTATAAAAATTTTGTTTAGGTAAAGTTTCGTTAGTGTCGTTAATAATATCATTATTAACAATACCAAAACTAACACCACTTTGATTTTCATGATTATGAGAAATAAGTTTATCTCGACCTAATACGTGGTTGGCATTTATGCCTAAATACATTTGTGATAATTTATCTAAACGCTCTTTAAAAGTACTTAAACTATAATCTAGTCCTACAAGATCAAAAATGTTATAAGTAGCATTGCAGGCAAAGCAATGCACAGTATTATTATTTCTATTAAAGCCCATAGAAGGATGTATATCAGTATGGGCTGGATTTAAGCATCTAAAGGAAGTATTTGGATTAATACCTTTTTCTTTTAAATAATCATATAATTTGCTTTTTAAATATTCTTTAGTTCTTTCAAAATCATTATCAAACATTTTTTACCCTTATGTTTATTTTTTTACGATTTTATCAATTAAATAAGCAGCCATCATTAAACCGCAGCTTGCTGTAACTGCCATAGCTGCACCAAATTTTGGTAAGCTTGTATCTGTACTATGTTGTTTTGAATATACAGCTTCTTCATCAGAATATACACAGGCTACCTTCATTTTTTTATCTTTATTAAAACCATATTTATGTACAAGATCATGTCTTAGATTATTAAGTAAAGCATTACCTTTAACATTTTTTAAATCATCAAGTTTTAAACGACTAGGATCTTTTCTTCCTCCTGCACCACCTGCTGTAATAAATTTTCTTTTATTACGTACGAGATAATTTACAAGATAAGCTTTAGCTTTAGGATCATCTATAGCTTCTGCTACATATAAAGGACAATCTTTAAGTGTTGTATCTATATTCTCAGGAGTTAAATAAGTGTCTATAATTTCAATCTCTATATTAGGATTAATTTCTTGTAATCTAAGGGCTAAAGTTTTTGCTTTATTTTGTCCTAAGGTTTTAGAGGTAGTATGTAACTGTCGATTAGAATTACCAACTTCGATTATATCAGGATCTATTAAACTTAATTTACCAACACCACTACGACATAAAGCCTCACATAACCATGAGCCTACGCCTCCTGTGCCTATTATTAATACATGCGCTTGTTGTAATTTATTAAAGCCATCTTCTCCATATAAAGCTCTAATGCCACGAAATCTCTCAAGGTTTTTTAGATCAGTCACGATAAATATTCCTTAACTATTTAAATTAACCATTATGTAAGCTAAAGTATAAAACATATTATAAACTTATTATGGTAATCAAAAAATATTTAAACACTAAAATGCAGAAGCATTTTTAGCATAAGTTTTTTGTGTTATTATAGTCACAGCTTATGATCAGTTGGGATATTGCAAGTCATATAAGCTAATGCTAATATGGTGAGCGCAAGATCCCGTAGCTCAGTTGGATAGAGTATCAGTTTCCGAAGCTGAAGGTCATGAGTTCGATTCTCATCGGGATCGCCATTTTTATGCGAAAGTGGCGGAATTGGTAGACGCGCTAGTTTCAGGTACTAGTGTTCATTTGAGCTTGTGGGTTCGAGTCCCATCTTTCGCAAGATCTAAACAAGCAGAAGTTTTTCTTCTGCTATGTATAGATTTTATTTAAGTTATTTAGCAAGACGCTCTGCATCAAAAATATGATCTTCTAAAAAGGCACAGCTAGCAAAAGGCCCTTCTTTAACAATTTCTTTAACAAAAAGCTCATCATCAAGCTCATTATTGCTAAAATCTACAGGAAAGAGTAAACCATATTCTTGTACATAAATAGCATCTTTAAATGAAGCATAAGGCAAGTAAGCACGAGTGCGGCGTACTGCTTGGGCAAAATTTAAAGCTCCATCTTTTGTTAAGCCAAAATGTCTGTCATTTAATATATCTAATGCTTGATATTTTCTAAAACTTAAAACTTTTAAGGTTTTAAAACCTACTTGTATAGTTGCTAAATCCATTTGTCTAATTAATTGAGCATCAATTAAATCATCAGCAAAACTATTTTCCATTACCAATATTTGTATATCGCTATTAACATGATAGATTTGGTATTTTTCATGTAGTGCTACTACACCACAAATATGCAATTGTTCATTGCTTTTTATAAAATCATCTACAGGTTCACCATTTTGTAAATATGGCTCAATATTATCTAAATTAATATTAGCATTTTTTAATTCTTGTTTAACAGAATAATAAGAAAGACCTGGATTTTGCATTTCTTGTGGAGATTGAATGTTTTCTTCAATATTGTGACCTATTGCATTAATAAAGATAGCTCTATCTGCCACAGCTCTTGTTTGTGAGTATGAAGGTAGAATTACTGAAAAAAGCTCACAATAAATACCATCTCTTAAATTAATATTATGATCAATTAGTCTGCTATTAAACATGGCTGCAGCAAAAGAGAGAGCATAGCGTTTTGAACCATAAAATTTAATTTGATTAACACTTTGTAAAATTAAAGAGCTAGGACTTAATAAAAGATAGAGATCTTCACCATTGTGTTCAATTTTAAAAAAAGCTCTAGCAGGTAAGTATTTTTGCTCAAGCCATTGTTTGGCAAGTTTTGGATTTACAGCTAGAATATGGTTATTACCATCTTGACTTATATATAGTTGCCAATAGTTAGAGTAATCAACAAGCTCACTTACAATTATACCATTTGCAAGTATTTGTCCATTTTGTAAGTAATTATCTGAGTTTTGCTCCATATTGAGCATGAATTGACTTTCATCAACAATAAAATCTGGCATTTTTGTTATCTCAAATTAAGTTGTACATAAAATTGTTTATAGTGTATAGAAAATATGCAAGATAAATTAGTTAATAGCAAAAATTATTCATTTAATAAAAAATTTTTAACAAGAAAAAATATCTATGTCACATAGTATGTTTTTTTGTCTGTTATAAATTATTCTAATATCTTAATATTTTAGTAGCTAATAAATATTTTTGATAAACGTTTGCAAAAATTGATTTTACAAGAAAAAATCAACTACAATATACGTTATAAGCGTTACACAAAATTGGATTAAAAAATCCTAATTAAAAATACAAGATAAAAGTGGTAATTGATATGGATAAGATCGGACTTTTTTATGGCACTTATACTGGCATAACAGGTGTTATTGCTGAGAAGATTGCTGAAGAACTTGGTAAAGATAATGTTAATTTACATAACATTAGCAAAGACGGCGATTTAATGCAAAACTATAAAAAGCTGATCATAGGTACATCAACTTGGAGTATTGGTGAGCTACAAGAAGATTGGGATAATTTTATGCCAAAACTTCAAGAAATGGACTTTAATGGAAAGATTGTAGCTTTATTTGGTACAGGTGATCAAATTGGCTATCCTGATACATTTTTAGATGGTATGGGTATGCTTTATGAGACTTTCCAATATAGAGGTGCAACTTTTGTTGGTTTTTGGCCAACTCAAGGCTATGATTTTACTAGTCCATTACCTTTGTTAGATCACGATCATTTCGTTGGTTTAGCTATAGATGAAGATAATCAGGCAGAGTTGACTAATATGCGCATTAAAGAATGGTGTAAATTGCTAAAACCAGCCTTTGGTCTTGAGTAATATTAGTTGCTGTCTTGTTTTTAGTTAAAGTTGTTATCAAACATATACAACTTCCCACCTAAAATTAATAAAATTTAGGTGGAGTTGTAATTATTTTAGTATTAGAAGTACAAGTTATATAAATTTAGCTTCTTAAGTTTCTTTTCATTATAAATAATGCTTTTGAAATAGAGCATTGATCTTTGTAGTTTCCAAAAACTTAAATATTTAAATCTAATATTAGCTATATTGTAAATAGGATTTGTATGATTAGTATTAGCTTTTAAATTTTTCAAGAATATATTATTAATAGACTGTTACGATTTGTAAATTAGAGAATAGATGATATTAAGAACCTTGCCAAATTTATAAATTTGGCAAGGAAAAAGTTAAGCCTTATTATTTAAATGATTTAATTTCTTTTGCTCAGTTGGAATGTATTTAGTAAAGTAACGCATGATTAGTACAAAGAATACTGGCACAAAGAAAATTGCAAGTACTGTAGCACTGATCATACCGCCAATTACACAAATACCAATTTCGTTACGACCTGCAGCACCAGCACCAGAGCTAATAGCAAGAGGTAGCACACCTAGAATAAAAGCAGATGAGGTCATTACAATAGGGCGTAAACGAATTTTTGCAGCTTCAATAACAGCTTCGGTTAAACGATAGCCCTTATCGTATAGCTCTTTAGCGAACTCTACAATTAAGATTGCATTTTTAGCTGATAATCCAACCGTTGTTAATAGACCTACTTGGAAATACACGTCATTACTTAATACCGTTCTAAATGGTAGATATTGTGTAAGTAAAGCTGCTACTACTGCACCAATAATACCAAGAGGCAATACTAATAATACTGCAAAAGGAATAGACCATGATTCATATAAAGCAGCCAATGATAAGAACACAATCAATATAGATACAGCATATAGTAATGGGGCTTGAGCTCCTGATAGTTTTTCTTGGAATGAGGTACCAGTCCAAGATATACCAAAGCCTGCTGGTAGAACCTCTTTAGCAATACGCTCCATTTCATCCATAGCTTGACCTGTAGATACACCAGGAGCTGGAGCTCCTTGTATATTCATGGCACCTACACCATTAAATCTTTCAAGACGTGGTGAGCCATAAGTCCATTCTGTAGTGGTAAAGGCAGAAAAAGGAACCATTTCACCTTTATTATTTTTTACATACCACTTGTTAAGATCAAGTTCTGTCATACGACTATCAGCTTCTGCTTGTATGAAAATTTTCTTAACACGAGCTCTATCCATAAAGTTATCAACATAGGATGAACCCCAAGCTGCGGATAAAGTAGTGTTAATATCGCTGATAGATACACCTAAAGCTAAAGCTTTTTCATAGTCAAAAATAAGCTTAAATTGAGGAGTATCTTCTTGACCATTAGCACGTACTTGCATGAGCAATGGTGATTTTTGAGCTGCATAAATTAAGTCTTGACGAGCTTTTACTAAAGCATCATGACCTGCACCACCATTATCTTGTAAGTACATATCAAAACCTGAAGCAACACCAAGTTCAGGAATAGCAGGTAAGTTAAACGCAAAAGCAAGACCTTCACGTATTCCCATAAGCGGCATGTAAGCTTGCTGCACTATACTATCTGCATGTTGATCATCACGGGTACGTTCAGACCAATCTTTAAGTTTAATAAATCCTAAACCAGCATTTTGTCCAGAACCTGCAAAAGAGAAACCTCTTACTGTCATCACTGATTCAACATTTTCTTTTTGATCATTTAAGAAGTAGTCACTAAGTTTACTAAGTGCACCGCTAGTTTTTTCTACAGTAGAGCCAGCTGGAAGATTTACCATAGTTAAAAGTACACCTTGGTCTTCATTAGGTAAGAATGAAGAAGGTATGCGCATAAAACATATAACTAAAGCAACACAGATTAAAGCATAAAATACTAATTGACGTTTAATTTGATGTACTACTTTGTTAACATGCTTTTGATAGCGTTGTGAGGATAATTCAAAACTCTTGTTAAAGAGGGCTAAGAATTTATTTGCAGGTACAATAATAAAGCTAAAAATTTTAGCAAGTGCAGTTAATAGCTTATTACTATCAGCTTTAGCATCTTTAGGTGAAAGCATAGTAGCACACAAAGCTGGAGTTAAAATTAATGCTACTAATACTGATAAAACCATAGCAGATACTATAGTAATAGAGAATTGACGGTAAATAACACCTGTTGAACCACCAAAAAATGCCATAGGTACAAATACAGCAGATAGTACTAGAGCAATACCTATCAAAGCACCTGTAATTTGATCCATTGATTTTTCAGTAGCTTCTTTTGGTGATAAATTTTCCTCATGAATAATACGTTCTACGTTTTCAACTACTACAATTGCATCGTCTACTAATAAACCGATTGCTAGAACCAAACCAAACATGGTTAGTGTATTGATAGAAAAACCAAAAACTGACATTACAGCAAAGGTTCCAAGCAATACTACAGGAACTGTAATAGATGGAATTAAGGTTGCTTTAAAGTTTTGTAAGAAGAGGTACATAATTAAAACAACTAAGATAATTGCTTCAATTAATGTTTGTACTACTTCTTCAATAGATACCTTAACAAATTCAGTTGTATCATAAGGATATGTAATATCAAGCCACTCTGGGAAATATTGAGATAACTCAGTAACCAAGTTTTTTACATTTTCAGCAGTATCTAAAGCATTAGCACCAGAAGATAGACGAATAGCAATACCAGATGTTGGAGTTCCATTATAACGGCCTTCAACTTGATAACTTTCAGAGCCTAATTCAATACGGGCAACATCCTTTAGATAAACTTTAGTGCCATCTTCATTTACTTTAAGTAGAATTTTTTCAAATTGCTCTACATTTTCAAGACGGGATTGTCCTGTAATTGAGTAAGCATATAGCTGACCAGGTACAGCAGGAGTACCACCTAATGATCCATATGTTACTTGAGCATTTTGAGCTTTGATAGCTGCACTAATCTCAGGTACAGTTACTGCTAAATTAGTCATTTTGCTTGGATCTAACCAAATACGCATAGCATATTCAGAACCAAACACCATTAAATCACCTACACCTTCTACACGTGATAAAGGTTCTTTAATATTAGCTGAGATATAATCTGCAATATCTGTATTAGTGTGCAAACCATCATTAGCTACTAAACCTACAACCATTAAAAATGAATTTGTTGACTTTGATACATCAACACCATTTTGTTGTACTACAGTTGGTAGTTGCGATTGTGTTTGTTGTAGCTTGTTTTGTACTTGAACTTGAGCAATATCTGCATCTGTACCTGGTTCAAAGGTAATTGTAATTTCTGAATTACCATATGAGTCAGAACTTGCTGACATATACATATAGCCATCAAGGCCTGTCATATTTTGCTCAATAATCTGTGTTACAGAACGTTCTACAGTTGTAGCATCAGCACCTGGATATGAGGCTCTGATAGATACTGCAGGTGGTGCAATTGTTGGATATTGGGCAATTGGTAGATTTATTACAGCTAGTAAACCTGCTAGCATAATAACAATAGCAATAACCCAAGCAAATATAGGACGATTAATAAAAAAACGTGCCATTTTATTACCTACTTAATTTTATTGCTCTTTAGGCATAGTCTGTTGTTCTAACATTTTAGCGTCTATTACTGGAGTATTAGATCTTACTTTTTGTAGATTACTTGTGATAATTTTGTCACCAACATTTAAGCCTTCAGTTACTACATAGTAGTTTTCATAATTAACACCAAGTTTAATATTTTGTCTTTGAGCCATATTTTTTTCATCAATAATGTAGACAAAGCTATTACCGCCAGCCTCACGAGTAATGGCATCTTGTGGTACTACAATAGCATCTTTTAACATACCTTCAGCTATATCACCACGTAAAAACATTCCTGGTAAGATAATATGTTCAGGATTTGGTACTACAGCTCTTAAATTTACCATGCCTGTTGATGGATCTACAGTAACATCAGCAAATTCCAAAGTGCCTGAATATGAATATTTTTCACCAGTTGAAAATAAGATATCTACTACAGGTTTATCACCTGTTAATTTAAACTTTCCTGCAGCTACAGCTTGTTTTAAAGCTATATGATCATTAACAGATTGACCTAAATCTACATACATAGGATCTAATTGCTGAATAGTAGCAAGAGGACTTGCCTGCTGGGCACTAACTAAGGCACCTTCAGTATAATCAGATTTACCTATTTGTCCTGAAATAGGTGCATATACCTTAGTGTAAGCAAGATTAATTTGAGCAGTTTCTAACTGAGCAGCAGCTGCTTGTACAGCAGCAGCTGCTTGTAAATATACTGCATTAGCATCATCATATTCTTGTTTAGATACAGCATTTCTTTTTAAAAGCTCTCTATATCTATCAGATTTTAATTTAGCAGCATGCTCTGTAGCTTTAGCACTTTGCAAATTAGCTTTAGCACTAGTTACTGAAGCTTCATATAAAGCAGGGTCAATTTGATACAATTGTTCCCCTTGCTCTACATAGGAGCCTTCAACAAATAGTCTTTTTTGAATAATACCACTAACTTGAGGTCTAACTTCCGCTTTACGAGTGGAGTTAGCTCTGCCGGTTAAACGTGATACTACAGGTACATCTATTGCTTTTACCTGATATATATCTACAGGAAGTCCTTGAGGAGCTGTCGCTTGCTGTTCGCTGCAAGCACTAATTAAAATTGCTGACAAAAGTGATACAGCACAGAGAGTTTTTGCTTTAAAAAAGAAAGGATGCATTTTAATGATTTCCTTTTTAATTACATAATTATAATGTTACATTATTTTTATAATGTGTTTATTATATTCTAATTCTTGCATAAAAATACACTGATGTATGTTATAATCTTTAATTATAAAACAACTTGTTAAAAAAAGGAGCTTTTTTACTATGACCAAGAAGACTCGTGAAGGTGCATTACAAACAAAAAAACAAATTCTGTCTGCAGCACTAGATTTATTTACAGAGTTGGGTTATGAAAAAACCTCTTTATCTGATATAGCAAGAAAAGCTAATGTAACTAGAGGTGCAATTTACTGGCATTTTGAAGATAAAGGTGAGATTTTGTGCGATTTGTGTGTAAGTATTGCCTATGATAACAAAATACCTGATTATTTGATTGCTGCTACACGTGAAAATGAAACAGATCCTTTAGGCTGTCTTAAAAAATGGGTAATTTTACACTCAAAAGATGCTGCTGTTAATTTTTTTACTTCTACTATATGCTCTGTAACAAGCAGTGTTTTATTTTCTGATGAAAAAGATAGTGTAAAGGTTCAAGATCGTTTACGTGAGTTATTGAATAATCGTATTTTTCATATAAAAGAAGCTTTACAAAATGCCATAAGACGCAATCAATTGCCATCAAATTGTGATGTAGATTTAATAGCAGAGTTTATTCATACTTTCTTAATTGGACAATTCCATGCATTAAGAGATGGTATTA
Organism: uncultured Anaerobiospirillum sp.; assembly: GCA_944389785.1. Classification (GTDB taxonomy): domain Bacteria; phylum Pseudomonadota; class Gammaproteobacteria; order Enterobacterales; family Succinivibrionaceae; genus CALXNP01. The sequence goes on from CALXNP010000026.1 coordinate 22,473, forward strand.
ATACTAAACTTAATGAACGTTTTGAAGCTGTGGTTGATAATATTTTTAAAATTTTGCCATTTTTAACAAAGACTCAAACTTATAGACCAAACTATAAATAGATAAATTCTTGCCAAATTTATATTTTTAAATTTGGCAAGTTACTGCTTTATATTTCATCATCAGTTTGATGTTGTTTTATGCTGCCATCAGCATTAAGACCTACACAGGCGGCATCTATACCATATTTAGCTATATCATGAGCATTTGCAGGCAGAGGGCGAGGCTTACCATCTTTATCTACAGCTACGTAGGTAAAACAGGCTTCTGTTACTAGATCACGGGTAGCAACTTCACTATCGTAAATTTTTTTCACCCATAATTCTAAATTTATTTTAAGTGATGTTCTGCCAACTTTTGAGCATCTGCCATAACAGCAGACCACATCACCTACAGCTACAGGTTTTAAAAATGACATAGCATCTACAGCTACAGTAACCACTCTGCCTTGAGCTATTTCTCTTGCCAATATAGCACCAGAAATATCTAATTGAGCCATAATCCAACCACCAAAAATATCACCAGCTGGGTTAGTATCACCAGGCATTGTCATAGTTCTTAATAAAAGATTACCAATAGGAGGATGTTTTCTTGTTGTTGTATTTGCCATGCTAATTTCCTTTGATAGACATAATTTCATGCAATTGATAATAATTATGTTAATATTATAGCTCATAAGTTTTTTTGAGCATAAACAAAAAATGAGCCACTTTAAAGTAATGACTGAGGTTTTAAGTTTCGAGCAGCAATTATTTTATTTACAAAAAGTATCAAGAAGTTTTGCTTTAACTATACCTTTATTAGATACACGCTTAATCGATATTATCGCTAATGCTTATTTGCATTTGCGCATTGTGGATACAATAGAAGATGATGAAAATTGTAATATACAAGATAAAGTAAATTTATTGGAGCAATTAGCTAAATTATATGATCAATTATGTACTGATACTGCAATATTAAATCAGCTAAAAACTTTAAAATCACAGATTATGACATCAGTAATAAGTACAAATAGTTATGAAAATGCCTTAATTAAAGATTATGACAAACTCTTTGCCCGCAGTTTAGGCTATGATCATCAAGTCTTTGTATTAATTTGCCATACTGCCGCTATTATGTGTCAAGGTATGGCTTATAGCTTAACACACAATATCACAACTAAAGAAGATGTAGATAGTTATTGTTATAGTGTAGCTGGTGTGGTTGGAGAGTTTTTAGCTAATCTTATTTGTTTGGATCTAAAAGATAACGTATTAAAAGAACAGTTAATTAAATTATCTGTAAGTTTTGGTGAAGGTTTACAATTAACTAATATTTTAAAAGATAGATCAAAAGACAAGCAAAGAGCAGCTTTTTTTCTTCCATATCATAATAATGATACTGATGAATTAAAATTGATAGATTATTATATGCAGTTGTGCTGTGCACATCTTGATAATGCTCTTTTATTCATACAAAAGTTACCTAAAAGTAATAACGGTTTTGCATTATTTTGTTTATTTAATGTGGCTATGGCTTATGCAACAATTAAGACTTTAAAGTATAAACGCAATAGATATAAAATAACTAAAAGACAAGTTAAGATTTTATATGTATTATCAATTTTAGCTTTAAAATATAAATTTTGTTTTAAGCTTTTTAGTTTATATTTAAAAAACTCTTTATGTTCAAGTACAGTTAACTATCAAGAGTTATATACACGAGTATCAAAATGGCATAACTTTAGCAAAAAGCATAATACTTAATAAAAAAAATAAGTTTTATCCAAAAAATTAAAAAATGTGATATAAAACTAGCTATTAGTTTAAAACAGAGAGACATAAAATATGTTTAAAAATTTTTTATTAGCTTTAGTTGGAATAGCTTTATGTTTAACTTCAATACAAGCAAATGCCATTGAGTATAAAGCTGGTGTTCACTATGAAATAGTTTCACAGCAAAAGACTCAAAAATCAGAGATTAGAGAGTTTTTCTCTTTTTGGTGTGGACATTGTTTTGCTATGCAGGCTAATTTCAAGTATCTACAGGATCATTATAAAGGTAAAGTTGATTTTGTTTTAAATCCTGTATCTTTATTAGGCGGCAGTATGGGACCATTATCACAGCAAGCTTATGCTAGTGCATTAGTTTTAGGTGTAGAGGATCAGTTTACTAAGACATTGTTTAGTAATATGCACATAGATGGAAATATTCCTATGAGTAAAGCTGACTTTTTTAAAGTGTTTGAGAGTATTGGTATTGCTAAAACGAAACTTGAGCATACTTTTGATTCTTTTGCTGTTTTAGGTTATGTACAATCTTATAATAAAGCTACAGAAACCTCTAAAATTGATGCTGTACCTGAATTAGTTGTTAATGGTATGTATAAGATTAATATGGGAGAATTTGAAACCATTAATGATTTAGTACCATTGATTGATTATTTATTAACATTAAACTAAGCTTTTTTATTTAGATAATGTTATTTATTTTAAGAGGTCACCTATGTCCTGACCCCAGTAAGTTGAACAAACTGCTGGGGTTTATTTCTAGATTTTGACCTTGTTGATTATGAATAACTCTCGCTGCTCTAGTTTTGCTTCCCATATCGATTTATCTTATTTACTCCAATTGTTAAATCATTTGATAGGGTAATGTAATCACCATACAACTTTCTCTTGTCATTTTTAAATGAACCAACAAAACCATAGCTTTTTTTTGAAAATGCAGTAGAGAAATTAACTAAAGCACCTGAGGTTTTTATTTGTGTATACTTCATAAACATACCTCCCCAAAATTTTAATTAACAATTTTATTAATGTTAATTAATAATTCTATTATATATGAAATAACCGACATTGAGCAGTAAATTTTTTTATTTTATCTCCCCTATAAAAACTAATGAGTTTTTTAAAATTATTATCTGT
>CALXNP010000027.1 GCA_944389785.1 uncultured Anaerobiospirillum sp.
GATGTTATACAGATAAAAAACTACCAGGGCAAGGGAGTTATGATGTGATAGTTATAAAATGGACGGGGATTTAGGATAGATACTAAATATACATTTTTAATCTGTAGTATATTTTTATACCTCTTGTTGATTAATTTACCTTATCAGTGAGTATTGTATAGGTACATTAATTTTTAACTCTGTTGTATTTGATTTAGTGTTAAAACCTATTAATTTTTTACCAAGTTTTTCTGCAGCTCCGTCTAAAATCGGATAACCTGAGCTTTTAGCTATTCTAAATGAGCGTATTACCCCATCAATTACAGTAAATTCTATTAAGACTGTACCTTGTATTTTTCTTTTAATAGCATTTTTAGGATAGCTTAAAGAGTCTTTTATCTTATCTAAAATACTATTTGATACTGAAGTAATGATTTTATTTAATTGCTCACTATCTTTTGTTTGATCACTATTATTTGTGTTTGTTTTAGCTATACTGTTGCTGTTTGTCTTTATATTATTGTTTACAGAAGTTTTTTTAGTGTTTTTAGTATTTGTTTGTTTAGCTATATTTTTTATTTCCTTATGATTAATTTTCTTACTATCAACCTTATTTATCTCTTTTTTATTTATTTTTGTTTTATTATTTAAATCTATTTTACGATCATTTGTTTGTATTTTGTATGTATTTTTGTTATCTTTTGGTGCATTATTACTATCTAGTTTTGTATTATTATTATTATTTTTAGCGATATCTTGTGTTATATTTTCAATTCTTTGAAAATTTTCATCATTACTTTTTATAGTTACACTTACAGGACTATGTTGTTTATCAGGGATAGTCAAAAACTCATAAGAATTAAGCAGACCAAAGCTAGTTAGAGCTATAAAAACGCCCATATAACCTAAAGCTCTAGAAGCTAAGTCTACGTTGATCACTTTTATTGTTCTCCATTATCCTTAATAACAGAAATAGCCATTTTTCCTTGAGAATATAATCTTGCTATATCTGCAATATTAATTAGATATTCAGAAGCTGCATCCTTAGCTATAGCTAGACTAATTACACTTTCTTTATTATTTTTAATAAGTTCTATAAGCTCATCTTTGGTGATAGTTACACCTTCATGTTGTATCTGTCCTTCTTTATTAATTGTAATGTTAATAGTATTTCTATTGACACTTACTTGAGCACTTTGAGCTTTAGGTAGCTCAAAATCTATGCTAGGGACAGCAAATGTCATAGTCATAATAAAGAAGATAACTAACATGAAAATAACATCAATCAATGGAGTTAAATCTACATGTATATCATCATCAAAATCATTCATTTTTAAGCTCACTCATTAAGGTTATTTTAGTTCTTAAATCACGTAAATTAACTAGCAAGTAATAGTGTACTATTAATGCAGGAATTGCTAAAGACAGTCCCATTACTGTAGTTATTAAAGCCTGCCAAATTCCACCTGCTAGAAGACTTGGGTCTGGCATAGCTTTTTGAGCTAGATTAGAAAATACATCTACCATACCTATAACAGTACCTAAAAGACCTAATAAAGGACCTATAGCAGCACACAATTTTAAAAAGTACATAGAGGAAAAAACTCCTTTCATATGTACTTGCATAAGTGAGTGTATTACTAGATTTCTAGATGCCTTATCTTGTTTTTTAGTCATCGTAACTATAGAGTTTACAATGCTATTTTCATATTTAGCTTGTTTTTTTATTAAAACAACTAATACAACGCCCCTTATTGAGGCAAAAATTGCTATAAAACATAGCACAATGATTAATAAGCCACTATAGCCTACTTGTTGATAAAAATTTATCATATTTTTTTCTTAAAACTTTTCAAATGTTGACTAAAATTACACTTTAATTTTTTTTATGTTGCAAAGTGTATATTATAAGGTAGCATGTATGCTACTAATTTATAATTTTTTTTAGGAGTTAGCTCAAATGATAAACGAAACAATGGTCGAGTTGTCAAGATGGCAGTTTGCTATCACCTCACTCTACCACTTTATCTTTGTGCCTCTTACCCTCGGTATTTCATGGTTAATTTTTATCATGGAATTAATTTATGTCAAGACAGGTAAGACTGTTTATAAAGACATGTGTAAATTCTGGGGTAAGCTTTTTGGCATTAATTTCGCAATTGGTGTTGCAACTGGTATTACTTTAGAGTTTGAGTTTGGTACAAACTGGTCAAACTACTCTCACTATGTTGGTGATATTTTTGGTACTCCTCTTGCTATTGAAGGCTTAATGGCATTCTTCTTAGAGTCTACCTTTATTGGTTTATTCTTTACTGGCTGGAATAAGTTCTCAAAAGGTACTCACCTTGTAATTACTGGTTTAACTGCTTTAGGTTCTAATTTATCTGCAATGTGGATTTTAATTGCAAATGGTTGGATGCAATATCCTACAGCAGCTACCTTCTCAGCTGAAAAGATGAGAATGGAAATGACAAGCTTCTGGGATTTAGTTCTATCTCCAGTAGCTCAAGCTAAATTTGTACACACAGTTGCAGCAGGTTATATTACAGCCTCTGTATTTGTTATTGGTGTATCAGCTTATTTCTTATTGAAAGATCGCCATATAGAAATGGCAAAGAGATCTATTACTGTTGCAGCAACATTCTGTTTCTTAGCAATGGGTGCTTCAGCTCTCACTGGTGATATTTCAGCTATTCAAATTACACAACATCAACCTGCAAAATTAGCAGCAATGGAAGCTGAGTATGAAACTCAAGAGCCTCCAGCATCTTGGTCACTATTTGCTATTCCAAATGAAGCTGAGATGAAGAATGACTTTGCTATTAAGGTGCCTTGGTTGTTAGGTTTAATTGCAACTCACTCTTTTGATCAAGTAGTACCTGGTTTACGTGATATTGTAGCTCAAAATGAGCAAAGAATTAGAGATGGTGCTATTGCTTACACTGCTTTAAAAGCTTTAAGAAGTGGTGATGAGAATGTTGATAAAGAGCAGGCTTTAGCTCAATTTAATCAATATAAAGCAGATTTAGGTTATGGTATGCTTTTAGAGAAGCATGCTGCAGATCCAAATAATCCTACAGATCTAGAAATTAAGGCAGCTGCTAGAGATTCAGTTCCTTCAGTATGGATTACTTATTTTGCTTTTAGAGCTATGTTAGGTCTTGTTACTATTATTGGCCTTGTAGTAGCAGGTGCTGCTTTCTTCTTATGGTATAAAAAGGATCTTCATAAGCGTAAGGGTTTCTTAAAGATCTTAATATTATCAATACCTCTTCCATTCTTAGCTTGTGAAGCTGGTTGGATTTTAGCAGAAATGGGCCGTCAACCTTGGGCTATTGATGGTGTACTTCCTACATTCTTAGCAACATCAATGCTATCAGTTACTGATCTTGCTATTTCTTTAGTCTTCTTTATTGGTGTATATACCATTTTCTTAATCATTGAGATGACTTTAATGGTTAAAGCAATTAAGAAAGGTCCTGAAGATAGCACAAAGCAACAAAATAATGTAGACGGAGGTGTCGCAAATGCTGTTTGAATATGAGACTCTCCAAGTAATTTGGTGGATTTTAGTAGGTGTTTTATTAATCGGTTTTGCACTTACTAATGGTATGGATATGGCTGTGTCAACTTTAGTTTTTAAAGTTGCTAAAAACTCAAAAGAGCGCTCAGCTGTAATTTCTACTATCGTACCTCACTGGGATGGTAATCAAGTATGGTTGATTACTGCAGGTGGTGCTATTTTTGCTGCTTGGCCTGAGGTTTATGCAGCTTCTTTCTCAGGTCTTTATTGGGCAATGATTTTAGTGCTATTTGCTATTTGGTTAAGACCTTTAGCTTTTGATTATAGAAATCATAAGACTGATGAATCTTGGCTTAAGAAATGGGATATTGCTTTAACTGTTGGTTCATTTATCCCAATGCTAATCTTTGGTGTTGCTTTTGGTAATTTACTACAAGGCTTACCATTCTGGGCTGATGAAAATGTTCGTTGGCACTATGATGGCTATTTCTTATCAGCATTATTGCCATTACTAAATCCATTTGCTATTTTATGTGGTTTAGTAAGTGTATGTATGCTTTTAACTCAAGGTGCATTATGGATTCAATTAAGAACAGTAGACACTATTGCTGATAGAGCAAAACCAGTAGCTTTTGCTTGTGGTATGATCACTGTAGTTCTATTCTTAATTGCAGGTGCTTGGGCTTATACATTCCAAGGTTGGAATTTGGTAGCATTAGCTCCTGAAGGTTCATATCATAGTATTACAGCTAAAACTGTAGAATTAGTAGATAATGGCTTATTTGCTAACTATATGAAGTTACCTATATTGATTGTGGTTCCTGTTTTAGCAACCTTGTTTATGCTACTTGCAGCTTTTTGTGGTAAGAACGGTAAAGCTGGTAAGGGTATTTTCTACTCAAGCCTAAGTATTGCCTTTACTATCCTTACAGCAGCAGTTGCTTTATTCCCATTTGTAATGCCATCATCAAAAAATGCAGCATCTTCATTAACTATATGGGATGCAACTTCATCTCATTTAACATTACAAATGATGTTATATGCTGTAATAATCTTTGTTCCAATTGCTCTTGCCTATACTATTTGGGCTTATGCAAGAATGTGGGGCAAAGCTTCACCTGATAATAGCGTAAGCTATCACTAAAGAGGGTAATACAAATGTTATATTTAGGTTGGATTATCGGTTTAGCAGGTGCTATTGCCATTACCTTTGGCGTAGCTTATGTAATTGAAGCTTGGGAAAAATACTAAATTAATACTCAAGAAAACTTACAACAATCAGCCTCCTTGCTAAAAGGCCTAGGAGGCTCTGCAAAGAGCAAGTTGCATCTACTTATGGTTTTATCTTTTGTAGATGCAATTTTTACTGCTTTATTTTTTGCAGCTCTTGCCTATGCTATAGGCCCTGTTGTAATAGAACAAGACAATAGCAATCTTAATTACTTATACTACTCTTTTATTTTAGTCGTTTTACGTTTTTTACTTAAAGTGGTTATGGCTAAAATAAATGCTAGTATGTCTTATCAGATTGAAAAGCAAATACGAGAGCATTTAGTAGATAAGTTAATTAAGGTAGGTCCTTTATCTCTTGCCCGCAGTGCTAAGCTTCCATCTGTGTTTGTGGATGCTGTAGATGAAATAGTACCTTATTTTACTCATTACTTAACTTCTGTACGTTATGCTATGAGTATTCCTGTAGTATTATTAATTGCTGTATTTGTGGCAAGTCCACTACAAGGATTTATTCTTTTAATTTTATGTCCTTTAATACCTTTATTTATGGTTTTAATTGGTAAAAAAGCAGAAAGATTAAATCAAAGACAATGGTTACAAATAACAAGATTATCTGCTCATTTTCAAGAAGCTATGCGTCGCTTAGTTGTTATTAAGCTGTTTAATCTTAAAAAGCATGAAATCAATAAAATCTATCTTTTAAATAAAAGATGGCGTGTTGAGACTATGCAAGTTTTAAAGGTAGCTTTTTTTTCTGCTTTAGCATTAGAGTTTTTTGCTACAGTAGGTGTTGCTTTTTGTGCTGTAACACTAGGTTTTGCTGTATATGATTATGGTTTTAACTATACTTTAGCTTTATTTATTTTACTTTGTGCTCCTGAATTCTTTTTACCTCTTAGAACTTTAGGTCAAAATTATCATGCACGTATGAAAGCTCTAGGTGCTGCAAGTACAATGGTAGAGCTGTTAAATAGTCAAGATAAGCTAGCTTATAGTGATAAGCTTAAAAATAGCACTTGTGATTTAAATAAAGTTTTATCTGAAGGTGTTGCTATTAAATTTGAAGATGTAAAAGCTGTTTATGCTGATGGACGTATTGGTATTGAACATAAAAGTTATGCTTTTAAACCAAATAAAATTACAGCATTAGTAGGACCATCTGGTAGTGGTAAGACCACTACTTTAATGTTATGTGCAGCTTTACTTGAAAAAAGTGCAGGTAGAATTTTAATTAATGAGCATGATATTGAAAGTTTAGATATTAAATCTTTACGTAAGCACATTACTTATATTCCACAAAATCCATATTTATTTTATGGAACAATCAGAAGTAATTTAGACTTGTACAATGACAACATTCAAGATGAAGTTTTAATTGAAGCTTTAAAGAAAGTAGGAGCAAATGATCTAATTGAGCGCTTTGAAGATGGTCTTGAGCATAAAATCTTAGATGATAACTCTGGTATTTCAGGTGGTGAGGCAAGACTAATTGCTTTAGCACGTGCTTTAATTAACAATAGTAAAATAATTTTGCTAGATGAGCCTACAGCAAGTTTAGATAAAGATACACAGGCTGCTTTTATTCAAGCATTATTAAATATTGCAGATAATAAGACTGTAATTATGGCAGCACATAGACAAGAGCTTATTGATGTTGCAGATGAAATTGTAAACTTATAGAGTTTAATATGGATGTAGTATTTAGATTTTTAGGATTAATGAAGGGGCAATTACTTGCAGCCCTATTGGGTGTACTAGTATCTGTTATTGCTTCGTTATCTTCAATAGGGCTTATGGCTACCTCAGGTTGGTTTATTACTGCTATGGGGGTGGCAGGCTTTACAGGAGCTGTGTTAAATATCTTTATACCATCTGCTATGATTAGAATGTTTGCATTGCTAAGAACAGTATTACGTTATTTTGATAGGCTTTTTTCTCATGATGCTACCTTTAAAATTATTTCAGTATTTAGATTAGATTTATTTACTAAAGCTATAGATTTAAAAACACAGGATGTGGCAATTTTTAAAAGCTCTGATTTAGAAAGGCGTTTACGCTCAGATGTTGATAAGCTTGAGCTTGCCTATTTAAAACAATTTATGCCAATTGTATGTGCTTTTATTGTTAGTGTTATTGTCTGTTCTTGGTTTTTAAGTTATGACATATATATAGCTTTGAGTATGCTAACTATTATTTTTTTAGCAGGTATTTTAATTCCTATAATTATTTCTTTATATGTAAAAAAAGATGTTATAGCTATTAGTGAAAAAGCTAATAACTTAAATGATAAAGCTTCTGATTTAACATTTGGTTTATTTGATTTAACATTAATGGATAAGACTCAAATCTTTGCTGATAAATTTAAACAAGAGGCAGAAGTTTTAGCTAGATCACATGCACGTTTAAATTTTGCAGAAGGACTAAATACAGCTTTTTTACAAGCATTTACTATGCTTATTGTTATTGCTATTTTATTAATAGGGACTCCTTTATTTATGCAATCTAAGCTTGCAGCTAATGATTTAATTATGTTAGCAATTACTTCTATGGCTATGTTTGAAGTAATTACACCCCTATCTGCTGCATTTTTAAATTTAGCAGCTGTTAAGATTTCTGCTAAGCGTGTTTTTGATTTAGTTGATAATAAGGCTAAAGAAGAAAATGAAGGTCTTGATGTATTAAAAGATAAATTAACAACCATTGAGTTTAAAGATGTAGATTTTGCTTACCAAGGTTGTATAAAAAATACATTATCTAAAGTAAATTTAAAATTTGAATGTAATAAAAATTATATTATTAAAGGTAGATCTGGTATAGGTAAGTCTACTATTATTAGTTTAATTAGTGCTATTTATGAACCAAGTAAGGGACAAATTTTAGCTAATAATATTGATTATAGTAATTTAAATAAAGATAATTTAAGAGAGCATTTATCTGTGGCTACACAAGATTTATCTTTGTTTTCTGGTAATATAAAGAATATTTTTACAGCTATATCTCCAAAAATTAGTGATGATGAAATTTATGAATTATTAAAAATAGTAGAGCTTGATGAATTTGTAAAATCATTGCCAGATAAATTATTACAATTTACTGGTAATACAGGTATTTTATTGTCAGGTGGTCAAGCAAGACGCTTATGTTTAGCTAGAGCTTTATGTAAAAAAAGTGATTTTTTACTTTTAGATGAACCATCAGAAGGCTTAGATTTAAATCTTGAGCAAAGAATAATAAATAGGATTTTAAATTTACGCAAAGGTATTATAATGATTACACATAAAGATGCTGGTCTTGAACTTGTTGATGAAATTATAAAACTTTGAGTTATATGTCAGATAATAAAACACAAACTACTAAAAATACTCACACTGAGCTTGTAGCCTCTGTTGGTAATATTGAAAGTTATATGAAGGCTATTAGTAGTGTTCCTATGTTAGATGCAGAGGATGAGATTACTTTAGCTAAAAGATTAAGAGATTATGATGATATTGAAGCAGCTAGAAAACTTGTTTTATCTCATTTACGTTTAGTTGTAAGTATAGCTCGAGGATATCTTGGTTATGGTCTGCCTTTGCCTGATTTAATTCAAGAGGGTAATATTGGTTTAATGAAAGCTGTTAAACATTTTGATCCTGATGTGGGGGGACGCTTAGCAGCTTTTGCAGTGCATTGGATTAAAGCTGAAATTCATGACTATGTCATTAAAAATTGGCGTATGGTAAAAGTGGCTACAACTAAAGCACAACGTAAATTATTTTTTAAACTCAGAAAAAATAAAAAGCATTTAGGTTGGTTTACTGATGGTGAAAGAGAGCAAGTTGCAAATGAGCTTGGAGTTAGCAGTAAAGATGTAGCTGAAATGGAAACTCGTTTATCTGGTAAAGATATTGGTTTTGATTTAGGTACAAACAGTGATGAAGAAGCTAATAATTTATTAACTTATTCACCTAGTGCTTATCTTGAGGATGAAAACTCTAATTTTGCTTTACATTATGAAAATAATGATTATGAAGACTATGAAAAGGAAAAGCTGCAAAAAGCATTAAAGCAATTAGATCAAAGATCATTATTAGTCTTAAAAAGACGTTACCTTGATGATAGTAAAGCAACTTTATCTGATTTAGCACAAGAGCTTAATATCTCAATTGAAAGAGTACGTCAAATTGAGACACAAGCTCTAAAGAAAATTAAAGAATATATGTTAAATGAAGATATTACTACACCTTTAATTTCTTCATAATTTTAAATTAATTATGAATTTTATCTAAGGTCCTATGTCTTATTTGTACAGCTAAGTTACGCTCTTTAAATTTTTGATAAAGAGCATTAGCTATGTATACAGATCTATGTTTACCACCTGTACAGCCAATAGCTATGGTTAGATAAGAACGATTAGAGCGTTCTATTTGTAGTAAATGCTCCATAAGTAGATCATCTAATTGTTTTATATATCTATCAACTTCAGGATATTTTAAAAAGAAATTGATAACACATTGATCAAGACCTGTATACTTACGTAAGCTCTCATCCCAAAAAGGATTTGGTAAGAAACGAGCATCAAATACAAAGTCAGCATCCTTTGCAATGCCGTTTTTAAAGCCAAAAGACTCAAAAACAATGACTAATTTTTTTTCTACTTTACCTAAAATTAATTTATTTATCTCATTGGCTAAATCATGTATGCTTAAATTTGATGTATCTATGCGTAAATCTGCTCGCATAGCTAATGAAGACAATTTAGCTGTTTCTGTAACAATGGCTTCATCTAAAGATAAGTGATTTTTAGATAAGGGATGTAAGCGTCTTGTTTCTAAATATCTTTTAGTTAGAACAGCATCATCAGCATCTACATAGATAATAGTGCTATCTATTTGATCATTGTTTTTAATTTCGTTAAAAATAATATTTAATGAATCTGAGTTTTTAGGCAGATTTCTAATATCAATAGATACAGCAAGTTTAGGATAATTGTTTTTAGCAGTTTGTACTAACTCAAGTAAAAAAGATACAGGTAAATTGTCAATACAATAATAACCGATATCCTCTAGTGCTCGTAATGCTACGGATTTTCCAGAGCCAGAGCGTCCTGAAATAATTACTAGCTTTACTAAATTATCATTCATTTTTGCTCTCCATTATCCAATAGTTCTTCATAAAGCAATGCATCAATTTTATTTAGAATTAAATTAATTTTATTCTCGTCATGCTTAACTTTACGTAAAGCTGTAAGTAGATCTTGATTAGACATAATATTAGTAAGTTTTTCTAATAATAATTCATATTGCTTTAAATCTTCTTTTGGAGATAAGAAGAAAGAGAAAACTATATTTACATTTTGTTTATCCATATCTACAGTATTAAAACCTATACTATTAGATAAGATTGCTAATATAGCCAATGGAGCATCAGCTTCTACTACTAATGCTATAGGCATAGCTAAGCCATCAGTTACAACTGTAGAACCATATTGCTCCCTTTGATTTAAAGTTGCTATTATATCTTTTGTTTTTACTTTAAAAATGAAAGAGGCACATTCTGCAATTTCTTCAAATAATCTTTTTTTAGAGAAACATTGCAGATTTGGAAATACAATAGTTTTAGGTAAAATCTTAAAAGTACTCATAAAAGCTCAATATAGTAATTACTTAGTATTATTGTAGCAAAAATAAACATTAAGCTAAAAAAATTATTAAAAAAGCTAAAGGTCTTAATAAATTATATTTGCTTTAATTATACAAATATAAATTAAATCTACTTCAGAATATAAAAAAACTAAACCCTGCAAAAGCAGGGTCTAGCTAGTACATTATAATAATTATGCAAGACTATTCTTGCTTAAGTTTTTCTTTAAACTTAACAAGTTGTCTATCTACTTTATCTATTAAAGCATCAATAGCTGTATACATGCTTTCAGCTGTTGCTTCTGCATGAAGCACATCACCAGGCACATGAATATCTGCCTTAGCAATTTGATCTAGTTTTTCAACACTAAGAGTAACACTAATGGAGTTAATAAGATCACCTTTGCGTTCAAGTTTCTTAAATTTGTCATTAACAAATTCATTTAAAGCATCTGTAACCTTAACACCAACGCCTTGAATTGTAATTTGCATATGTTACTTCCTTAATCCCCTTATGAGGATAGTTGATAAATTAATAGTAGTTTGTTTATTTTTATAATAAAGCTTTTTTACTTAAAAAGCTAATTAAAGATCGCAAAATGTGATTAAGCTGAGCACTTTATAAAAATAACTAAATTTTTTGAACTATTTTTAGTAAAAATAATGCATAATAAAAAGAGTGTGCTATCTAAACTAACAGTTTTCTTTGCGATGATGAACCTATTCCCATAGCTTCTCTATATTTAGCTACAGTACGTCTTGCTGCAATAATACCTAGTGCTTCAAGCTCTTTGCTTAATTGACTATCTGATAAAGGACGACGTTTATTTTCTTTTGCAATTAGGTTTTTAATATGTGCTCTAATTGCTGTAGAAGAGGCACTACCACCTGACTCTGTATTAACTTTTGAGGAGAAAAAGTATTTTAATTCAAAAGTCCCTCTTGGTGTGTGTATATATTTTTGAGAAGTAATACGTGATACTGTAGACTCATGTAGATCTGTTTCTTTAGCAATATCATTTAGGATTAAAGGCTGCATATATTCTTCGCCTTTTTTCAGAAAATCTTGCTGATGTAAAACGATCTGTTTTGCTACTTTAAGTAAGGTATCATTTCTCTTATCTAAACTTTGTAAAAACCAACTAGCTTCTTGTAGATGTGATTTAAAAAAGAGCTTATCTTCTTTAGTTTTAGTTTGGTTCATTAATGCTTTATATGACTCATTAATTTTAACTTTAGGTATAGCTTGATTATTTAGCTCTACCATATAATTACCATCTTTATCTTTATAGCAGATTGCATCAGGTATAATGTAATCTGATTTGCTAAATGAGATGCTAAGACCTGGTCTTGGATTTAAAGATTTAATTAGGTCAACAATAAGTTTTAGCTCATCTTCTTTAACTGATAGTTTTTGGCATAGGGATCTAAAATCTTTATTAGATAAAAGATTTAAATAATCTAAAACTACTTTAATAGCTTTTTTTACAACACTATTATTTTGATCAAGTTCTTGCAATTGAATTAATAAACATTCTTTTACACTACGTGAAGCAACACCTAAAGGATCATAATGCTGTACTAGTTTTAACACTGCTGTAATGTCATCAATAGTAGTATCACTATATTGCAATTGTATACTGTTTAAAATATCATCTAAATTTTCGATAAGATAACCTGAATTATCAATACCATCAATGATCATTTGAGCAATTAAATAATCTTTACCTTTAAGTGGTGAGAGATCTAATTGAAACATTAAATGATCTTTTAAACTAGTAGTAGTTTCACCCTCATATATACTATCTTCTAAATCATAATTTTTTAAACCATTTTTTACATCTTTTATATAATTTTCACTTCGGTAATTATCATTTAAACTATCATGTTGATCTTGATTATTTGTTGTATTAAATTCATCTGCATTATGGCTAATATTGTTTGTTGATGTATCTGTATTATCAAGCAGATGATTTATATTTTCATTTTCAAAATTTAGATTAGTATCATTTGTATTTGCAAGACTAATATCTACAGTGCTATTCGCTAAATTGTCATTATCAAACACATCAAAATTTTGATCATTTTGTATTTCTTGTTCTTGTATCGCATCTAATGATTCAATATTATCATTATTTTTATCATCAATTTCTAATAAAGGATTTAAATCAACTGTTTGATTAATTTCTTGTACGAGCTCTAATGTTGAAAGCTGCAGCAATTTAATAGCTTGCTGCAATTGGGGTGTCATTGATAATGTTTGTGTTTGAGATATTCTTAATTGTAGTGAATTATTTAAACCTGCCATTATTATATACCTTACGTTATTTTTATTATTGTTATAAAGAGAATGAGCTACCAAGATATACATCTTTTACTTTTTCATTGTTCAAAATATCACTTGCACTACCAGAAGCTATAATTTCTCCTCTATCACAAATATAAGCTTTTTCACAAACATCAAGTGTTTCTCTTACATTATGATCTGTAATTAAAATACCAATACCCATTTGCTTTAAATGCATAATAATACCTTTAATTTCTGATACAGAAATAGGATCAACACCTGCAAAAGGTTCATCTAATAAAATAAATTTAGGAGAAGCTGCTATGGCTCTTGCTATTTCTACTCTTCTTCTTTCACCACCTGATAAGCTAATACCTAAACTTTTTCTGATTTTAGTAATAGAAAACTCTTCTAGCAACAACTCTAATCTTTGCTGTCTTTCACCATTTGATAGACCTTTGAGCTGTTCAAGTACACACATGATATTTTGTTCAACACTAAGTTTTCTAAAAATAGAGTTTTCTTGAGGTAAATATCCAAGTCCATATTGTGATCTCTTATACATAGGCATATTAGTAATGTCTTGATCATCAATTAAGACCTGTCCTTGTTCTGTAGAGATAATTCCTACAATCATATAAAATGATGTAGTTTTACCAGCACCATTAGGCCCTAATAAACCAACTATAGACCCAGATTTTACTGTTAAACTTACATCTTTTACAACTACACGTCCTTTATAAGTTTTTTTTAGGTGGTTGACATTAAGACTACTTATCATTTTTTACCTCTGATGGAATGAAGGTGCTGTTTACTCTACCTCCTTGCACAGCAGAGGTATTTGCTTTCATTGTTCTAGTATTTAGATTATATTCTATCCTATCACCTGA
This sequence comes from uncultured Anaerobiospirillum sp., assembly GCA_944389785.1. GTDB lineage: Bacteria > Pseudomonadota > Gammaproteobacteria > Enterobacterales > Succinivibrionaceae > CALXNP01. The sequence goes on from CALXNP010000027.1 coordinate 13,534, forward strand.
TAATTTTGATTCACCTTGTTGAATTAAAGCTTTACCTGAAATTACAATAACATTTTTAGCTGTAATATATTCAAGTTTAGAAGATCTTGAGCTAATTTTTTTTCCATCATCCAATGTTTGTTTAAAGCTTACAGGATTACCGTTAGCAATTACACTATCTAGTTTACCTTTATTGTTACGCTTGATAGTCACATTATCTGCTTTAATTTCAATACTGCCTTGAGTAATAATGACATTGCCTATAAATTTAGCTAAATTACTATTTAGATCAGCTATTTGTTCTTGTGAGCTTATATTAATAGGCTGTTTATAGTCAGACTCAAGAGCAATAGCATTATGAGCAAGACATAGACAAAAAGCACTACAAAAGAGGCTCTTAAGGTTGATATGTTGCATGAGGTTTACCTTTAATCTCAATAGTTTTATTATCTAAATTTACTACAAAGCCTTGACCTTTATTTTCAAAGCTTGTACCTTTTATTACTAGTTCTTTATCTGAATAAACTTTATTTTCTATAAGGTTAATATGTACATCATCACTTGTGATCGATGAAAAAGTCGTATCATTGCTAAGAGGTTTGATTATTACATTTCCTTGCAGTAAACCAGATTTACCTACAATAAAGCTAGTTTTATCTGCATGTAAGCTATAAGCTTTTTGTGTACTGTCTTTATCATACATATAAATTTGTGAGTTTGTAGCTAATATAAGATCTTTATTGCTGTAATATTCTACTTCTTGAGTAGATGATTTATTTTTTAAAAAACCATCCTTATCAAAAACTTTAGTTGTAAAATTATTAGCAATAAAGCTTGGGTATTGCTTAATAATACTTTTACTTTCATCTACTTTATTAAAATTTGAGTAGGTATATAAAGAGACAGCTACTAAGATTAGGATAATACTAACAATTATAGATCTTAATGTCATATTTATTGCCTGCTACATTTATATTTATCTGTATTAAGTAAAGCACCTTCTAAAGTCATATTACCTTTAGCTATTAAGATTAAGTCACAAAGCTCACGTACAGCTCCATGACCTGCTTTTGCATTTAAGACAATATCACAAATACTTTTAACATAAGTATTAGCATCTTGTGGTGCTGCTTTGACATCTGCTTTTTCTAACATAGGTAAATCATTTAAATCATCACCAACACATAGACATTTGCCTTGTAAATTAATTTTTTGTTTAATTTCTTTTAAAGCAATATCTTTTTGCGATATACCTTGCATTACATACTTAATATCAAGCTCTTGAGCACGACGTTCAACAAGCTTAGAGTGTCTGCCTGTAATAATAGCTGTAGCAATATTGAAATGGCTTAATAGTCCTATGCCTAAACCATCTTTAGCATAAAAACGTTTAAATTCAAGACCACTATTATCAAGATATATACCACCATCGGTTAAGGTACCATCAACATCAAATACAACTAACTCAATATCTTTAAGTAAGTTAAGCTTAGAAGATAGTATATGTCCATGAAGAGTTTGTGTATATTCCATTTATAAAATACCTGCACGTAAAAGATCATGTATATTAAAAGCACCTACAGCATTATTGTCATCATCTACTACAACAAAACCATTAATCTTGCGTTCTTGCATTATTTTTAATGCTTGAGCTGCTAGAGTTTGAGCTTTTAATGTTACAACATTTTTACTCATAACATCACAAACCTTATTTGCAATAGGAATTTGCTTTTCTAAAGTTCTTCTTAAGTCTCCATCAGTAAAAACGCCACAAAGTTTATTGTTGTTATCTAAAACACATACCATGCCTAAACCTTTTTGTGTCATTTCTATTAAAGTATCTTTAATTGAACTATCATTATGTACTATTGGTAATGCATCTCCTGTATGCATAAGGTCTGAACATCTAACTAAAAGTCTGCGTCCTAAAGCACCACCAGGATGATGTAAAGCAAAGTCGTTAGTATTAAAACCAGTAGCCTCAATAAGAGCAACTGCTAAAGCATCACCCATAACAAGTTCTGCTGTTGAGCTTGATGTTGGAGCTAGATTTAATGGACAAGCTTCTTTTTCTACATGAGCAATTAAGACTATATCAGATGAAGTGGCTAGTGTTGATTTAGCATTACCTACAATAGCAATTAAAGGTATACCACGACGCTTCAAAATAGGAATCATTAATTTAAGTTCATTGCCTTCACCTGAATTTGAGATAGCAATTACTACATCTTTATCACCTATCATTCCAAGATCACCGTGAGCAGCTTCTCCTGCTTGTACAAAAAAAGCTTGTGTACCTGTGCTTGCTAAAGTTGAGGCTATTTTACTTGCAATATGACCTGATTTTCCAACACCTGTTAATACAACTTTACCTTTACATTCCATTATAGTGGTGCAAGCTTTAACAAAGTCATCATTAATATATGGCTCTAAAGCTAAAATAGCTTTAGCTTCTTCTTTTAAGACTCTTATAGCAGAGCTTTTAAGCTTTTGTGCTAGCATGTTTTATCCTTTAATTACTATAGTAATACTAGAAAATTATAGCATTTAAATTCTTAAACAATCATATAATTATGCAAGAAATATACAATATTTGTTCATGAAATTAACTATATACACATAAGTAAAAATTTAAAGGTAGAAAATATTATGGGGATTATGTATATCTTCTTTTTATGCAGTGTAATTAATTTTTGTAAAATTTTAAGAACTACTATTTAGTAATTAAATAATATACTATACATGTAACATCTAATTATATGGTATTTATTTTTTTATATTTAAGAACTTTTATAAATGCCTTTATATTTTTAACTTACTCAATGGCCTGTTTTAGTTATAATAAAAATTTTGTTAGTATTAACTATTTAATATAAATAAGGCAGTAGCTTGGTTTAAGCAAAATTTAATGATAATGTAATGAAGATTAAGCTATTGTAGTTAACGTGCAATAGCTTAAATAAATTTTATTTAAAGATTAATTTATCATATTGTTATTTTTATTTGCTTTTAAGTTTGCTTAAATAGCTTCTTATTTTAGTTGTCAGTTCCTCAACATCATTTGTTTTTATTACAATCTTAGCTTTATAAGGACCGTAAATAACAACTTCTCCATTTTTCTTTTCACGACCAAAAAGTCCTTTTTCTGGTATCGCTTCTACATTTTTAATTTTTGCTAGAGGAAAGTTTTGCGAGTTGCTTTCTTTATCTCTACTAAAAATTCTTTTAGTTGTTATAGCAATGTCAGGATTTGAATTAAATAATCCTTTTGAGCTAGATATAACATATACAAGTTTTTCATCAGATTCTATATTAGATAGTATATACTTGCTTGGCTCTAGGTTTTCCATTATGTATTCCCCATAAAATGAATAATTTTAAATCCCCAAAATTTGTAATGATATTATATTGTTTTTTAATAATAAAGTGTTTTAAAAATTAATAATAAATTTATATCTAAATAGTTTTAGGGTCTAGAAGATTTTGAATAATTTTATAAAAAACACTTAGTTTTTTTGCAAAATATACTAAACTAGTAAAATATACAGGATATATAGGCTATTTAGGTATAAATATGCAGCAAAATATAGTTGAGATAAAAAATCTAAGCTTTTCTTATAGTGGCAATGTGATTTATGATGATATTAGTTTAAATATCAAAAGAGGTCAAATTACTGCTATTTTAGGACCCTCAGGTACAGGTAAAACTACTTTATTACGTTTAATTGGAGGACAGTTAAAGCCAACTCAAGGTAGTATTATCTTTGATGGAGATGAGATTAATGGAATTTCTAGGCAAAAGCTTTATGAAGTTAGAAAAAAGATGAGTATGCTCTTTCAAAGTGGAGCTTTATTTACTGATATTAATGTTTTTGAAAATGTAGCTTTTCCATTACGTGAACATACTAAATTACCAGATATTTTAATTAGAGATCTTGTTTTAATGAAGCTTGAAGCAGTTGGTCTTAGAGCAGCTGCTTACAAATATCCTCAAGAGCTATCTGGTGGCATGGCCCGTAGAGCTGCTTTAGCTCGAGCAATTGCACTAGATCCTTTAATGATTATGTATGATGAGCCATTTGTTGGACAAGATCCAATTACGATGGGTGTATTAGTTAAGTTAATTAAGGATTTAAATACACATTTAAATATTAGCTCAATTATAGTAACTCATGATGTTGCTGAGGTCTTAGAAATTGCTCATTATGTATATATCCTACACAATGCAAAAGTTTTAGGTCATGGTACTACACAGGAAATCAAAAATAGTAATGATCCTATGATAAAGCAATTTATCAATGGTTTGTATGATGGTCCTTTTGCTTTTAATTTAAAATCACAAACTTCATATATAAAGGAACTTTAATGCTAAATTTTATAGGAAGCTTAGGTAATTATGCTATAGGTAAAATAGCCTCCTTAGGCAGAGCTACCATTATGTTATACCATGCTTTAATTGGTAAGCCAAATTTTAAAAAACACTTTGGATTACTAGTTGCTCAAATTTATTTTATAGGTGTGTTATCTATAATTATCATTATAGTGTCAGGTTTATTTATAGGCATGGTATTGGGTTTGCAAGGCTTTAATATTCTAAAAGATTTTATGGCTACAGGATCATTAGGGCAGTTAGTATCTTTAGCCATAATTCGTGAGCTTGGTCCTGTAGTAACTGCTTTATTGTATGCAGGACGTGCAGGTTCAGCCTTAACTGCTGAGATTGGACAATTAAAAGCTAGTGAACAGTTATCATCAATGGAGATGATGGGTGTAGATCCATTACGCCGTATCATATCACCTCGTTTTTGGGCCGGTGTTATCTCTATGCCTCTATTATCTATGATGTTTTGCCTTGTAGGTATTTATGGGGGTAAATTAGTCGGTGTTGATTGGTTAGGCTTAGATGAGGGTGTGTATTTTTCAGGTATGCAAAGTTCAGTATTATTAGTTGATGATATTGGTGCTATGGTAGTAAAAGCTTTTGTTTTTGCAATAGCTTGTACTTGGATTGCATTATTTAATGGTTATGATTGTAAACCCACATCTTCTGGTATTAGTAAAGCCACTACAGCTACAGTAGTACAGTCATCTCTTGCTGTATTAGGTTTAGATTTTGTGCTTACAGCATTAATGTTTTAGGAGTTTATAATGCGTTTTTCAAAAGTTGAGTTATTAGTTGGTATTTTCATGCTGCTTGGCTTACTAGCATCTGTAATTATGGCTTTACAAGTAGCTGGTTTAGTTTTAAACAAACAAAGTGATACTTATACTTTAAGTGCTAAATTTGACAATATAGGACAATTAAAATTAAGAGCTCCTGTACGTATAGGTGGTGTATTAATTGGTAGAGTTGAAAATATTTATTTAGATACAAAAGATTATGTACCTATAGTACAGATGGCTATTAATAGTCAGTACAATAATTTATCTTCAGAATCAAAAGCTTCTATTTTAACTTCAGGTATTATTGGTGAACAATATATCAGTGTCACTCCTGGCTTTTATGACGAGGAGTTAGGCAGTACTTACTTAAAAGATGGAGATTACTTTACTGATACTAGCTCTGCTGTTATTTTAGAGGATTTAATCGCTAAATTCTTATATAATTCATCTAGTGACAATAAAGATACTACTGATAATACACAAAATACAACAGCTAATTAGAGGAGTAGATTTATGCAAATATTAGCTAAAATCAAATACATATTAAGTGCATTAGTTATTTATGCTTTTGTATCACAGGCTTATGCTAGTAATTTAGACTTAACGGATCCTTATAATAGTTTAAATCAAATTGCCAAGCAAACTTTAGATAATATAAAGGCCAATAAAGATAAAGTCACAGATAAAGCTTTTATGCAAGCTTTAATTGAAAAAGATTTAATACCTTATGTAGATGTACGTTATGCAGCTTATAAGGTTATAGGTCCTAGCTTAAAGACAACCTCAGCAACACAAAGAGATGAGTTTACAGAAGCTTTTAAAAACTATTTAGTAAGCTCTTTTGCTGATGTTTTAGGCAAATATGATAAGCAAGAGCTTGAACTTGCTCCTTATAGAAAAGTTGATAATAGTAAAGAAAGTATTATTAGTATTAAATATTTAATTAAAGAAGCTGGTAAACAAGATATAGAGCTTATTTTTAAATTACGCCGCAATAATAATACTAATGAATGGAAAGTTTTCGATATGGTTGCTGAAAATATCAGTATGTTACAAGCAAAGCAATCAGAACTTGGTCCTATTATCAAAAATAAGGGTATTGATGAGGCTATTAAGATTTTAAAGGCAAAACAATAATGCAATTATTTAAGCCTACTGATTTGCGAGTTGATAGTGTTATAAGTTACTATGCTCAAAAAGATGAGATATTTAAAGCAGATGTAGTTGATTTAAGTCAGCTGCGCTATTTAGATTCATCAGCTGTAGCTTTTTTAGTGCAATTTGCTAAAAGTAAAGGAGAAAATGTTAAGCTTAAATTAATTCATGTTCCTTCAGAGTTGATGGGGCTTATTACTATTTTTAAACTTAATGATTTTTTCTTAGTTGAAAATTAATAAATTATCAAAAGTAGTATATTAACTAAGAATTTTGCTAAATCAACTAGTTTTGTTTAGCAAAATTCTAATATTTAGCATTCAAACTACAAAAAGTCAGCATATTATTTAAGCACAATTAAAGTACAATTAGCACAATTGAAGCTCTGCAGTTAAATATTGGTATTTTAAATTAAAATTAAAGAGTATTATTTACATAAAGTATAATTGCTAGGTAATTAATAGTTTTAGGTTAAGAAATGTTAAGTTCCTTTATCAAAACTTTAAAATCATTTATGCTTTTAATAGCTCTAGCTATTGGAGCTAGTTGTTTTTTTCTTTTTGAAAAGGTAGATTTTTTACACCCTTATGCTCAATTTTTAGGAAATATTATTAATTATATTGTGCCTTGTTTAATTTTTACTATGCTATTTTTAGCTTTTTTAAAAGTTAAATTAGATCAGATGAAATTAAATAAATGGCATTTTATTTTAATTAGCTTAGATTATTTTGGAGCTTTTTTAATTGCCCTTTACTTGTTTTACATACAAGATACTAAGTTACAATTAATTTTATATGGAGCTTTAGCTTGTATGGTTGTGCCTACAGCAGCAGCTGCTTCCGTGATCGCTAATAAAATAGGAGGCTCTCAAAGTAAGGTTACTAGTTATATTTTAATTAATAATATAGTAGCAGCTATTTTCATTCCATTAATTTTTCCATTAGCAAAGCATAGTTTAGAATTTAATTTTATTGAGGAATTTTTAGATATAAGTTACATGACTTTACCTATGCTTATCAGTCCATTAATTATTGCTATTATACTCAAAAAGCTTAAAAGTAGTTTAGCATCAACAATTGTACTTAAAGCAAAAGATTTATCTTTTTATTTATGGTGCTCAACCTTATCTGTTGTGGCAGGTAAAGCTGTGGCTACTGTTTATTTTTCAAAGCTTAATTTTAATGATTTAATTATATTAGCCATAGTGGGTTTGATAATTTGTTTAATGCATTTTATTATAGGCAGGCTTATAGGGTATGCGTATGGGTATAAAGTTAGTGCAGGCCAAAGTTTTGGTCAAAAAAATATGGTTTTTGGTATATATTTAGCAACTAGCTATTTGAATCCACAAGGTGCTATAACTACAGGATTTTATATACTTTGGCAAAATATAGTAAACTCATATCAAATTTATAAAAAAAGTAAGAATGATAAACTTTGTATTGAACAAAATATCAAAGTTTATCAAGAAGAGTAATTTAAACTTTATTAAATAAAGTATCACTTACGCAAAATTCATCATTAATAGGCATAATGGCAAACATAATATTATTTTCTTTAGCAAAGTTTTCCCAAGCATTAAAATAAGCTTCTTTGCTGACAAATTGCACTTTATGATCACTATTTAAGTTAGTATTAATATAATCTTGTGCATAGCGCTCATGGCAGAATACAGGAATAAGATTATATTTTTGATTATCTTCATCTTGCTCTTGATCTTCTAATAATATAGGACCTTCTAGTTTATCTACAATGATATAAAAACCATTGATTTCATTAATTTTACTAAAAAAATGATTTTGCAGATATTCTGCATTAAGCTTTAATACCGCATCATATTCTTTTGAAGATAATTCATACATAGTTTGCTCCTTTAATAGCCTCTTTGTAAAATTGGTTTTAAAAATTTAGCAGTGTAAGATTGCTCACATTTAATGATTTGTTCTGGTGTTCCACAGCATAATACTGTACCACCATTATCACCACCTTCAGGTCCTAAATCAATAATGTAATCAGCACACTTTATTACATCAAGATTATGCTCAATTACAACCACAGTATTATCTTCCTGCCTTAAATGTAAGAGGACATCTAGCAGTTGTTTAACATCATGGAAATGTAAACCTGTAGTTGGTTCATCTAATACATATAAAGTTTTACCAGTTGAACGTTTAGATAGTTCTTTAGCTAATTTTATTCTTTGAGCCTCACCACCTGAAAAAGTAGTAGCAGCTTGTCCTAAGGTAATATAGGATAATCCTACCTCTAGTAATGTTTTAAGTTTTTTAGCTATTTGAGGAATAGCCTCAAAGAAGTTATAAGCTTCTTCTATAGTCATATCTAGTACTTGAGATATATTTTTTCCTTTATAGGTAACTTCTAAAGTTTCTCTATTATATCTTTTACCATCACATTGTTCACATTTAACAAAAATATCAGGTAAAAAATGCATTTCAACTTTAATAGTACCATCACCTTGACATGCCTCACATCTACCACCTTTAACATTAAAGGAAAAACGTCCTGCATTATAACCTCTTGCTCTAGCCTCTGGGGTTTGAGCAAAGAGATCACGTATACTTTGAAATAAGCCTACATATGTTGCCGGATTAGATCTCGGAGTACGTCCTATAGGGCTTTGATCAATACATATAATTTTATCAAAGTTGTCTAAACCTGTAATTTTTTTATAAGGAGCACTTTCTTCGATTTGTGTAACACCATTTAATTCTTTAAGAGCTATGCGCGTTAAAGTATCATTAATTAAAGTAGATTTACCAGAACCAGACACTCCTGTAACTACACATAAAGTTCCACAAGGTATTTTAATACTGACATTTTTAAGGTTATTACCACAACACCCTTCAAGGTTAAGCACTTTATTTTTATTAAATTTAACTCTAGTTTTTGGTATGGCAATAGTTTTTTTACCGCTTAGATATTGTCCAGTTAGAGAGTTTTCATTTTGCATAATATCTTGTAAGCTGCCACTAGCTACTACATTACCTCCATGTACACCAGCACCAGGACCTATATCTAAGATAAAATCAGCCTGTCTAATTGCATCTTCATCATGTTCTACCACAATAACAGTATTACCAAGATTGCGTAAATGTACTAAAGCATCAAGTAATTTTTGATTATCTCTTTGATGTAAACCAATACTAGGTTCATCAAGAGTATACATCACACCTACTAGTCCAGCACCTATTTGACTTGCAAGTCTTATTCTTTGAGCTTCACCACCTGATAATGTTTCTGCTGAGCGACTAAGGCTTAGATAATCTAGACCAACATTTTGTAAAAAAGATAGCCTATCTTTAATTTCTTTTAGAATACGAGTAGCTATATTTTGCTCTTGTTTAGTTAAAGCTAATTTATCAAAAAATTCAAAACACTGTTTTATAGATAACTCATTTAGTTGTGGTAAGCTTTTATCAGCAACAAATACATTGCGATAAGCTAGTTTTAGTCTAGTGCCATTACAAGCATTACAGGTTTTTGAAATCATCAGCTTACTTAACTCTTCACGTACAAGATCTGAATTAGTTTCATGTAAGCGCCTTTGATAATTAGGTATTACTCCCTCAAAAGGAGCTTTTTTACTATAGTGACGTGAGCCATCAGCATTAGTAAAATTAAGATCAATAATTTCACTGCCACTACCATAAAGAATGATATTCTTATGTTTTTCACTTAACTGATAAAAAGGCTTATTTAGATCTATTTGATAATGTTCAGCTACAGATTCTAATAGTTTAAAATAGAAAAAAGAACGTTTATCAAAACCTATAATTGCACCTTCTGCTATGGATTTTTGCTCATCAGGTACTATTTTATTAACAGCAAAAACCATCTTTACTCCAAGACCATCACATTCTTCACAAGCTCCATGAGGATTGTTAAAAGAAAAGTTACGAGGTTCAAGTTCACTTATAGAGTAACCACAATGAGGACATGAGTATTGAGATGAAAAGAATAACTCTATAGTATTATCTTCATCCATAGGAACAATAGAACAAAGACCAGAGCTTAGCTTTAGTGCTGTTTCAATAGAATCAGCTATTCTAGGTTTTATTTCATCTCTAATTTTTATTCTATCTACTACAATATCGATATTATGCTTAATATGTAAATCTAAGTTTGGTGGATCATTAAGATCACATATATTTCCATCAATACGTGCTCTGATATAACCATCTTTAGCTAAACTTTGCAAATACTGCTTATATTCACCTTTACGTCCTCTAACTACAGGTGCTAGTATCATATATTTACTACCTTGAGGTAGTTGTAAGGTTTCATCTACCATTTGTGAAATGGTTTGACCTTTCAATACTGTATGATGAGTAGGACAATAAGCTACACCAATACGGGCATAGAGTAGACGCAAATAATCATGAATTTCTGTGATAGTGCCAACTGTAGATCTAGGATTATGAGAGGTTGATTTTTGCTCTATTGAAATAGCAGGAGATAAACCATCAATACTATCTACATCTGGTTTATCCATAAGCTGTAGAAATTGTCTAGCATAAGCTGATAAAGACTCAACATAGCGTCTTTGTCCCTCTGCATATAATGTATCAAAAGCTAAGGAAGATTTGCCAGAGCCTGATAAACCAGTGATTACACACAGTTTGTCACGAGGAATAGTTATATTTAAGTTTTTTAGATTATGAGTGCGAGCACCACGGATAACAATATTTTGCATAATTATCTTTATGAGCTTAAATGAACAAGAGTTTACATAAAGTGAAATACTTTAACTAATTTAGTAATTAGTTAATAGCTGTTAGATGTAGTAGATTTTTAACTTACTAAATCTTGTTTAAAATAGTAAACAGAGTACATGTGAATTTTAACGTCTAATAACTACATCAAGTTTATAATTTTAAGTCTTGTATAGCATTTTATCAACTAAACTTAAAAATGAATAGTAGTTTCGCATGAAAAAATAGTGGTTTATTCATTTATTCTATAATTTTTTCGCCCTCTGTATTATAGCTTGTT
>CALXNP010000028.1 GCA_944389785.1 uncultured Anaerobiospirillum sp.
GATTTTTATACAATAGCACGTGAGACCTCCTTTGTGCTTTTTTGGGTTAAAATTCAGTATAGAGAGGTCTCTTTTTTGTACAACATAAATAGATACAATTTATCATTTACACCTAAAAAAGTTTTTCCAAGAATATTGGAAAAAATGCTTCAAAAAAATATAGAATCAAAGCTCTTAATATATTTAAGCCTAATTATAACTAACTGTTTGTATTATATTTTTTATCTAAATTCCTTATAATGTTATAAAAATATAGCTAACTTGTAATTTTTTTATAATCTCTTAAGATCCTGGGTATGATTAATTAATTATCAATAATTGTCATTTTTCCCGTTAGGTTGTATAACCTTAACGGGATTTTTATTATAAAAATCAAATAATTTATAATTATATTAACTTTACTAGATCAAACTATATTAAGGCTAATAGTAGATAACATGTTAAAATAGCACACTAAAAGATGTAACATATCAACTCATTAATTTTAAAATATAAATTATTTTTGTTAAAATGATAAAATAAATTGTTTAGGTTGACATTAACTTTGAGGACTATAAACTCAAAGTCTTTTTTATTTATAATGCTGTAGGCTTTAGTTAAAAAGCATGCTACTTTAGTATTTTATTATTATCTATAAATAGGTAAGTAATTTAATCTATATTTTTAATGGGGTTTATAATGGCTTTAAACATTGCAATATATGGTTACGATACAGATGTTGGTAAGATTTTTATAGAATTATTAAATAATAGCAATCTTAGTTTTGATAATGTATATCCATTATCTCCATTAGATGGTGATTTTGATGCAATCAGCATTAAAAATAAAAATTATTTAATTAGCTCAATTAATGACTTTGACTTTGATTGTGTAGATGTATTTTTTTTAATGTGTACAAAAGATGAAAGCATCAGACTTGAGCATGTCTTAAAAACTAGTAATACTATAGTAGTTGATTGTTCTAATTATTTTTATAAAGATGAACAAAGTATAGTAGTAAATCCTCGTTTAACTCCATATCTAGTTAAACAATCTATACAAGATCATAAGATTATTAGTATTGCAAATCCTACAAGTACCATGCTTGCTCAAACATTAGCACCATTACATGATGAATTTGGTGTTGCTAGGGCAAATATTACCTCATTAATATCAGTTTCAGAACTTGGTCTATTAGGTACAGAAGGGTTAGCTCATGAGGCAATATGTTTATTTAATGGTCAAAGTTCAGACAATTCACCATTTGAAACACAAATGGCTTTTAATTTAATTCCTAAAGTTGGTGATTATGAGAATAATTTAAATACTAGTTTTGAAAACAATGTGATTTATGAAGTAAATTCGATGTTGGATGATTTTGAAGATAGACTAAGTATTTGTTGCATTTACATGCCTATATTTTATGGTCATTGTGCAAATGTTTATGTTGAGCTTGAAGAAGATGTAGATATAGATAGTGTGAGCTCTTGTTTAAATCAAATTCCATATATTAAATTTATTAATGATGATATCATTACTCCTGTGACTCATTTACAGGAGGAAAATGATATTGTAGTTACTAGATTAAAAATGCATGATATTGATAAACGTAGTTTATCTTTTATGGTTATGATCGATAATAATAGAGCAGGATTAGCATTATCTTGTGTAGAAATTTTAAATTTAATAAATAATCACATAAATTAGCATGCTTTTTGCATATAGCAAGTAATATCGTCGGAGATACAACATGCAAAAGTTTACTAAAATAGCAAGTATTATAGCAATACTAGTTTCTTCACCTCTAGTTTATGCACAAGAGGGAGAGTTTACCATTGATATTACAGGTCCAGATGAGGTGTATCAACCTCAGGTAGTACAACCACGTCCTGTTAACAATCGTGCAACTCCTGTACGTCCTAGACCTACTCCTGCACCTGCAGCAACAACAGCACCTGCTACAGCAGCACCTGCTACGGCTGTTACTGCAGTTACTGCGGCTCCGACACAGGCAAATAATCAAAATGTTACTATGCAAGGAACTAGAATTGTTAGAAATCAAGACACTATTTGGTCTATAGCTAGTTCTTTAGTACCTGCAAATAGAGCAAATAATGAATATCAAATTATTGCATCTATTTATAGATATAATCCGCAAGCATTTAGAAATGGAGATGTCAATCAATTAATTCAAGGTGCCACCTTGAATATACCATCATATGCTACAATTTCTAAAGAGTTAACTAAGAGTGGTTCTGATTTATTACAGGGTATTATTAAGAATTTGCCTCCTCTTCCTGAAGATAAAGCAGTAGCTGCAAATACTACTAAAGCTCCTATACAAGATAAACAGCTTGAGAATAATATTGATAGCTTAATTGCTCAATTGAGACAAGAAAATGCTCAAAGTCCACAGAATGCTGTGTCTTTTGCTAGAGTTCCTGTTGTAACTAATAATGAAAATACAGATTCTAAAAATACAGATGAACTTAATCAAGCTGCTACTAATATGGAGGAGAATAAGCAAGATCAACAAGTAGCAGAGGCATTAAATACAGCTGTTAAAAATCAAAATAAACCAGCATTGCCTCCAGCTGTTGATGCGGATGCAATTGATGTGGGTGCTATTTTTAAGATTTTAGATGATCTTGAAACACAAATTAATAAGCAACAAGATAAAGTTGACAAGGATATTGCTAAGGCTTTAGTAAGATCTGAGACTGCTGCTAAAAATACAGCAAGAAGTACTGTAGAAAATGTCATGAATAATTACGATAATATTATTCTTGAACTACAACAATCAAATGCAGAATTAAGAAGTACTATAGCTAAATTAAATCAACAATTAGATCAAGTACGTGAATTTACTTTATCTACAAATGATCAAATAGCTGGTCTTGAGAGTAAGGTAATGGGTATTTCCCCACAAAATAGTCTTTCAAATCAAGGTCCTTTGATGCTGATTTTATTAGGTGGTGGTTTACTTGCTTTAATTATGGCTGTTACCTTAATCTTCTTTAAGCGTAAGTCAAATCAAGCTACAAAAGAATTAAATAAGGATAACTATATTGTTGAAGAAGATTTTGGCAGTGATGATGTTTTAATTACTAGTACTATAGGTCCTTCAAAAGAGGAAATAGCTAACGCAGAAAAAGAATATGCCCAAGAGCAGGAAAAGAAGAGGAAAGAAGCTGAAGAACAGGCTAAACGTGATGCTGCTACAAAAGCTACAGCTGAGGCTATTGCTGCTCAGAAGAAAGGCACTAAGTATGTAGATGATGAAATTCAAATTCCTGACAATCTAAAGACTGAACCAAAGAACGCAGTTAATACTAATGCTCAGGCAGAGCAAGCAAAAAAAGCATGGAATGAGGCAAAAGAGACCTCCGAAAAAAAAAACGAACAAATAACTGAAATTGAAGCAGAACCTAAGGCTACTGTAACTGAATCAAAAGCAGATACAGTAGCTTCTCCTAAAAGCAATAACAATCAAGATGACGTTTTAGCTGATATTCAAGCTATTGAAGAAGACTTAAGCAAAACAAAAGTTAAGACAGTTGATACTGATGCAAATAAGCAATCAGATAATTTAGCAACACAAGTTAAATCTATTAAAGATAGTACAAATGTTGAGCAGACAAAGACTCAAAAATTTACAAAAGAACAAGTAAACAAAGATGAAGTAAAACAAGAAGATAAGAATGAGCAAGTAAAAAAAGCTAAGCAAAAAGAAGATAAAGTTAAAGATAGTGCCTTATTAGCTCAATGGGCTAATAAGATAGAAGAAGATGATTTAAGTGGTGCAGTACAAATTAATCGTAAGGTTAGCTCAGAAAATACCTTTATTGATACAGATACAAAGACTCAGCAGCCTTTAAAAGAAGAGGCTAAAACTATAGATGAAGTCATTGAAGATCAAGCAAGACTACAAGATGCAAGAGAACAAGAGCTAAAGGATAAGATATCTTTAGAAGAAGCTGCTCATGCAGAGCTTGAAGCTCAAAAGAAATTTGATGATCTCAATAAAATATTACATGAAGATGATAATAATAACTTACATCTTGATAGCCTTAAGCAAGTTATAGAGCAAGAACATAATGCTGATATACCACAGGCAGATACTTTAGATACAAAGCATTATGAACAAGCAGCAGAGCCAAATAGTAGTGCAGACATGATTGCAGATAATGCTCATACTAGTTTGAACTCTGAGCAATTTAGACAGGCTATAGAGCAAGATGTAGAACAAAAATCAAAATTAGATGTACCATTACAAAGCTCTCAGGCTGAAGAGGAATTGTCTGCTAAGTTTGCTCAAGGAGGGCAAAACTTAGATAATGATACTTTAAGTGCAAGTGCTCAGCATTTATCAAATGCTTTAGAAGGTAAGGATGATGATGTTAAAGCTCAAAGTTCTTTAGCAGAACAAGAGTTTAGACAAAGTTTAAATGGTGATACAGATTTACAATCACATGATGAAAGAAAAGAACGTGATCTATTAGGACCAAGATCTATAGGTGAGACTTTAGTTCCTGAAGATGATGTGGTTAGACCTGAGTTTAATTTTAAAAATAAGATTTCTGTTGAGGATGCTTTAAAGAGTTTGGAAGCAGAGGATAATGCACAGGTAATATCACAAGCTCAAACTCAAGATAATTTAGCAACTACTGTTGAAGATACAGCAACTCATCAAGAAAGTGATAAGCAAGACAACTCTGATGTTGTTAAATTAGAATCAAAAGAGCATAAAGCGACTGATGAAATTAAGACTCAATCTAATTTAGATGAAGATTTGGTTTTAGATGAGCAAGATCATGATATTTTGAATATGATCAAAGATAAGGATGATGATGTTGGCAGTTTTGCAGATGTGCTTAAAGAAACACAAAAAGCAGATGAATTAAGTGATCAGCAAATTGCTAATATGATCTCAACTTCAAATGGACAACAGCCTGACATAGAGGAAGATAGAGCTTTAGTAAGCGAGGATAGTCATACTGCTGATAAAGCTGAAGATAAGTCAGACTCAAGTTTTGTTGAAGATGTGCGTAATGCTCATGAAAATGATATGTTTAAGGCAAAAACTGAGGCTTCTGCAAACTCTAATAAAACTTTAAGTGAAATGGATATTCAAAGATATAATGATGAGTTAAATCTTGCTCACTTGTATTTTGAAACTGGTGATACAGATGAAGCTATGAATATTGTTAATGAAGTTTTAGATAAAGGTAATGATGAGTTAATTAAAAAAGCTAATGAATTATTAACAAATTATGCTCAATAATAATTTTGCACTAGTAGATGAATCTCTACTAGTGCCTTTTAATCATACAAATTGTCTATGTCATGTGCAAATTGTAGATAGACTTAAAGCTTTGATTACAGATGCTGCTAAACATGGTTTTGATGTAGCTATAGCTTCAGCTTATAGGTCTGTGGAAAGACAAGCTTTAATAGTTGAAGAAAAATTTACTGGTCGTAGAGTTGTATTAGATGAAAATGAACAAGTACTTGATATAAGTGAATTTGATGATTATCAAAAAATTAGTAGAATTTGTTTATTCTCTGCTTTACCTGGATTGTCTCGTCACCATTTAGGCACAGATCTTGATATTTATCCTAAAAATTTATTGCCCCAAAATAAAAGATTGCAACTTACAGCTTATGAATATGCAGAAGATGGTTACTTTTATCCTTTTTTAGCATATATGCAAGAAAATTTAGCTAAATTTGGTTTTTATCATCCTTATACTGGTACAAATATGGCTTATGAGCCTTGGCATATTTCATATGGCAGTTTAGCAAATAGTTTATTAGCTAATTTTAATTTAGATAAATTAATCATGTTTTATCAAAATAGTAATTATCTATATAAAAAGGCAGCTATAGCTTATGCTAAATTGCATTATAAAAAAATGTTAGCTTTAGTATAAGTTTGATGTTAAAAGTAGAGAAAAATAATTAATATGTCATCTAGATCTATAATTTATACCACCTCTTTGATTATAATTGTATCATAGCTGTTAGTTTAGTCTAACTATCGTTAATTATGTCATACTCTATTTTTACTTTAATTGTAAAAAAGTATTGACTATTATATTTAAAGGAAAAAAGGATATGTCAGAGGTTAATAATGTCGTTATCATAGGTTCAGGACCAGCAGGTTGTACAGCAGCTATATATGCTGCAAGAGCCAATTTAAATCCAATTTTAGTCACAGGTACTGAACCTGGTGGTCAGCTAACTACTACTCCTGAAGTTGGTAACTGGCCTGGTCTTAAAGATAATCCATCTGGCTTTGATGTAATGCAAAATTTACAAGAGCATGCTAAATCATTAGGTACTGTTTTTATTTCAGATAATGTAGTAAAAGCGAGTGTAAAAGACGAGATTAAAGAAATTACTTTAGCTTCAGGTAACATACTTAAAACTAAGACAGTAATTATCGCTACAGGTGCAAAGGCAAGATATCTTGGTGTAAAAGGTGAGGAAGAATATAAAGGCAAAGGTGTTTCTGCTTGTGCTACATGTGATGGCTTTTTCTTTAGAAAAAAAGATGTAGCTGTGATTGGGGGAGGCTCTGCAGCTTTTGCTGAGGCTTTATTTTTAGCTTCATTATGTAATAAAGTTTATTTAGTACATAGACGAGAAGGCTTTAGAGCAGAAGCTATTTTAGTTGATAAAATGAATGAATTAGTAAAAAGTGGTAAAGTTGAGTATGTACTTAATGCTACAGTTTCTGAGATTAAAGGTAATGGTAATACAGTCAATGCTATTGTAGTAAATCAACAAGGTAATGAACGTGAAATAGCTTTACAAGGCATATTTGTGGCTATAGGTCATAGTCCGGCAACTGAGTTATTTAAAGATGAATTAGAACTTGATAAAGAAGGTTATATTACTGTAAATCATGGTGCAAGTACACAGACTTCAGTAGCAGGAGTGTTTGCCTGTGGTGATTGTCAAGATAAGATTTATCGTCAAGCTATTACATCTGCTGGTAGTGGCTGTCAGGCTGCTTTAGATGTAGAACATTATTTAATGTAGAACTTTAATTAGGGGATTGTGACGTTTGTCAAAATCCCCTTAAACAAATATTAATCAAATCAAAAATTCAATTAACTATCAACTTTTAGCTAAGGTTAATTTAATGATTTTTTCAAAAATGTGTTTAAGTTTTTCAATATCCTCAAAGCATACCTTTTCATCAATTTTATGAATAGTTTTAGATACTAAACCACATTCTATTACATGTGTACCTAAAGGAGCTATGAATCTTCCATCAGATGTGCCGCCAGAGGTACTTAGAGTAGGGGTTTGATGTGTTACAGCATATACACTATCTTGTACTATTTTAATTAGTTTTTCATCTTTAGCTAAAAAAGGCAGTCCATTTAAAATAAATTTAAGCTCACAATTTAAATTTAGTTCTTGTATATAGCCTTTAACTTTATCTTCAATACTTTGAGGACTTTGTAAATCATTAAAACGCCAATTACACATAAACTCACAGGTATTTGGTACAAGATTTTCAGTACCACTGCCTGCTTTAATATTAGTTACTTGAAATGAAGTTTTAGGAAAATATTGTGAACCTTGATCAAGATCTTGTATAAGTTTAGTTATTAATTTACTAGCTAGATGAATAGGATTATTAACTAGGTGAGGATAAGCAACATGTCCTTGAGTACCAATTACTTTAATGATGGCACTTAAAGAGCCACGACGTCCAACTTTTATTTCATCGCCTAAAATATGAGCGGATGATGGTTCACCTACAATACAGTAATCAGGAACTAAGTTATGTTCTTGTAAATACTTACACATATCTTTAATACCACCTTTACCATCACCTTCTTCATTTGAAGTAATGAGATATGATAAGGTGCCTTTAAAGTTTTTATGACTTTTAACAAAGTCATATAGTGCTACAGCCATAGCTGCATCTGATGCTTTCATATCAGCACTGCCACGACCATAGAGCATCTTAACTCCGTCTTCTTCAACTATAGTTGCAGAAAAAGGATCATAGCTCCAATCAGCACCATTGCCTTCACTAACTACATCAGTATGACCTAAAAACATTAAATGAGGTTTACCTTGACCAATGTGGGCAATTAAATTGGTAGTTTCACCAATTTGTATGCTATGACATTCAAAACCTACTTCTTGCAGTAGGTTTGATAGCAATTGCTGACAGCCTAGATCATGAGGTGTAATTGATTTTCTTTTAATTAGTTCAATACTAAGTTCTTGAGCTTTGCTATAAGTCATATTAATCATCCGTTGGATATTGTAAAAATAATTTACGCTCAAGTCTTAAAAAGCTATAAGCATCTGTGTTTTCAATTTCACTAGGGGCTAATTTACCATATCTAATATTTAACAGTTTTATTTTATCTTCTGCACTTAAATTAGCTATAGCTTTAATATATTGACGAACAAAGTCTCCTGCTAATAGTTTATCCCATGGATAAACTGTAGATATAGAGCGAAGAATTAACATAGATAAAGAATCTACAATAATGAAGCATTTTATAGCAAGCTTATCTAAAAAATCAGTAAAATCAGCATGTTCTGTACTAAAATCAAAAAAAGCTTGAGTTGAAGACTGTGAGCCATCTGTATAGGTTATAGATGCAGTTTTATCTTCATGTACTACTAAAAAGCTAGGTTGAATTTGAGCATCTGCAGCCTTATCTATAATTGCTTGTTTAACTCTATCAGAGCAATAGATTAATGGTTTTTCACTCATTAAGGATAAAACTTCACATAGATCACTTGCATTATAGTTATCTAATTCACTATCTTGTACATATACAGCTAAAGAAGCATTTAATTTGTTCTCAGGAGGTCTAATTACTTTATGGGCATCTGGTGGACACTCTGATTGAAGACGCTCTACTTTACTCATAATTTATCCTTATCCTTTTGTTTAAAATACATTTATTGATAAAAATTACAACTGGTTAATTATATCATTTATTAAATTTTAACAAAGTAGCATATACTATAGATATGCTTTAATTGCAAATTAGTATGTTTATATTATGAAAAATTAGTTTACTAAGTATTTACTAAGAAATACGATCTATATTCAATATAAAATTAAAGCAAAAGCTAAGTATTAAAATGATGAATTGATAATTTAAGACAAAGATAATTTATTAAATCTAAATATTGTATAAGGAGATAGTAAAAAAAATGCCAAAACTGACACAATCTATTGTTTTGAGCACTATGGTTTTATTATTAGTTAATGCATGTTCACCTAGTAAAAATGAGACTGTAAATAAAAAAATTTATCAAGTACAAACTTATACTGTAAATACACAAACAGTACCTTTAGAATTAAGTTTAAATGGCAAGGTTAGAGCTTTTGCTAAAGCTGATGTGAGACCACAAGTAAGTGGTATTATTACTAAGAGAGTTTTTCATGAAGGGCAATCTGTTGTTAAAGGAGAGCCTTTATACCAAATTGATGATACTAAGTATCAAGCTCAATATGATTTGGCTAAAGCAAGTCTACAAAAAAGCAGTACTGTAAGACAAGAAGCTTATAAAAAGCTTTTGCGTTATCAAGAACTTAGGAGGAAAAATTCAATATCCATCCAAGAATATGATGATGTTAATTTAAGCTATCAAAGTGCTTTAAGTGATGAGCAAATTGCTAAATCTAATCTAACTACAGCCAAAAATGAATTAGATTACACTAAGGTTTTTGCTCCAATTTCTGGTATTGTTGGAAAATCCTCAGTTACTGCAGGTTCATTAGTTACAGCTAATCAAAGTGAGGTGTTAACAACTATTATAGATTTATCAAAAGTTTATGTGGATGTACAGCAATCAGCAAGTTCTTACAGAGAAATAAAACAAAAAATTATCAATGGACATTTAGATAATGCTAGTTCTAAAAAAGTACAACTATTTTTTGATGATGGTAGCAGTTATCCAATTTTAGGCAATTTATCCTTATCAGAAATACAAGTAGATGAAGATTCAGGCTCTGTAACCTTAAGAGCAATTTTTGATAATCCTGATAATTTATTACTACCTGGTATGAGCGTTAGCACTAAATTAATTGGAGCCTTAGAAAATAATGTTATGCTCATTCCATCTTCAGCTTTACAATCTTTAGCTAATGGTAAAAGCTATGTATTTATAGTTGGTAAAGACAATATTTTAACACGTCAAGAAGTAAGTGTTGGCAACATTACTAAAGATGGTTGGGTCATAAACTCAGGACTTAAAACAGGTGATGTAATAGTAAGCTCTCTTGTTGGAACTTTAAAGAGTGGGGACAAGGTCAAGATTGTAAATGGGGCTGATAAATGATTTCTAATTTTTTTATTAAAAGACCAATACTTGCTATGGTAATAGCTATATTATCTATTGTCATGGGTTTGATTGTATTGCCTAAATTACAATTACAGCGTTTTCCTGATATTGCCCCACCATCTATTGCAATTAATTTGTCTTATCCTGGAGCATCTGCTCAAACTTTAGAAAATTCAGTAGCTCAAGTTGTTGAACAACAAATGACAGGTTTAGATGGTCTTTTATACTTTACTACTCAAATAAACTCTGATGGTAATATTAATTTTAGATTTTTATTTAATAATGATGTAGATCCTGATGTTGCTCAAATGCAGGTACAAAATAGTTTTCAGATTGTGCTTTCAAAATTACCTGAAGTTGTACAAAAAAATGGAGCTAAAATCAGAAAAACTTCAGAAGAAGAATTACAAACTATAGCTTTTTTCTCTACAGACAATAGTATGGATGCTGCTGATGTGGGTGATTTTGTAGGTTCAGTATTAATGGATCAAATAGCTCGTGTCAATGGTGTAGGAGATGTTTCATTACGAGGAGCTAAATATGCTATGCGTATTTGGCTAGATTTAAATAAGTTAGCTTTTTATAAGTTAAATCCTCAAGATATAGTAAATGCTATACAAAATCAAAATAAGCAAATTTCTGTAGGACAAATTGGTGCAATGCCAAGTTCTAATAAGCAGCCTATCAATATGACTATAAAATCACGTCAGTTATTAGAAAGTGTTGATGATTTTGCTAAGATCATAGTTAAAATAGATAGTAATGGTGCTGTTATTTATTTAAAAGATGTTGCTACAATTGAGCTTGGTAGAGAGAATTATAATGCTTTTGCAAGCTACAATACCATGCCTACAGCAGCTTTAGAAGTTTCTTTAGCCTCAGGAGCAAATGCTGTAACAACAGCAAATTTAGTATCAGCTGAACTTGAGAAATTAAGAGATATCTTTCCTGAAGGTTTAGATTATGCTATATCTTATGATACTGTACCATTTGTTAAAGCTTCTTTATATGGAGTATTAAAAACTTTAATTGAAGCTTTAATTTTAGTTTCTTTAGTAATTTTAGTTTTCTTGCGAGATATCAGATCAACTCTTATTGTTACAGTTACTATTCCTGTAGTAACTGCTATAACCTTAGTAGTATTATATTTCTTTAATTACTCTATCAACACATTAACCATGTTTGCTATGGTATTAGCTATTGGTTTATTAGTAGATGATGCTATCGTAGTAGTAGAAAATGTTAATAGATTAATTTATACACAACATTTAGATCCTGTAAGTGCATCTAAATTATCTATGCAAGAAATTTCAACTGCTTTGTTTGGTGTAGGTTTAGTTATTAGCGCAGTATTTATACCAATGAGCTTTTTTGGAGGAGCAACTGGTAATATTTATCGTCAATTTTCGGTAAGTATTATTACCTCAATGTTAGCCTCTATTTTTGTAGCTATAGTTATTACTCCTGCCTTATGTGCAAAATTTTTGAAAGTTAAAATTAAAAATCCACATAGACGTGCTAAAAAAGGTTTAGCTGCATTTTTTGATAGTGGTTTTATCAAACTTAATGATAAGTTCAATCGCTCTGTAAGTGTAGGTATACATTACAAATGGCTTACAATGACAGGTTTAGTTTTTATTTCTTTACTTGCAAATATAGCTTTTATTATGACACCAACTTCTTTTTTACCTGTTGAGGATCAGGGGCTTATTAGAGTAAAAATTACTATGCCTGTTAATACTCCTTTACATAAAACACAAGAAGTAGCCAAAATTGTGGAGAATTACTTTTTGGAAAAAGAAAAAGCCAATGTTAAAGGTGTATTAGTGATGGTAGGTAATGCAGGTTTTGGTAGTTCAAGTCAATCATCTGCTTCCATTAATGTTAATTTAGTACCCTGGCAGGAGCGTGATTTAAACAAAGATAGTGTTATGAACATTGTTAAAAGAGCAAGAGCCTATTTTAGTAATATACCTGCTAAAATTAACGTATCAATTCCAGGTTCAATTCAAGGTTTAGGTTCGGCATCTGGTTTTAGTGTTGCTGTACAGAATATTTCTGGTAATTCATATGAAGAGTTTATGCAGCATATATCACAAATAGTTGCTAAAGCTAATAATAGTGAGCTATTAGAAAATGTTCGCTATGATACTTTAGATAGTTCAAAACAACTTTATATCAATATTGATGATGAGGCAGCAGGTCAGTTAAATTTAAATTTAGCAACCATTAATGATAATTTAGAAATTGTTTTTGGTGGTAAATATGTCAATGATTTTATTGATAGAGGTCTTATTAAGAAGGTTTATGTTCAAGCTTCAGAAAAATATAGATCACTACCTAATGATTTAAATTATTTATACTTTAAAAATAATGATGGTCAAATGGTAAACTTTAGTTCTTTTGGTTCTTATTTTATGCAAGTAGGAGCTCAACAATTGGAGCGTTTTAATGGTTTTGCCTCTATATCTTTACAAGGTGAACCAAAAGAGGGAGTTAGTTCTGGTCAGGCTATGAATGAGATTAAGCGTATTATTTTAGAGCAAGAGGGTAATTATAATTATTCTTGGTCTGGAGTGTCTTATCAGGAAAATATTTCTGGCTCACAATCTAGTTTCTTGTTTGCAATCTCAGCATTAATAGTATTTTTAATGTTAGCGGCTTTGTATGAAAGTTGGTCCATTCCTTTTAGTGTTATTTTGATTGTACCTATTGGTATTTTAGGAGCTTTGGTTTTTGTTTTATTGCGAGGTCTATCTAATGATATTTATTTACAAATAGGTCTGCTAACTACAGGTGGTCTTGCTTGTAAAAATGCAATTTTGATTATTGAGTTTGCTTCTTTTTATAGACGACAAGGTATGACTTTAATTAAAGCTGCTAAAAAGGCTGCTGCTGTACGTTTTAGACCAATTATTATGACTTCCATTGCTTTTTTATTAGGTGTATTGCCTTTAATGTTGGCAACTGGAGCTGGCAGTGAGTCACAAAACTCAATAGGTACAGGTGTAATAGGTGGTACTTTATTTGCTACAGTTATTGGTACTTTTATGATACCCACATTTTTTGTGGTAGTGTCATTAATTTTTGATAAAAAGCTATTATGTCGTGTTGTACAAAGACGTACAAAAACTATGTAATCTAATACTGCCTAAAAAATAGTTAATAGCTATTTTTTAGGTAATATTAATGTAGTGAAGTTAAATAAGAAAGTAACAAAAATTATGTGTGTCTATCTTGATTTTATATATTTTCAATGCTAGCCTAAACAGCATAAAAAAGAATTAAAAAAGAAGTTCTTGTATGAAAATTGCTCAGTGGTGCTATAGATTTTAACTTATAGCAAGTTAATATAATTAGTACAAAAAAGCACATATAACAAAAAATTGAATTTAGCATTTGTTTTCTTGTTTTGTGCTAGAATAAGCACTAGTTTATTTTTATTATGCAAGGATTTTTATTTGCATAAATACATATTTAAGGTATGGGGATACATATGTCAGAACAAGCAAAGCTTGATAAAACAGCTAATGAAATGGATAATAAACCTAATCAAGAAGGCGTAAAAAGCCATTATGAAAACATTAAAGATGCTCTTAATATGTTATATAAGTTGTTTCCTAAAGCATTTTTAAAAGAGAATATTAGACCATTAAAGTTAGGTATTTTTAACGATATAAAAGCAAAAGTTACAGATATTGAAGGTTTATCAATTACTAAAGTAAGAGCTGCTTTACGTGTTTATACAACAAGAATAGAATACTTACAATCAGTAGTAGAGGGTAATTTACGTATAGATCTAGATGGTAATGAAGCTGAGGCTGTAACTAAAGAACATCAAGAATATGCTCAAGGTCTTATAGAGCAATTAAAAAATCAAGCAAAGAAATTTAAGAAAAAGCCTGCAGTTAATAATCGTGGCACAAATAAACAAGAACATAAAACAGTTAATAAGAAATTTGGAGTAAAATCCTTTACACCAAAGTCTAATACTACTAAGCCTTTTGCTAAAAATATCAAAAAACCAGCCTTTGGTGCTAAATCATTTAGTAAGGGTAAAGATGATGTTGCTAAAGTAGAACATGGTGCACTTAAAAAAGCTTCTATAGATGATATTATTGAAGGAAAGACTGTATTAGTGTCTTTTAATAATAGACTTACTAAAGGTGTAATTAAGCAAAAAGGTCCTAAGGACACAGTTTTAGTCACTCTAGAAAAAGGAATGACACTTAACCTGCCTATAGATAGGATTAAACTTGAAGATAAATAGACAAATTTAAGGGAGTAGCTAGTGCATAAATTTATTGCAAGCTCACTATTGGGTATTTTTTGTGTTTTAAGTAGTAATGCCCTTGCTAAGGTTGTGGTACCTTCTTTGAATGATTTACCAGTTTTAAAAGAAGAATCTCAACATCAGACAGCATGTTCAAGGACTGCTAATTATTTTTTAAGATCACATTATAAAACAGTAACTTTAGATAATGCTTTTGCTGATAAAGTTATTTTTCAATACCTAAGATATTTAGACTATAGTAGATCTCTTTTTACACAATCAGAGATTGATAATATTTATGAAAACAGGATTAGAATTTTAAAAGCTCTAAATTTATGTGATTTGAGTTACCCTTATGAATTATATAATTTAGCTTTAAAAAAACGTTTCAATAAATATGTTACAATGAAGAATCTACTAAGTGAGGGTAGTATTTCTTTAGATGATAATGATAGTATTGAAATTGATAGAACGAAAGCTACTTTTGCTCAAAATCAGACAGATCTTAAAGACTTATGGATAAAAGAGCTTAAAAATGATCTTATAAATCAGATTGTTAGTGGTAAAGATTATGCATCTGCTGTAACAAAGCTTACTCGTCGTTATGATGCTTTTTTATCTCGTTTAGCACAAACTAATTCAGAAGATGTTTTTTCAACTTTTGAAAATGCTTTTGCTACTGCTATAGATCCTCATACCAATTATTTAAGTCCTATAGACAGTGATAACTTTAATGATGATATCAATTTATCATTAGAGGGTATTGGTGCTGTGTTAACTACTGATGATGAATACACTATTATTTCTGATTTAGTTCCAGGATCTCCTGCTTCAGCTTCTAAAAAATTAAAGAAAAAAGATAAGATAGTCGGCGTTAGACAAGAAGATGGCACTTATGACGATATTATAGGTTGGCGTTTGTATGATGTGGTTAAAAAGATTAAGGGACCTAAAGGCACTAAAGTTACTTTAGATATAGAAAGAGAGACTAATTCTAATATTACTAATTTTAAAGTAACTTTGATCCGTGACAAGATTAAGTTGCAAGATAGAGAAGCTAAAGGCAAGGTAGTTGATTACAATGGTAATAAGATAGGTGTTATTACTATACAAAGCTTCTATACTGATTTACATAAAGACCTGCAAAGAGAAATTGTAAAACTCAATGAGCAAAATATTAAATCTTTAGTAATAGATTTACGCTCAAATGGAGGAGGTTTATTACCAGAGGCTACTTTATCTACAGGTTTATTTATAAAAGATGGCCCTGTAGTTTTAGTTAGAGATGCTCAAGGTACCATTTTACCTCAAGTTGATACTAATAAATCAATAAGCTATACAGGCCCTCTTGTAGTTTTAATTAATCGTTTATCAGCTTCAAGTTCTGAGATTATGGCAGCGGCCTTACGTGATTATGGTCGTGCTGTTATTGTTGGTGAAACTTCATTTGGTAAGGGTACTGTACAACAAAATAGACCATTAAGTCGTGTTTATGATTTTTCAGAACAGGTTTTAGGCTCTGTGCATTATACTATAGCTAAATTCTATCGTATCAATGGTGGTTCAACACAATTAAAAGGTGTTGAAGCTGATATTTTATTACCATCATTAATAGATGATAAGGAGTTTGGTGAGAGCACTGAACTTAATGCTTTACAATGGGATAGAATACAACCTGTACCTTATAATGCTTTTTTAAATTTAGAGCATTATATACCAAAACTTAAAGAGCAATCAGCTCTTAGAAGTAAAGATAATGAAGTTTTTGATATTTTCAAAAGTGAATCTAAACGATATCAAGATTTAATGCAAAGTGGTCGTTTAAGTCTAAATCTTAAAGAAAGACAATTATTAAAAGAACAAGATGATGCTATTAAACTTGATAATATCAATACACGTCTAGCTTTGATGGGGAAAGAGCCTATAGAGAAGTTAGATGATCTAGAAGATGATTTTGAGTTTGAAGATGTAATTTTAGATGAAGCTGTCGCAATTGCTGATGATTTTGCTACATTGATTGGTCAAAAAGAATACAAAGCAAGTGAAGCTCCTATTTTGACTAGGTTTAAAGTAGTGGATACTGATGGCGAAGTTGATGTTAAAATCAATTTAAATGATTCTTCAGCTAATATGTAAAGGATAAAGATTGATAATGAAAAAAAATGATTATAAAGTTATTAAAAGATTAGATTATAAACAACCTGATTTTACTGCTTTAGAAATAGAGTTAACTTTTAAATTAGCAGATGAATTTACGGAAGTAACTTCAGTTACTCACTATAAGCGTTTGACTACTGATAGAAAAGCACCTTTAGTTTTAGATGGTGAAGATTTAGAGCTAAAGAGTGTTAGTTTAAATGGTATTAATTATCCTTATACTATAGCTGATAATAAACTAGTTATTGATGGTGTACCTGATGACTTTGAATTAAGTGTACATACAGTTATAGCTCCTGCTTTAAATAGTTCCTTAATGGGTCTATATAAAAGTAGCGGTGTTTTTTGTACACAATGTGAACCAATGGGCTTTAGACGCATAACTTATTTTTTAGATAGACCTGATGTTTTAGCTAAGTATAAAGTTACTATTATTGCTCCAGAGTATGGCTGTGGTGTTCTTTTATCTAATGGTAATTTAATCAAAAAAGGTGTGATTGATGGTAGAGATTATTGTGTATGGGAAGATCCTTTTCCAAAACCATCATATCTTTTTGCATTAGTTGCTGGTTCCTTCGACATTATAGAAGATACTTTTAAGACTAAAAGTGGCAAAAATGTTAAGCTTGAACTTTATGTAGATAGAGGGGCTTATAATCGTGGTCTTTTTGCTATGGAATGCATTAAGCAATCCATGAAATGGGATGAAGATAGATTTAACCTTGAGTATGATTTAGATAATTTTAAAGTTGTAGCTGTTGATTTCTTCAATCAAGGTGCTATGGAGAATAAGTCGTTAAATATCTTTAACTCAATTTATGTCTTGGTAGATCCAAATACAGCTACAGATACAAATTATTTCAATGTACAATCTGTTATTGGTCATGAGTATTTTCATAATTGGACAGGTGATAGAGTAACTTTACGTGATTGGTTCCAATTATCTTTAAAAGAAAGTTTAACTGTATTTAGAGATCAAGAGTTTTCATCAGATGTAGCTTCTCGTGCTCTTACTCGTTTACATGCAATTGAGGTTATACGTGGTGCTCAATTTGCAGAGGATGCAAGTCCTATGGCTCATCCTGTACGACCAGAGCAAGTTATGGAAATGAATAACTTCTATACAGTGACCATTTATGATAAAGGTGCTGAAGTTATTCGCATGATCCATACTATTTTAGGTGAAGATAAATTTCAAAAGGGTCTTGCATACTATATTGAAAAATTTGACGGTAAGGCAGCTACTGTAGAAGATTTTGTTATGTCAATGGAAATTGCTGCTCAACAAGATCTATCTCAATTTAGGCGTTGGTATTTCCAATCAGGTACTCCTATTGTAAATTGTAAATGGGATTATGATGCAAGTTTACAAAAACTTACAATTAGTGCTACACAACATACACCAGCAAATAAGGACCAAAAGGTAAAAGAACCTTTTGTTATTCCTATTAGAACTTCATTTTTAGATAAACAAGGTAAGAAAGTAGTATTAGCTAATTTACAAAATGAACTTTTAATGCTTACTGAAAATAAGCAAGAATTTGTGTTTGAAAATGTAGAGCAAGAGCTTTTACCTGTATTATTACGTGATTTTTCAGCACCTGTAAAACTTGAGGCTATGTATACACAAGCTGATTACAAGCATATGCTGATGTATTGTGATGATCCTTTTATCAAACAAGATAGTGCTATTTCTTTAATTAATAAATATGCTCATGAACATATTGATAAGGCTCTTGTAGGGCAATTACCAGAACCTAGTGATATTATTGAAGCTTTTAGTATGGTACTAGATGATAAAAATATCGATCCTCTTTTAGTATGTGAAATTGTAAAGATTCCAAGTTTACTTAGCATGATGGAAATGTTTAATCAAGTAGACTTTGATGCTTTATTAAAGCTTAGAAAACATCTTGAAGTTTGTGTGGCTAATGCCTTATATGATCGTTTTATCAAACTTTACAGCAGCACAGAATTAACAGGTACTTATCAATATAATATTAAAGACATGTGCATTAGATCATTGCATAATTTAGCTCAAAGAATGCTTGTGATTTATTATATAAATAATAATATGCAAGATCAGGCAAATAGCTTATGTGATAGTGCGTACAAAAATGCTGGTAATATGACTTTAAAGCTTAGTGCTTTAACTAATGCTGTACATTTTAATTTAGCTTGTTCCAAGGATTTACTAGATCTATTTGAGGCAGAGTATGGTGATGATCCTTTAGTTTTTGATAATTATTTTAGAGTACAAGCTACAGCTCCATTAGATGATACTGTCTTTAATGTTAGAAAATTATTACGTCATGATCGCTATGATAAGACTAATCCAAATCGTGTTAGAGCTTTAGTTGGAGCAATGGCTCTATCTAATCCTGTAGCTTTACATAAAAAAGATGGTACTGGTTATTTGCTTTTATGTGATGTAATTAGAGAGTTAGATAAGATCAATGAGCATGTAGCAGCTAGAATTATCTCACCTATGCTTAGCTTTAGACGTCTTGATGATGATAGAGCTAAACTAGTAGTAGAGCAGTTAGAACAATTATTGTCTCAGGCAGATTTATCACGCTCTGTATATGAGAAGGTTGCAGCTGCTTTAGCAAAACATGAGGATTAAGCTTGTTTGGCTGTAAGGAATACAAATTCTACCTTGATATTAGTAATGAAGATCTAATTCATGTTTATCAAGGTAGTATTCATAAGTTAAGAGCTAAAACCACATCTAATTTAGTTATTGAATTAGATGCTAATCACTTGCGTCGCTTTACCACAAGAAGTGGTATTAAAGGTTGGTTTGTACTAACCACAACCAATCAAAATAAATTTATTAGTCTTGAAAAGATAGGTTAAGTGCATGTCAATATATTCTTTATATAAGCCCCTAGTGCGTCCTTTTTTATTTTCCTTAGATCCAGAAAAGGCTCATAGCCTAACTATTAGTTATGCTAAGTTTATGCAATCTTGTCCTCTATTTAAAGCAGATAATCATAAACTTTTACACAAAGAATGTGAATGTATGGGGCTAAAGTTTGCAAATCCTTTAGGTCTAGCAGCAGGTTTAGATAAAAATGGTGAGGCTATAGATTTTTTTGGCTCTTTAGGTTTTTCTCATCTTGAATTGGGTACAGTTACTCCTAAAGCTCAAAGTGGTAATTTAAAACCACGTATGTTTAGAGTTGTAAGTGCTAATGGCCTAATTAATCGTATGGGTTTTAATAATAAGGGTGTAGATTTTTTAGTATCAAATTTAATTAGACGTAAATACTCAGGCATTGTAGGTGTTAGTATTGGCAAAAATGAAACTACTGCTATAGAAAATGCTGTAGATGACTATTTAGTTTGTATGCAAAAAGTATATGAACATTGTGATTATATTGCTATAAATATTTCATGTCCTAATACTAAAGATTTAACCTCTTTACAAGAAACAAGCAAGCTTGATGCATTACTATCTCGTCTAAAACAAGAGCAAGGTAAGCTTGCAACTACTTATCGTAAATATGTTCCTTTAGTTGTAAAAATTGCTCCTGATCTTGATGATAACGCTTTAGAATCAATTTGTGATAGAGTTTTAGCTAATCATGTTGATGGTATGTCTTGTACTAATACAACAACTTCACGTGACGTTATTTATGGTATGGAACATGCGAGTGAGTGGGGTGGTTTATCAGGTGAGCCTATACGTGTTATGAGTAGTAATATTTTAGCCAAAGTACATAATTATACTAAAGGTCAAATACCACTTATTGGCATTGGTGGTGTTAATAGTGTTATGAGTGCTAAAGAAAAATTAGACAAAGGAGCAACTTTAATTCAGTTGTACTCTGGTTTAGTTTATGAAGGTCCAGAACTAGTATCTAAGATTATTAATCATATATAAAGATGTACTAATTTAGCTAAACAATATTAGTTTAATTAGCTTAGTAAAAAAAATTAAAAAAAAGTTGACATGGTATAATCTTATATATATAATGTGTCTCGTTCGGTGATTAGCGTAGTCCGGTAGCGCATCTGGTTTGGGACCAGAGGGTCGTAGGTTCGAATCCTACATCACCGACCAGTTCATTAGCAAGCACCTTTAGGTGCTTTTTTTATTTCTACTATATTAAATACCTTTAATAGTATAAGTACACGTTAAAATTTTTATCCTAGTCTTATATTGTTAAATTTTGCTATTCATAACTTACATTTTCAATTTGTGTTAGTTTAGCATAAAGACTTGTTTTAAATTCAGGTAAAGATTTATATTTACTCCATACTTTAATTACAGGTAGATCGTGCTCAAATCTATGTAAGATATAATTAAAGTTATGTATATTGGAAATAGTAAATTTCCATATAGTACC
Organism: uncultured Anaerobiospirillum sp.; assembly: GCA_944389785.1. Lineage (GTDB taxonomy): Bacteria > Pseudomonadota > Gammaproteobacteria > Enterobacterales > Succinivibrionaceae > CALXNP01. The sequence continues at coordinate 21,103 of CALXNP010000028.1, forward strand.
ATTAGTTGCAACCTTTGCAAAAAGTTTGAATCCTAATTGTTCTTGATAGTTACTTTTTATTTTTTTAGATAGTTTATTTTGTTTAATAAAGTCTGCACGTAATTTTCGGATTAAATCATGTAGAGGTATTTTAACAGGACAAGCCTCAGAACATCTGTTGCATAAAGTACATAAGCTTAGATTTTCATAGTTATTCTGCATACCATAAATGTAGCTTGAAATAATAATGCCTATAGGACCTGGATAAATACTTTGATAGGCATGGCCTCCAATTTTGTCATAAACGGGGCAATAATTCATGCATGAACCACATCGTATACAGCGTAAAGCTTGATAATAATCTTCATGGCTTAGCATATCAGTGCGTTTATTGTTCATTAAGATTACATGAACTTGACTTGGACCATCTAATTCTGTATTTTTACGTGGGCCAGTAATGATATTATTATAGGTTGGAATAAATTGACCACAAGCAGCAGGGGTCAATAAATGCACTAGTGTTGCTGCATCTTCAAAAGAATCAAGTACTTTTTCTATACCACATAAGGCTACATGAATATCTGGGGTAGTGGTACACATTCTGCCATTACCCTCGTTTTCAATTAACCAAATTGCTCCTTCTTTAGCTATTGCAAAATTAACACCTGATATACCAAGTTTTAAACCTTCAAATTGATTTCTAAGATGCTTTCTTGCAATACTATTTAACTGTTCTATATTATCAGTATATTTAGCTTTGAGTTTTTTTTCAAAAATTTTGCCTATTTCATAGCGATTTTTATGTAGAGCTGGACCTACTATATGTACAGGTGTTTCATTAATTAATTGAATAATTAATTCACCTAAATCAGTTTCTATGGCTTTAATTTGTTTTTTAGCAAGAAAATCATTTAAAAATATTTCTTCTGTAGCCATAGATTTGCCTTTTAAGACAATTTCAATATTATTCTGTTTGATAATTTCATAAATAATATTACAAGCGTCTTCATCAGTATCCGCAAAATGTACTTTAATGCCATTTTTTTCAGCATTGTGTTCAAATTCTACTAAACGTGTTTTAAGATTATATAGACTTGAGTTCTTAACCTCACAGGACATATCTCTTAGTGCTTGATAGTTTTCAAATTTAGCAGCTATAAGTTTTTTTCTATTATTTTGTAAGGTATGTAAAGCAAAACTTAAGTTTTGTCCAAGGGTTTTATCTTGTAATTTTTGGCACACAATGGTTTTGTGCTCTTTTTTTATTATTTGTCCCATATTTTGTATAAAAATTAAAGGCCCAAGTGCAGAAGCAATTGGGCTAGTTAATAATCTATAGATATAGTAATGTAGCTATCTTTAATAAATTAGTCAAGATCTTTGAGGTTACGCTTCATATCTATAGTTTTTTCATCCAAATCATAAGCAATTTCAGAAATAGATTTAAGTTGTTTGTTTAAATCTTTTAAAAGTTTAATTACAGTATCATTATTTTGCATAATAGTTATAGATTGATCTTTTAATATAGCAGTATTTTCTATATTTTTAAGAGTAATCTCTTCAATATCTGCCAAAGAGCTAATCATAGTATCAAGTTCTTGATTGATATTACCTATATTAATATCAACATTTTTCTTAAGATATGTTTTAACAAAATTATAAATTTTAGATACACTAAGATTCATAGTGCCTAAACGCTCTTGTAATATGTGTTGGTTATTTACAGTAATACTAACTAAACTATTTGGATTATTAAAGTTAAAGTTAGTCTTAATTTCACTTTCATTTTCAGGTGTATTGTTAGACTTTGAAGCAATTTTAATAATATCACTAGCAAGATCAATCAGTTTATTAATCTGAGTATTAATATTAGATATACTGTTCATAATAAGCTTCTTTTGTTTATCATTTCCACTTATCTTATCTAATAAGTCTTTCGCTTCATATTCTTGTTTAATAGTATTAATAGTTGTCTTATAATTTTTAATATGATCTATAGTTTTTTGATTTAAATTAGTATCATTTGCACCAGTTAATGTATTGAAGTTTTTCAAGAGATCTTGTACTGCAATTACAAAGTTATAAACAGCGTTTGAAATTAAATCAATCTCATCACGTCCATGACTTGTATCTACATAGATATTGTGTACCTCTTTATTATCTTCTAGAGTAATTAAGAAGTTTAATAGTTTATTTACTCTTTTACCAATATTATTACCAAGTACAAACCAAGCTGAAACCACCATAAGAACAATGACTATAAATAGAATCAAAAAGGTCCAAAAAATAAAAGTTGAGTGGGTTTGTATTTTTAAAATTTGATTAATTAAATCTTCAGCTAATTTATCTTCTAAATCTTTAAGCTCTTCGATTTTTATACTAATTGTTTCAAACCAATACTTTGAATCAACTCCAAAGTTACCTTCATCATGTTTTTGTATCGCAATATCTCTTAATTTTTCTACTTCCTTTGAAGATGCACTATTTAAAATACGATACAAGAAATTTATATCATTATCAGTAGCATATAATTTAAATTCAGAAAATAGTGTATTTTGAGCACTAATTAAAGAAATAAATCTTTCATAAATACTTGGTGAAAATTTATCAGCACTAAAGGTGTTAGAAATTAAAGCTCTTTCAAGACCTGCTGCTTCTTTTGCTTTTACTAATGTGATGTAATTAATTAGGTTACGAGTAATAGCATTTTGATCAGATAAATTAGCAATTTCGGCAATACAAGTAATAAGATTGTCAATAATTGAAGTATAGAAATTTAAAATGTTATCTATACCTGCATCAAGTTTATCAACTCTAGCACGCATTTGAGGAATTTGCTCAATACCATTTATAGCACTATCTAATTTATTGTTAAAGGCTATAGAATAATTTTGTTTATCAAAGTATTGTAAAAATGCATAGATTGATTTGATAGATTCATCTGAATTTGCTCTAACAACTATTAATTGTTGATCAAAAGTTTTACCAGAAGCTCCAATAAACCCCAATGAAGTTCCTCGCTCTTTTTGTAAATCGTGTATGACCAAGCTTATTTTAGAAGATAGATCTACTCCTTTTACTAATAAATTAGTTTGTTTTAGAGTATGAAAATGCTCTGTTATTACAACTAAAGATAGTAACACTACAGACAGTAGGGGTACTATCATAAAAATTAAAAACTTTGTTCTAAGTTTAATATTATTAAAAAAATTCATACACAACTCTTTATTTAGATTTCAAGTTATACCTTCAGGGAGTATTATATACAGTTTTACTGATTATAATAAAATTTTTAGTTATAAAATGTGTGAACTTTAACACAAGATTAATACGAAATGCTAATAAATGAGTAGGGATATGGAGTTTACAAAGAAAAATTAATCTAGATATAAGGAAATAAACTTGACTGGTCGGTGATGTAGGATTCGAACCTACGACCCTCTGGTCCCAAACCAGATGCGCTACCGGACTACGCTAATCACCGAACGGGGCTCATTATATTCACAACTAGAATCATTGTCAACAATTTTTTTAATTTTTTAATAAAATATTACATATACATGAGTTTAAGCTTTAACTTTTTGACTTACAATCATTTTTTTATAAAATGATGTACTATACTATCAAAAG
>CALXNP010000029.1 GCA_944389785.1 uncultured Anaerobiospirillum sp.
TAGTTTTTAAAGAGCAACCACTAGGTGCACTAGTGGTTTTAGTGTATATTTATTTCTAATTTATAAAAATGTGAAGTTAACCATGTAGCTTAGTTCGCCATAGTTTTTTTCTAAATTGTGATACTAAACAAATTTGACTTTAAAAGCACTTAAATATTTACTTAAGAATAACGTACAATTGTATATAGAATGTAGTTTTATATTAAGAAGGATGAAATAACTTAGTATTTAAAAGTTATCAAACTTAATAATGCAGAATATCTTAATGGATAGCAGAAACATATTATGATTTTAATCTATAAAGAAGTAAATTAGTGGCAGTAAAAAGTTTAGATAACTTTATAAACTGCAGAGTAAAGTATAAAGGCTAACTAATAATTTACACTTATATTATTAATAATGATTCATGTGCAAAACCATTAATAGTATTAGGAGGTGTCATCATGAAAGCGTTACGTTTATTTGTCTTATCTTCTTGTGTTTGGGTGGGTTCTAGTACTCTTGCACAAGCAGAAGGCTTTGCTCAAACAGAATGGAGTGCTCGTGGTACATCTTTAGCAGGTGGTCTTGTAGCCCGTGCTGATGATCCGTCAGCTATCGCCTACAATGCTGCAGGTATTACTCAGCTTCCTGGCACACAATTTATGGGTGGTTTTGCAATTAATTCTTCTAGTAGTGATATTGATACATTGACTAAAGATGGTAAGAGTCATCATAACAAAACTAAAGGCAATATCTTACCTATGCCTCAGTTCTATATTTCCCATCAGCTAAATGATCAAATCTGGCTTGGTTTTGGCATTTTTTCTCGTTTTGGTCTTAGAAATGAATATAGTGGCACATGGGCTGGTCGCTATAATGTAACAGATATTTCTATGCAAACTTTTTCAGCTGTGCCTACTATTGCCTTTAAAGTCAATGATATGCTTTCTGTTTCAGCTGGAGTAGAAGTTGTATATGGTTTATATAATGAGAAGTCACAGATTCCTGTTTATTCTTTTAGCTCAGTGTTTCACGTTCGGAATCCTGATAACAATATGAAGTTAGATACTTCTGGATGGGGCTTTGGTGCTCAGCTTGGAGCACATTTGCGTATGAATGATCAATGGTCATTAGGTCTTATTTACAAAAGCAAGATTAATCTTAGATTACATGGCAATGCTTCTTTTGGGCGACAAACCTCCAATCTACTTGCTGAAACGGGTGAAGTCCCTCATGCAATAGATACTAATATCCATAGTACTATAACTTTGCCATCTTCTTTATCTTTAGGTCTTAGCTACAAGCCATTTGATAATTTAAGCTTTGAAGTAGGTACAGTTTGGACACGTTGGTCAGATTTTAAGTCTTTAGATTTCTACTTTGACAGCGATTTTAAAGATGGTAATCCCAAGAGCTGGGATGATGGTTGGAATTTTAATGCTAGTGTTGAGTACAGTCCACTCAGTTGGCTGACTTTACGTGGTGGTGTTTGGTATGAAACATCAGTGGTAGATAGTTCTTATGCAGACTTTATGGTTCCATATAATGGACGCACAGCTATGACATTAGGTGCAGGCTTTAAGTGGGATAATTGGACTCTTGATATTGCTTATGCACATCATTGGATTAGATCACTTGACTATAATAGTACTAATGCTTCAGGTATTAGAAGTGCTGTTAGTGCTATTTCTGAAGGTAAATCTCATAATAATGCTAATATTTACTCTGTTACAATCAGCTATAAATTCTAGCTATATCTTAAAAATGTTTTAGTAAGTAGAAAATAATCTATAGTTATTGTAATGAGAGATGGGCAGTCCCTCATTTTTATTGTTTATATAAGCAAGTTCCTTTGTTATGAGGTTGCTATTAAGTCTATTTAAGTCTTGTATGTATGAAATAATTCTTATACTTGATAAGTGATAATTAAAATTTATAAAAAATATACTTTTATTTTATTAATAATTAAATTATTATAATATTAATGTAATAATTATTTTATAAGGAGCACTAATGGACACTTTTAATAGTTTTAGCAAAGACGTAATGGATAAACTTGGTTATTATGTTTATCGTTTAATTGATCCAAGAAATGGGCAAACTTTTTATGTAGGAAAGGGTCAAAGGAATAGAGTTTTTGCTCATATTAATGATGCATTAAAAAATTATCAAAATGAAAGTTACAGTGTAGAGAGTGAGGATAATATTTCAAATAAAATACAGACAATACGTGAGATAAGAAATGAAGGATTAGAGGTTATTCATGTTATTCATCGTTGGGGTTTAACAGATAAAGAAGCTTTTGAGGTAGAAGCAGCATTAATTGATGCTTATGCAGGTCTTACTAATATACAAGTAGGTCATAATAGTGACAGAGGCGTAACTAATGCTGCAGTATTGCAAAAGAATTTATCTGCCAAGCAATATGATGAGCCTGATAATATCAAGTATATTATTATTAAAATTCGCAATGAAACTGTAAGTAATTATCAAGAAGAACATCCTAATATAAGTCATGAGGATTGTATTTATGAGGCAACAAGATCTTGTTGGGTAATTAGTGTAGAACGAGCAAAAACATATGATTATGTGCTAGGTGTGATTGATGGAATAGTAAAGGGTGTTTATAAGGTAAAAGAATGGAAACAAGTTAAAGATACTAATCGTTATGAATTTGAGCGTGAGGATATAGAAACAGATGTTGTAAATTATTTTATTAATAAGCGTATTCCTGATGAATATACCAAGAAAGGATCATCCAACCCTATACAATATTGTAGGAAATAAATTAAATATGTCTAAAAAGTAATGTAATTTTTTATTATAATTAGGCAGATAGTTTAAATGGTTTTTAAGGGTATTAACTATGGCAGATGGAAAGATATTAATTAAATTACAAAAGCTTACTGATTTATTGGCAAAAGATTTTTCTTTTGAAGAATTGTTTAGGGGTGTAATGTCTGCCTATGGTACCTCAAAATCATATATTAATGGAGCTTTAGATAACAATCCAGCTTACAATATAGCTAAGGCTCCATTAAATGCAAACATGGTTAGAAAAGATATAGCCATGAAAAAAAGAGTTTATTTTCGTTTTGTAAACAACGATGATGTAGCTAGAGATGAGTTATATGAAATTTTAAAGCTCGATATTGTACAAAAAAAATCAAATGATATTCCTTTTGTAATTGTAGCAAGCAGTAATTTCTTGTACATGTATAATCGTATTAACGATGAATTTGAAACAATAGATATTCAAGACTTACCTAGCTTTTATTCATTTTTACTGCCTTTAACAGGAGAGCATACTAAAGTACAAATAAAATCAGAGCATGCTGCTGATGTGAGAGCTTGTGTTAAATTAACTCGTTTACTTGAATCTTTAGCAAATTGCAATAATATTGCAGATAATGAGCTGCATAGCTTAAATGATTTTATTAGGCGTGTTTTGTTTTGTCTTTTTGCTGAGGATACAGGTATCTTTGAAAAAGAAGATCTATTTTCGAGCACTTTTGCTTCATTGACAGCTAATGATGGTAGCGATTGTGAGCAGTTTTTTGAGGATTTATTTTTAGTTTTAAATACAGCAGAGGATAAAAGAGATCAAATAGATCGTCCTATAGCTCGTGAGATTTTAGCTTTCCCTTATGTTAATGGTGGCTTATTTAAAGAAAAATCTTTTATACCTCATTTTAACAAAAAGACACGTAATCAATTAATAGATTGTGGCTCATTATGCTGGAAAGATACATCTCCTGCAATTTTTGGTGCTATGTTTCAAAATGCTATGGATGTTGATAAGCGTCGTAATATGGGTGCTCATTATACATCTGAGGAAAATATCTTAAAGTTAATTAAGCCATTATTTTTAGATGATCTATATGCTGAATTTGATGAAATTGATGGTTTAGTTAAAGAGAGCACTAAACGCACAAGATTTATGGCATTGCAAAATAAAATAGCTAGCCTTAAATTTTTAGATCCTGCTTGTGGTTGTGGTAATTTTTTAATTATTACCTACAGAGAGCTTAGAAGACTTGAAAACCTTATTTTAGAGCGTCTATTTGTCAATGAGTTTGTACTATTACAAGATGCTATAAAAGTTAATATTAATAATTTTTACGGTATTGAAATTGAGGATTGGCCTGCTGAAATTGCTCATATTTCTATGTGGCTTATGGAGCATGTCATGAATCAAGAAACTGCTTTAAAATTTGGCACAGCAATACCATCAATACCATTAAAAGGTTCTGCTACTATTAAATGTGCCAATGCTCTAACTACAGATTGGAATGATGTTATAAAGGCTAGTGAATGTAATTATATAATTGGTAATCCTCCATTTGGTGGTACAACTTATACCTCAAAAGCACAAAAAGAATGGTTAAAAGATGTATATCCTACAAAATATAAATGTGGTTTAGTTGATTATGTAAGTGCTTGGTTTGTAAAAGCAAGTCGCTATATGCTAGATAATAAGAATATACATAGTGCTTTTGTATCAACAAATTCAATCTGTCAAGGCGAGCAAGTTGCAACTTTATGGGGGCTTTTACTGCAAAATGGTATACATATAAATTTTGCTTACACCTCTTTCCCATGGACTAATGCTGCTACAAATGCTGCTACAGTAACTTGTATTATTGTAGGTTTTAGTTATGAAAAAACAAAGCAAGCTAAGCTTTTTATTTATGATAAGGGTAATATAGCTCAAAAAACAGTTAAAGCAATATCACCTTATTTAATTGATGAAAGTTCATGTACCATAGTTAGAAGTTTAAGTGATAATTTATCAAGCGTCAAAAATCTAAATTTTGGTAATAAACCTGCTGATAGTGGTAACTTAATTTTATCTTATGAAGAAGGTCAAGATTTAATCAAACAAGAACATGTTGTAGTTAAATTTTTAAAAAAATTTATGGGCAGTGATGAGTTGATTAATGGCTATCATCGTTATTGCTTATGGCTTACTGAAGAGCAAAAAGATGAATGGGAAAAAATAGATTTTATTAATTCTAGATTAGAGAAAATAAAAGCTTTTCGTCAAAAATCAACCCGAGCAGGAACAGTACGATTGGCTAAAACACCTTGGAGAATGGAATCTAGTATTAACCCTAACACAGCTTTAGTTATTCCATCTGTTAGTTCAGAAAGGCGTTTTTATATACCAATGTCATTTATAAAAAATGATACTATTGTAAGTAATGCTAGTTTCATTTTACCACAAGCTGAGTATTTTGATTTTGCTATTTTAACTTCATGTATGCATATGATATGGATGAGATTTACTTCAGGCAGATTAGGAACTGGTTATAGATATTCAAGAGATCTAACCTACAATACTTTTGTATGGCCAAAAATTGATGAAGCTCAAAAACAAAAATTAACTGATAGTGCTAAAAATATCTTAAAGGCTAGGTATTATTCAAAAATAAATTCTTTAGCAGAACTTTATAATCCAGAAACAATGCCAGAGGATTTATATAATGCACATGCTCAAAATGATGCTTTAGTTGAGAGTTTATATAGAGATAAGCCTTTTGAAAGCGATGAGGAGCGACTTTCTTTCTTACTAGGTTTATATAATAAACGTATTACAGAGCTTAAAAAGCAGGGTGTAATTAAAGAAAAAGAGTGGAAGTTATAAATTAGATAAAAGGATTTAAAGTATGAGTGTACAGATACAAAATGTTGGAAAATATAGTTTTGATAATAGCTTAAGTACAAGTAATGCAATGGGTATGCGTCCAATGCAAGAGCGTGCATTTGAAAAACGTAATAGTCAATATTTATTGATTAAAGCTCCACCTGCTTGTGGTAAGTCAAGAGCTTTGATGTATTTAGCTTTAGATAAGCTTATTAATCAAGGTCTTAAAAAAGTTATTGTTTCTGTACCTCAAATGGCAATTGGTTCAAGCTTTAAAGATACTAAATTAATAGAGGATGGTTTCTTTGCTAATTGGCATGTAGATTCTAAATATGATCTATGTGGACTTGGCTCTGATGATAGTAAATCAAATACTGTTTTAAAATTTTTAGATGATCCTAATGCTCAATGTCTTATTTGTGCCCATCCTACTTTAATTTATGCTTATGATAAATTACAAGATAAAAGTAAATTAAACAAAGCTCTAATAGCAGTAGATGAGTTTCATCATGTTTCAGCAGATGCAGATAATCGCTTAGGTGGTGTGATAAAGCAGCTTATTAATAATACTAATGCTCACATCATTGCAATGACTGGCTCTTATTTTAGAGGTGATAGTGTTCCTGTATTAGCACCTGAAGATGAGATTTTATTTGATAAGGTAACTTATACTTATTATGAGCAATTACAAAGTTATAAATATTTAAAAGAGTTAAGTATTGATTATGCTTTTTATACAGGTAAATGGGTCGATGCTATAGGTGATATTTTAGATACAAGTAAAAAGACTATCATACATATTCCTAGTGTAAATTCAAATGAATCAACTAAGGATAAATATAATGAGGTAAATTTTGTTTTTGAGCAAATAGGTACTTTTGTTGAGCGTGATAAGGATACAGGCATTTATACTTTAAAAAGTAAAGATGGATGCTATTTAAAGGTTGCTGATCTTGTTAGTGATAATGATGGTATGCAAAGTATTACTTTAAATGCTTTACGTAAATGTACAAATAAAGATGATTTAGACATAATTATTGCGTTAGGTATGGCAAAAGAAGGTTTTGATTGGCCTTGGTGTGAAGTTGCTCTTACTGTAGGCTATCGTAATTCTTTAACTGAAGTTGTACAGATTATTGGTAGAGCTACACGTGACTGTGAGGGTAAAAGAAAAGCTCAATTTATTAATTTAATTCGCAAACCTAATGCAGAACAAGATGATGTAGCAGATGCTGTTAATAATTTATTAAAAGCTATTACTTTATCATTATTAATGGAGCAAGTTTTAGTTCCTAATATACATTTTAGAGCAGCAAGTGATACAGTAGATGATAAAGATGATTCAACTATAATTATAGATGATAGTGCTGCACCTTTAAGTTCACAAGCAAAGGATATTTTAAAAAATGAAATACCTGATCTTGTAACAGAATTAATTAATTCAAATGATCAAATTAAAAAAGCTTTAGTTACTGAAAAAGGTATAGATAATGAGCAAATAGCCGATATTATAAAAGCTTCTTTGCTTAAACATAATCTTGATTTAGAAAATCAAGATTATGATGCTATAGCTAGTGCTGTAGTTATTGAGCTTAATAAAAAATCATTATATAAAGCATCAAATACAAGTTCTCAAGGAAACTCATATTTTAAAGATGATTTAGATATAAATGATGAACAATCATCTCCTTTTGTTGTTGCTGAGGGCTCTAATTTTGTAGAAATGAATAAAGGGCGCTTTATTAATTTAGATGAGTTTAATATAAATTTGATCATGGATATAAATCCATTTCATGGAGCTTATGAGTTTTTATCAAAGGTTGTAGATGCTAGTACCTTACTTAAAATACAAGACTTAGCTGTTGCACAAAGAGCTCAAGTAAGTGTTGAGGAAGCTAGGGTTTTATGGCCAAAGATTAAAGAGTTTGTACGTAATAATAATGGTCGTGAGCCTAATATTAATAGCTATGATGACAATGAAAGGCGTTTAGCTGAGGTTTTAGCTTATTTACGAACACAAAAGAGCAAAAAATCATAAGAGGATAATTAATATATGTCTATTTTAATAAAACAAGGAGATGTTATCCCTGATAGTATTGATGATATTTTTGCAGATGATGATTTAGGGCTTTTTGCTAATGTAAAAGCTGCTGGTAATGATTCAAAAGATAGTTTTAGTGAACTTAGTTCAAGTGATAGAGTATTAGCTTTTGTAAGGGAGCATCAGCGTTTGCCAGATGATAGTGATCCTGGTGAATTTGCTATTTGTTTAGATTTTCAAGAAGTAAAAGATAATCATAAGGATATATATGAACAATGTCTTAAGATTTTAGGTCAAGATGATATTACTAAAAAAGCTGATAATGATAAATCGATACAAGTAAGTACAGCTACAGACTTTGATGATTTAGATGATATTTTTAATGATGATGATTTTGGTCTTTTAGATTACGATAAATCTTCACATGATATTTTTAATACAAATGAGGTTAAATCAAGCAATAAAACAGTAGCATCTTCAGTAGATGGTAAAATTGAGTATGCACAAAATTGTAAAGATTTTTATAGGTATGAAAAGTTTTTTAATGATTTATTTTCTTTAATTAAAAGTAAAGATTTAGATTATATTCCAATTAGAAAAAATAGTTGGAAATTTAATATTGGTGATGTTTTATTAATTAAAAATATACATCGTATTGTAGTAGATGAGGAAGTTCAAACTTTTGTAACAGGTCATGGCACTAATCAGCGACGTATAAGTATAGTGTATGAAAATGAGCTTATTAATAAACCATTTGATAGTTCATTAAGTCGTGAATGTAGTAGGGATAAAGCATCTAGTCGTGTAATTGCTAAAACAACAAAAGGTATAAATTTTTTAAAGGAGTTAAAAGATAGTTTAGTTAAGTTAAAATTAGATAATACTTCTAATGTACTGACTGGTTATATATATATTTTAAAATCATTATCAACTAATAGTAAAATTCAGAATTTTGTACAAAGCTCTCATTTAGTTAAAATTGGCTATTGTACTACTAGTATTGAAGAACGTATTAAAAATTGTAAGCATGATCCAACATATCTTGAGGGAGAAGTTGCCATTGTTGCTAGTTATAGATGTTATAACTTTGATCCACATAAGCTTGAAAGATTAATACATGCTTTTTTAGGTGAGCATAAATTAAATGTTGAGCTTGTTGATGCTAATGGTAAAAAATATAAGCCAAAAGAATGGTTTACTGTTAGTCTCAAAATAGCTTGTGAAACTGTTGAGAGAATAATAGATGGGACCATACATAAATATAGAATTGATCCTATTCAAGGTAAGCTTATAGCAAAATAAGCTATGGTGGATACTTTTTTATGATTTTAGAGTTTATAGGTATAGTATGAATTTTTTAGTAGATTTTAGTTATGTGATGAATAATATTACCAACTTTTCTAATAAAATAAGCAGATTGGTCTTTTTTCATTTTTTTGTAATATTTTTGGTACTATCTATTTGCTTATTCATTGGTTTAGGGACATTTAAACTTTATGATATAGATAAATATAACCAATTAATTTATCTTATATTTATATATATAATACCTCTTTTAATATATATTTATATGCTATCATCGGCAATAACTCAAAGGTTAAATGATGTAGGTATTAGTACAAAGCTTGCAAAACTTTTAAGTATTATTTCTGTAACTCTTATTTTTTTACCTTTGTTAAATAGTCAGTTATACGTTGTAGATATTGAGTTATTTAAAAGGAGGTATAGTAAATATTTTACTTGTGCAGGACTAATTATTTTTATACCTATTTTATGTCTTACATTATTACCAAAAGATTTTTTAGGTAAAACTATAAATTAGTTTTAGCATGTACTTATTTGATCTAATAGTATATTTGCCAACATCAAAGAGTAAATTTTTAAGAGCGTTTATATCACTACACTTTTTGTATAAATTTACTCTTATATACTAAAGTCGTAGACGCAATAATTACATAGATACATGCAAAGGCTAAGATATTTATTATAATATCAGATGAAATTAATTTACCTAATACCACAAATATTAAAGGAGAGATAAATGCTCCTATATTACAGCCTATGATCATAGCTGCTGTAACAATAATAGTGGTGGTATTTGTAGCTAAAGTAGGGATTAAATTAAACATATAAACAATGACTATAGTATAACAAGCCCCATAAATAGCAAACACGATAATTAGAAGGTTTAGGTTGTCAAACACACACATAAACACACAAGTTGCTGCTGTAACTAAATAGGTAAGTGGCAGTAGGTTAAATTTGAGCTTAATATACAAAGGTCCAAATAAAATACCACCTAACATAGTAGCTAAAGATATGGTTGCTAAAATAATACTAACACTTTTAGCGTCACTTAAATTTTTAACTGCAAGTACTTCATACATTTTGACAAAAAAGCCTGTAAAAATGGCTACAGTAAAAAATAAGATTAAACAATGCAGGCTTGAATTAAAAGGCAGACTATTTTTTGTATGACTTTGAGTATTAGCATAGTTTGCCTCTACTATATCTTGTACTGTTTCAGGAGTAGTATTTTTACGTTTATCATTTGGTATAAATAAAAAGAAGACAATTAAGATGGGTATAGTACAAAGATAAACTAAAGGTACATAATCATAGCCTATATTAATATAGATAAAGCCAGCTATTGCAACTAATACACTTTGTCCAAGTCCTTCTGTTGCATTTCTAAATCCCAATAAGGTAGCACATTCATTACCACTGAAAAAATCAGATATCATTGAGATTGCAAGAGCATTAATTAAACCTAGTCCTATACCATATATGATTCTAGCAAATAGCATAACCATGTATTCTTTAGCATAAAAAGCTAGAATTGAAGAAAATGCTATAGTAATAAGACCTAGCATAATCATATTTTTCTTACCTAAAAAATTAGCTAAAGGATTTGCAACGAACATAACAGCAACAATAGCAAAGGCATGAACTGTAACTAAAAACTCAACAGCTGAGCTGCTATAGTCACTAAAAATTCTAGTGTAATCAGGTAAGCAAACAGAAATACTATAGGCTGTAACTAAAATAAATGAGGCACTTAATAAAGCAAATTTTAGTAAGAGCTTCTGCATAATCTTACCTTTTGAGGTTAGTTTTGGGTTTATTGTATAAGGCACGAGTATTATATATTCTAAATTAGAATAATATCTTAAATTATCTAAACAAGATATGACTATTGTGATTTATATCATAAACCTTATGGTAACTAGATTATAAATAGCAATGTATTTTTTAAAGTTATTAATAAAAAGTTGTACAAAAAAACATTTAAATTTATAAATATTGCTCAGTATTTTGATCAAAAATTTAATAATAAAAGATAAAAACATTCAAAAATACTAAAATTGTATGTAAAAATTATTATAATAAATTTACTTAAAATTGATTTTTTCCTTATTTTATCGTTAAGCGATTTTTTTTAATATTAATTTATATGTGATATAAATCACGGTCTAAAACTAAAAGATGTTAAATTAAGAAATCATATAGATATTTTTTTAATAAATATGACTAAAAATGCCTAGAAATTACTAAATTTTAGAAAATAATTAACTAATTAAAAATTAAATAAATTTTAAAAAAAAGAAAATTAAATTATAGCAATCATTAATAATAAATAATGTAATAAAATATATATGTATTATTTTTATGCTAAAAATACGCTATTTTATGTGATGTATATCATATTTTTTAAAGTCCAACTTTTTAATAATTCAACCAGTCAATTTACTTTTCTTTGTTAGTTAAAGTTGGCTTGTAAAAAAACAGGCCAGCTTTTAAGCATGAGGATATTAAAATGTTAGGATTTTTAAAGCCAGCTCCACATATTGAGAGACTGCCATTAGATAAAATAGATCCAACATATAAAAGATTAAGATGGCAAATCTTTTTTGGAATCTTTTTTGGTTATGCAGCTTATTATCTTGTAAGAAAAAATTTTGCATTAGCTATTCCTTATTTACAAGAAGAAGGTTTTAGTAAAGCTGATTTAGGTTTTGCTCTATCTGCAATTTCGATTGCTTACGGTTTTTCTAAATTTATTTCAGGTTCTATTTCAGATAGATCAAATCCTAGAGTATTTTTAGCTTTAGGTCTTGTTTTATCAGGCTCTGTAATGATGTTTATGGGTTTAGTACCATGGGCTACATCATCAATTGCTATTATGTTTGTGCTTTTGTTTGCATGTGGTTGGTTCCAAGGCATGGGTTGGCCTCCATGCGGTCGTACTATGGTTCACTGGTGGTCTAAGAAAGAGCGTGGTGGTATTGTTTCAGTATGGAACTGTGCTCATAACGTAGGCGGTGGTTTGCCTCCATTATTATTCTTACTTGGTATGGCTATGTTTGGTGATTGGCATGCAGCTTTCTATATGCCAGCCCTTGGTACTTTTATTGTAGCTATTTTTGCTTACATTATGATGCGTGATACTCCTCAGTCATGTGGTTTACCTCCTGTTGAAGAGTATAAGAATGATTATCCTGATGATTATAATGAAAAGTCAGAGGTTGAATTAAGTGCTAAACAAATTTTTATGCAGTATGTTCTACCAAACAAAGCTTTATGGTTAATTGCTATTGCTAACGTATTTGTTTACTTAATTAGATATGGTGTTTTAGACTGGTCACCTGCTTATTTAAGTGAGGTTAAAGGTCATGGCATCGATACTTCAAGCTGGGCATATTTCTTATATGAGTATGCTGGTATTCCTGGTACATTATTCTGTGGTTGGGTATCAGATAAGATCTTTAAGGGTAACCGTGGTGCAACTGGCGTATTCTTTATGATCTTAGTTACTATAGCTGTAATAGTATTTTGGCTTACCCCTCCAGGCAGTGAGCAATTAGACATGTTCTGCATGATCTTTATTGGCTTCTTAATTTATGGTCCTGTTATGTTAATTGGTTTACATGCTTTAGAACTTGCTCATAAAAAGGCAGCAGGTACTGCAGCTGGATTTACAGGCTTATTTGGTTATCTAGGTGGTTCTGTTATCGCATCTGCTGTAATTGGTATAACAGTTGATAAATTTGGCTGGGATTGGGGTTTCTATCTATTAATTGGTGGTTCTATATTATCTGTAATTTTACTTTTAATTGTAACCATACATGAAAAAGCTATGATGAGAGAATTACAACATTAATCTAATCTTGCATATATATTAGAAGGTGCTTGCAAAAACACCTTCTTTTTTTATTTATTGTAGCTTGAAAATAATATTAATTGTTATAATGTTTAGTGGTTATAGATAGACTTATAAAATAAAGTGCTGCTCATAGATAAAGATATATAGGAGTAAATTATGTTATCTACACAAGTTGTAATTATAGGTGGTGGTGCAACTGGTGCAGGAATTTTACGAGATTTATCTATGCGTGGAGTTAAGGCAATATTAGTTGAAAGAGGTGATCTAGGTTGTGGTACAAGTTCACGCTTTCATGGTTTATTGCATTCTGGAGCACGCTATGCCTTAAAAGATCATAGTGCTGCTGTTGAGTGTATTAATGAAAATAAAATTTTAAGAAAAATAGGTAAGCATTGTGTTGAACCAATTTCAAGTATTTTCATTAAAACACCTCAAGATGATGATGAATATGAGCAAAATTGGTTAAAAGCTTGTGAAAAGGCAGGTATTAGCACTGATCCTATTGAATTATCTAGATTATTTGAGATGGAGCCTAAATTAAGCCGCAAGATACAAGCAGCTTATATGTGCCCTGGTGCTGCAATTGATAGTTTTAGAATGTTGTGGCAAATTTTTGATAGTGCTACACAATATGGTGCTAAGACTTTAACCTATACAGAAGTTATTGGTATTGATACTAAAAAAGGTAAGGTTGAGGGTGTTACTGTAGTTAATAAGTACACCAATGAGATTAAAAAGATAGCTTGTGATTATTTGATTTCAGCAGCAGGCCCTTGGTGTGGACGAGTAGCCGCTTTAGCTGATATGCATATGAGTGTTAAGCCATCAAAAGGAAGTTTAATTACTTTTAATCATAGACTATGTACTAATGTAATACATAGATTACATAAACCATCTGATGCTGATATTTTTGTACCACATGGTACTGCTACTATTTTAGGTACTACATCTATTGATACTCATCCTGATGATAATACAACCTCTCAAGAAGAGGTCAAATCAATGCTGCAAATAGGTAAAGAAACTTTTGAGGATTTAGAAGATTATCGTATTTTACGTGTGTTTGCAGGTTGTCGTCCATTATATTCTGAGGGTTTAGATTCAGGTCGTAATACTAGTCGTGATTTTGTGGCCATTGACCATCAGCGTGATGGTCTTGAGGGTTTTATTTCTGTATGTGGTGGTAAATTTACCACTCATCGCTTAATGGCACAAAAAGTATGTGACTTAATATGTCCTCGACTGGGTAATTTTAGTAAGTGTACTACAGATACGGTGCCTTTAGTTGAGGATACCGATATATATTTAAAAAGAAGAGGCAGACGTATTTTTCCAAGTTATGCTCTTGATCTTACAATGTCACGACAAGGTAATAAACGCTTTTTACAAATAGTAAATAGCATGGAAAAAGATAAAGAAAAAGCAGAAGTGGTCTGTGAATGTGAAAATGTTACTAGAGCTGAAATTGAAGTTGTAGCTAATGAGAGTACAACTCATTCGATTTCAGATATTAGACGCAGAACAAGATTGGGTATGGGTACTTGTCAAGGTACTTTTTGTACTTATAGAGCTGTAGGTGCTGTGCATAAATTAGGTAAAGCCTGGACAAATAATACACAATTGTTATTTAAAGATTTTCTTGAAGCAAGATGGAAAGGTATTAGACCTGTAATGTATGGTAATCAAATGAAAGATGTAGAGCTTACTCGTGGTATTTATGAGGTCTCTTTAAATATCAATCACCATGATTTTAAAAGTTAGATATAATTTTTCATTTTAAAAGCTAAAAATAGCTAGATATAAGCGTACAATATTAAGAAGTAAGATTTAAAATTGCATCTTAATAGCTTAATTTTTAATGTATTTAAAGATAGCCTAAATTATAAAGCAGCTATAAAGAGTATTGGTGTTTAAGTATATTATTTTAGTAAATAATTGGTGTATAAAGGTTGTAGGTTAATGGATAAAAAGGTTGTTATTATTGGTGGAGGCATTGCAGGTTTATTTGCCTCTTGTATTTGTGCTACAAAAGGTTATGAAACCACATTGCTTTCTTATGGTACAGGAGCATTAACCGTAGCAGGTGGTATTATTGATTTATATGGTTATGATGCTAATGGTAATTTGGTCTTAGATCCTTTAGCACATATCAAAACTTTAAAAGAACCTCATCCTTATGCCAAAATTGGAGTTAAAAATGTGGAACTTGCTGTTAAAGCCTTTTTAGCTTTGACTCACAATGCCAATTATGAATATTTAGGTGATGCACATAGCAATCAATTAGTACCTACAGCTATAGGTACTTTTAAACCATCATGTTTAACGCCTAAAACTATAGATACTAGTTTATTTAATCAAGCTAAACACATTTGTGTGGTTGGTTTTGAGTTATTGAAGGATTTTTTCCCAAATCTAGTTTGTGAGAATTTACAAAAGATTTTTGGAGATACTAAGGAAGTTTCAAGTGTAACTATTGGTTTACCACTTAAAAGTGGTGTGGAATATAGAGATGTAAGTGCTTTAGATATTGCAAGATTACTTGAAACTAATTTAGGTTACTTAAATTTTAAAGAGCAATTAAAACCTCATGTTAAGGAGGATACTTTATTTGTATTGCCTCCTGTATTAGGTGAAGAACCTAATTATGATTTAATTGATGTTTTAAGTATTGAACTTAGTTCTAACTTCGTAGAAGTATCTGCAATTCCTCCATCAGTAACAGGCTTAAGATTAGAAAATTTATTAATACATGAGGCAACACGTTTAGGTGTTGATATTGTAGAAAAAGCAAAGGTTGTTGAGTCAGATGTACAAAGAAGACATTGCAATGAGGTTTATACTTATTATGCAGGCAGAAAAAAAGCCTATAGAGCTGATGAGTTTATTTTAGCAACAGGCGGTGTTTTTGGTGGTGGTTTAATTTCTAAATTAGGGCGTATGTATGAGCCTATTTTTAACATAGAAATTAATGTACCACAAAATCAGCAAGATTGGTCTTATCCTTATTTATTTACAGGAAAACCTCAGCCTTTTGCAACTTATGGTATTGAGGTAGATAAAAGTTTAAGACCTATTGATTATAGGAAAAATCTCTTGCTTGATAATGTACGTATAATAGGCAGAGGTTTAGCAGGTTATGATTTTTGCTTTGAAAAATCAGGCAATGGTGTTGCTATTGCTTCAGCCTTTCATGCTGCTATGCAAGTTTAATAAGCTATTTTGTTATTAAAAACAAAATAGCTTATTAGCAGATTTGTATTTATCTGTATAATTATTTTTGTATTTTAGTATTAATAAATTTAGCACAAGAAAAATAATATAGGCCAAAATAAAAGCCACAAACAAAGTCATAGTATGAGCTATGTCCATAGCTTTGAATATTATATAGCTGCTCTGTTATGTCTGTATTTAAATCATTTTGATATTGAGTAATTAAATTTAACAAATCAATTGCAGAGCTATTATATAATCCATTAAATCCTAAAAGTAACATATCAGAGCTAATATCATTAGTTTTATGTAATGAGTTTTTTATACCTTTAAAAGTTGCTTTCAGTCCTCTTAGATCATCATCAATAATGTATTTATTAAAATAATCATAAAAACATTTTAAACCTAAAATAAAATCATCTCCAGCAGGGGTTAAGCCATTACCTAAACCTACTAAATTATCAAGCTTAAGATAGTTTTTTTGTGTAAAAATATCATCTAGAAGATTGCAAGTATAAGTATCTAATTTGTTTTTATTGATTTTATAAATACAAAAATCATCAGTACATTGTTCTAAATATTCTTGTAAATATTTACTCAAATTATTAATAAAAACTTTTCTTTCATTTTTATTTGCTATATAGCCCATATCCTTATTTTTGATACTTAGGTCCTTAATAATTAGATCATATCTTTTATCATTGTGTTCAATTATATTTTCATCTAAGTTAATTTTAAAATTTGTATAAAAATTTGCTTCATGTATTAATAAGTTAATAAAATTTTTATTTTTTTCTAGAGTAACAGAATCTACATTTAGAAAATTAATATTATTTAGATTTTGTAAATTTATAGAAAAAGGAGCTAAAGTTTTGGTATTTTTTAAAATACTAAAAGCGATGATTCTTTTTGTTCTATACTCAAAATGTTCAGTATTGTAAGCATTATTATGCTTATTTACATATAGATTAACAGTATTATTAAAAGTTGAGTGTATGCATAAATTTATGTAACCATCTTTAAGTTTTTTAAACTTATTTACAAGATTATTACATATTAAAAAAGTATGATTCATTTCCATATAATAGCCACTATGGTAATAGTCCATGATTCTAACAAGTACGAAGTTAAAAATAAAGTTTTTTACTAATTAACTGTACTACTCTAAATATAGTTTAAACTAACTTATTTTTAATTAATTATTTGCATTTAAAGTGATCAGCAGCACACTTCTTAAACAATTAGTAAAACAATATTTTTATAATTTTATAAAAATCATAAAAATGTGATTTTAAGCACATTTTTTTACTGAATATCATCTGAAAAACTTTTTGTTTTAGCTACAAAAAGATTTGGTTTTAAAGCTTATTAAATGCACTATACTAAAGTCAACAACCACAAATAAAGGAGAGTTAATATGCAGACTGTAATTGATAATGCCAAACCATTTAGTTTTAGTTTTGATCCTCAAAGCACAGCTTTAATTGTTATTGATATGCAAAGAGACTTTGTTCTTAAAGGTGGATTTGGAGAAGCATTAGGTAATAATGTAGAGCCAATGTCAGCTATTATTCCTAATTTGCAAAAACTTTTAGAATGTTGTCGTAAGCACAATATGTTAATTATTCATACTCGTGAGGGACATAGAGCTGATTTAAGTGATTGTCCAAAAGCTAAACTTACCCGTGGTAATAAGACCTTTATTGGAGAGATGGGTCCTATGGGCAGAATTTTAGTACGTGGTGAATATGGTCATGATTTTATAGATGAGCTTCGTCCAAAAGAGGGTGAGATTGTTTTAGATAAACCAGGTAAAGATGCTTTTTATGCAACAGATCTTGAACTAATTTTACAAAATAAAGGTATAAAAAGTTTAATTGTCTGTGGTGTAACTACAGAAGTTTGTGTACAAACTACTTGTCGTGCTGCTAATGATCGTGGTTATGAGCTAGTTGTACCTAGCGATTGTACAGCTTCTTATTTTAAAGAGTTTTATCAAACAACTCTAGATATGATTACAGCTCAAGGTGCCATTATAGGCTGGGTTTGCACTAGTAATGATTTAATCAAAGCTTTAGAGGATTAGATTATGGGCGTAATGTATAAAAGTTATAAAAATTTATATAAAGACTCTGTAAGTCTTATGCAAATTAGTGCTGCCTTATTAAATTATGAAGGAGTACTAAATGCAACTGTTGCTATGCAAACAGAAGCTAATTTACAAAGAGCACAAGCTTCTGGTTTAAATTTAGATCTTAAAGAAAGCCCAAATGATCTTTTAATTGCTTGTGAGCTTGCAGATGACAGTAATTTTGATGAGATCATTGCTTTTGTTGATGATAAGCTTTTTGCAAAGGTTACAACTGACAACACTAAAAAGAGTCGCCATATAGGTTCTATAGCTCAAGCAAAAGAAGAACTTGATGATGCAAATTTAGCACTGATCTCTGTAGCAGGACGTTATGCAATAGCAGAGGCTTTAAAAGCTTTAGGTCAAAATCTAAATGTTATGATTTTCTCTGACAATGTTAGTGAAGATGATGAGCTTATGTTAAAGCAAGAGGCTAAAAAGCGTGATTTACTGCTTATGGGACCAGATTGTGGTACTGCTATTATAAATGGTAAACCTCTTGCTTTTGCTAACCGTGTAAATTTAGGCTCAATTGGTGTTATAGGCGCCTCAGGTACTGGTACACAAGAGGTTACTTGTGCTATATCTAATTTAGGTGCAGGTATTTCACAAGCAATTGGTACTGGTGGTCGTGATTTACATGAGAAGATAGGGGCTATAACTACTTTATATGCTATAGATCTTTTAGAACAAGATGAAAAAACCAAAACTATTGTTGTAATAAGTAAGCCTCCTGCAAAATCAATTGCTGCTAAGGTAATAGAGAGATTAAAGCAAGTCAAAAAAGATGTTGTAGTACATTTTGTTGGTAACAATGATTTTTATCAAGAAAATAATATTTACTTTACTAGATCTCTACTTGAAACAGCTAAAGTCGCTTGTGATTTAAATCAGGGACGTAAAATCAGCGTTCAAGATAAAGAGCAAATTAATGTAAGTACAGATAGATTATTAAAAGCTATTTATTGTGGCGGTACATTCTGTGCTGAAGCACAAAATCTTGCTCTTAAAGCTAATTTAAAGATAGTTTCTAATGTGCCAATTGATAATGCTTGTAAGTATGATGGCAATGATCATGATATGCACGCTTTTTTTGATATGGGTGATGATGAATTTACTAATGGTAGACCACATCCTATGATAGATCCATTTGAGCGTAATGCTATGATTAAAAAACAAATGGAGAATGAAAAAACTGCAGTGATTTTATTTGACGTGGTCTTAGGCTATGGTGCAAGTTTAAATCCAATTGATGATCTAGTTGAAATAATTAAATCAAATACAAGATCTGATCTTAATTTTGTATGTAATGTTTGTGGTACAGATTTAGATATACAAAATAGAGAAGATATTATTAATAGATTGTCACAAGTCAATGTTAAAGTCGCTACAAGCAATGAACAAGCTGTAATGACTGCATTAAGTTTACTATAGCTAGGAGCATGATCATGAATAATTTATTTTCACAAGAGCTTAAGGTTATAAGCAGTGGTTTACATGACTTTGCTACTAATTTACAACAAGAGCAAGTTAGTGTTTGCGAGGTGGATTTTGCACCAACTTGCAATGCTAATCAAGAAGATGCTTTAGCTTTAGCAAAGCTTATGCAGAGTGAAAAGGTAAAACAAGCAAATGAAATAGCAGCAGAGCGCTATTTAAACTCTAATCCTTGTTTAGAAGGTGTTGCTATAGCATCTGAGGTTATTGAAGGATTACAGAATACTAAGCGTATTTTACACTCAGGTCCTCCTATTGCTTTTGAGGATATGTGTGGTCCAATGCAAGGTGCTATTTGTGGTGCTATTGTTTATGAGGGTTGGGCAAGTGATGTAGATGCAGCCTTTGAGCTTGTAAAAAAAGGTGAAGTTGTAACTGATGCTTGTCACCATCATTCATGTGTAGGACCTATGGCTGGTATTATAAGTCCTTCTATGCCTGTTTTCATTGTAAAGAATAAAGAGTATGGTAATGTCAGCTACTCTAATTTCAATGAAGGTTTAGGAAAAGTTTTACGTTTTGGTGCTAATGGCAGTGAGGTTATTGATAGATTAAACTTCATGAGAGATGTACTATATGTAGCTTTAAAGGAAGCTTTAAAGCTATGTGGCAGTATTGAAATTAAGCCATTAATTGCTCAAGCTTTAAGTATGGGTGATGAGTGCCACAATCGTAATGCAGCTGCCACTGGTCTATTGCTTAAAATTTTAGCACCTAAACTTGCTCGTGTAAAAGATGGAGATAAAGCTTTAGAATTTATAAGTGCAAATGATCACTTCTTCTTAAATATCTCAATGGCTGCTTGTAAGTGTATGCTAGATGCTGCTGCTAATGTAAAAAATTCTACAATGGTAGTAGCTATGGCTAGAAATGGCGTAAATTTTGGTATTAGAGTATCAGGTTTGGCAGATAAATGGTATCAAGCTCCTGCTAATTTCATTAAGGGTTTATATTTCCCTGGCTTTAGTGAGGCTGATGCTAACCCAGATCTAGGTGATAGTGCAATTACTGAAACTGCTGGTATTGGTGGTTTTGCTATGGCAGCAGCACCAGCTATTGTTAAATTTGTTGGTGGTACTACACAAGATGCTGTGCAAAATTCTATTAATATGCAAGAGATTTGCTTAAAAGAACATCCTTCTTTTAATTTACCTGCTTTAAACTTTGCAGGCAGTGCTTGTTGTATTGATATATTAAAAGTTTTAGATAGAAATGTTCTACCTATTATTAATACAGGTATTGCTCATAAACAAGCAGGTGTAGGCCAAATTGGTGCTGGTATCACTAATGCTCCGCTTGATTGCTTTATCAATGCTTTGCGTGATTTTAAAGAGGAGTAATATTTATGCCTTGTGCTTTAATAGCTATAGGCGGTAATGCCTTACTTAAGGATCCTTTTGATGGCTCCTTAAGTGGGCAATATCAGACCATAGCAAAAACAGCTAAAAAAATAGTAAATTTGATAAAACATGGCATAGATGTGATCATTACTCATGGTAATGGTCCACAAGTAGGCTATGCTTTGTATAGATCAAATCTTGCTCAAGATAAGGTACCTGTTTTACCTTTTGACTATGCTGTAGCTGATACTCAAGGTGTTATTGGTTATATGTTTGTTAACGCTTTGGATAATGAGTTACAAAAGTGTAATCTAAAACATAAGGCTATGTGTCTTATGACTAGAGTTCTTGTAGATAAAGATGATAGTGCTTTTTTACATCAAGATAAACCTGTAGGTCCTTATCTTGAAGATGGGTTGATTGCTAAATATAAAGAGCAATATAATTGGAACTTCATCCAAGATACTCATGGATTAAGACGTGCTGTAGCATCTCCTTCTCCTTTAGAGGTTATAGAAGAACCAACTATACGTAAATTACATAAAGAGGGTTTTATTGTAATATGTTGTGGTGGTGGCGGTGTGCCTGTAATTAAGGATGAAAATGGGGACTATAGTGGTGTTGGTGCTGTAGTTGACAAGGATAGAACATCAAGTTTACTTGCAAGACAATTATCTTGTGATTATTTAGTAATACCTACATCAGTGCCTAAAGTATGTATTAACTTTGGTAAAGAAAATCAAGAAACTCTTGACGAAATTAATATTTCACAAGCTAAAGAGTACATAGAGCAAGGACAGTTTGCTAAAGGTTCTATGTTGCCAAAGATTGAAGCTATTTTAGACTATGTAACAGAAGTTGATGGCAAGGGTATTATTTGTTCTATAGATGATTTTGATAATGCCATATTACATGGCAGTGGTACTACTTTTAAGAGGTAAAAAAAATGGCAAATTTATTATTAGCAGTAAATGGCACACTTATGCGTGGGCTTGAGCTAAATCAAAATATGCTAGATGCTAAGGCTACTTTTTTACGTGAGGATAAAACATCAAAAGCTTATCGTTTATGGTCAATTAATGACAATAATCCAGCTATGATAAGGGATGATGAGTTAGGTGAAGAAATTGAGCTTGAGGTTTGGGAAGTACCACAAGAAGGTTTAATTTCTATCTTAAGTAAGGAGCCAGCTGGTCTTTGCATTGGTAAAGTTGAGCTACAAGATGGTAGTTATGTTCTTGGTGTTTTAGGTGAAAATTTTGTACTTAAAGGACAAAAAGAAATCACTTCTTATAAAGGTTGGCGTAATTATATTAAAACAATATAATAAGGAGCTTAATTTATGAGTAACAATAATATTAAGCTATGGGTAGCTGGTGATATTAATGCTTTTTTTGGTTTATTTACCAATGTATTAGTTAATACCATCGTTATTACTGGCTTGTGTTTATATGTAGTTAACATACCAAGTGAGACTGTGTATTCGCAGATTTTACCTGCTATGGGTATAGCCTTTCCTCTTGGTAATTTAGTTTATGCATACATGGCTTATAAACTTGCTAAAAAGGAAAATAGAAGCGATGTAACAGCTATGCCATATGGTCCATCAGTTCCACATATTTTTATTGTGGTATTTGTGATTATGCTGCCTACAGTGCTTTTATATAATGATTGGCTACTTGCTTATAAGCTAGGCTTGATTTGGTGTATGCTTATTGGTCTGATAGTATTACTAGGTGTTATTATAGGACCTACTATTAGAAAATATACACCTCGTGCTGCTATGCTAGGATCACTTGCTGGTGTTGGTCTTGCCTTTATTGCACTGCGACCTTATTTTCAAATTTTTGAAACAGCTTGGATTGGTTTAATTTGCTTTATGCTGATTTTAATCAATTGGGTTGGTGGTATTAAGTTACCATTTAATATACCAGGTGGTATGGCTATTGTAATTATAGGCTCTATACTAGCTTGGGGTGCTACAGCTATGGGGTATAGCAACATAATGTCTACAACCATGGTAGAAGAAGCTAGCAATCATTTTTCTTTGTACCTACCAAGCATTATGTTTGATGTATTTGATGTTCCAGCTGATTTAATAGGACCTCTTTTAATTACAGCTATACCTTTAGGTATTTTAAATTTTACAGAAATTTTAAATAATGTAGAGTCTGCAAGTGTAGCTGGTGATAAGTATAATTTGCGTACAGTTATGGCAGCTGATGGTATTGGTGCTATTGTTGGTGCTATGCTAGGTTCTCCATTCCCTCCTGCAGTATATATTGGTCATTTAGGTTGGAAAGCAATGGGTGGTCGTATTGGCTATTCATTGGCAACAGGTATTGTAATGTCAATATTATGTTTCTTAGGCATTACTTCATTATTACTTGCACTTATTCCACTTGTAGCTATTGTTCCTATTTTATTATTTATAGGTTTAGTTATTGGTGCTCAAGCTTTCCAAGCTTGTCCAAGACGTCATGCTCCAGCTGTTATTTTGGCTATTATTCCAAGTGTTACAGAGTGGGCAAAGACTCAAATTGATGGTGCATTAGGAGCTGCTGGCGTAATGTCTAATGCTATACCTGATAATGTTATGGCAGCTATGGCAAATTCAGGTGTACTATACAATGGTATTGCTATTGGCGGTGGTGGTGCTATTTTAGCTGGTTTAATGATTGGTGCCATCACTGTGTTTATTATGGAAAGAGCCTTTAACTGGGCTGCAGTGTACTCATTTATTGCTGCAGCATTATCATTCTTTGGCTTTATTCATGGTACATCTTTAGCTATAAATGCCAATTTCCCTGTAACATTTGCTTACACTATTTGCGGTCTTGCTTTTGTGTATCTAGCTTTTGCTGAATCAAAAAATAAGCCAATATCATGGCAGCCTATAGCTCAAGAGCTTGATGATTAATAACTTAAATAACTTTTAGATATAACCCCCAAGATTAGTAAATTATCTTGGGGGGTATTTTTTATAAAGTCATTTTTTAGCTTAATTTATTATTTTTGTTAATTTATAGAGGTGAGTTTTGAAAATAAATTAGGATTTTTTCCCGACTTTAGAGTACAAAAAGTGTTAAGAACCCTCTGTTTATAAGCTTTTTAGCTAAATTTTATACAGCATTTTTCATACGCGAAAAGCTTATAATATCTTTAGTCTTATTTTAAATTTTTTATGTAAAGTATCAATTGTTTCAAAACAAGAAATATTTTCTATCTGTACAACACTCAATAAATTATTAAGTAAAGTAGCCTCTTCATCATTTTTATTTGAGCTCATACTAACACCATTTCTAATAAAAACTTCATCATTAGTACTTGCTAGCTTAATAACACTCATTGATGCTCTGCTTAAAGCCTCAATAACTTTATGATTTGATATATTAATACCAGCTTGTCTTACTTTATAATAGGATAATCTTTCAAGTACTAATGCTAAATAGCATATTAAAAAATGTCCTCTTATTCTATCAGCTGTCCATACATAAACAGGTCTTGTATCCAAATTTGTTTTCATAAC
>CALXNP010000030.1 GCA_944389785.1 uncultured Anaerobiospirillum sp.
TTTTAAGAATATACCATGACTAAGTGTAGGTTCTTTTTAACTATAAGCATAAAATTTTAATAAAATATATCTTAATAATTCATTTTTATTTATATAAGATATATAACCGAAACTCGGCAAAAGACAATTATTAATGTAAAATAGATAAAATCTTAATGTAAGCAAATGGAAGTGTAATGTCAGTAAACATCAATGAGATGTTGTTTTTACAGGGATTTTTACAATATTTAGGTAAACAATATGTGATGTTTTATGATGCAAGGTATTACAATATGTACTATCAAAGCTTGATAGAATTTAAAGAATACTCCCATCAACAAAACAATCAAATAAATAGTAGGAGTAGTCATGATTAAAATAACTTTAATTGCCGAGTTTCGGATATAATGTACCATATATTGATTTTAATTTAAGGTATATCAAATGGCAAAACAAGGTTTAAATATGTTGCCTCCCGCTGTTTCTTATAGTCAAGGGATAGAGCTATTATCTAAGATTACTAATATTGTAAATGTAATAGGTGAGTTAAAAAGTGAATTGAAATATTCTCTTGTAGGTAATCATTTATTATCCTTGTTATTTTTAGCTGAATCTGTTCAATCAACTAGAATAGAAGGTACTCAAGTAACATTTTCAGATATGATTGATATGCAGTACGACAAACGTAGGCAATTTGAGCGACAAGAGGTAATAAATTATCAATTGGCTTTAAATGAAGGATTTAGACTAATAAAAGATGATGGTATGCCATTTTCAACACGTCTAATTACCAAATTGCATAGTATTTTGATGAATAATGCAAAAGGCACTAGTAGCTCAAAAGGTGAGTTTAGAAAGATTCAAAATTTTATAGGACCTGATTCAAAAATAGAGCATGCTGTATATATACCAGTTCCTGCAAATCAAATAGCATCTTATATGGAAAACTTAGAATTTTATGTAAATGGTGAATATCATAGTAGTTTTAATAAGCACCAAGATGGTGTGTTTGTAATTAATGAACATGCACATCCAATTTTAAAGCTTGCGGTGATGCATGCACAATTTGAATCAATACATCCTTTCTTAGATGGAAATGGTAGATTAGGACGTATTTTAATAGCTTTAATGGCTGTTAAACTTGGTATTATAGATGAGCCTGTTTTTTTAGTAAGTGAAGAGTTAGAAAAAGAAAGACTTCGCTACTATGATTTCTTAAATGGTGTAAGAGGAGATAATCCTGATTGGTTTACGTGGCTATCTTTCTTTTTAGATAGTACTGATAGAATGAGTGTATACTTACTAGATAAAATTAGGAGTATTCAGAGCTTAGCTAAAAAAGGCATTCAAAGCTGTTATAGTCATAATGAAAAAATTGCTTGGATCTCTACATTTGCTAATACTTATATAACAGCAAAAAAATTATCTGAAACTGAAAATATCAACATTATTACAGCCCGAAGGGCTTTAAACTCATTGGTAGACAAAAAACTTTTATTTTGCCCTGAGTTCATTACTAGAAATAAGCTATATGTCAATTATGATTTAAAAAGGTTATTACAATAAGTTTAATAAATAGAACACTTTTTAGGTAATTGGTGACTATTAACCCCTTGATAGCTTTTACACTAACTTTATATTATAATTAGTATATTTATATTATTAGCTATATTATAGCTAATAATATTTAATTATTTTTTATATAAAATTAGAGAGCAAAATTTAGAAGTCTTTTGTTAAAAACACTTTAAAAAGCAGCTAAAGTTACTTAGGCCTTAGCTTTAACTCAATTTTAAAAATTAATAATTGTAATGATGCAAGGTATTATCCACATAAGTGTAGTTTGTTTTGATAATTTTTACTACATTTCTTTTTTAAGCACAAATAAGTTTTACACTAACTAAATTAAGATGTAATTTTTATTTTATAGTTGAGTTTTATTATGAGTAATGATTTTAAGATTGTTGTTTTTGCTTCTGGTCGAGGTGGTAATTTTGATAATTTAGCAAAGGCTCAAATACAAAATAAGTATGTAATCACTAAACTTATTGTTGATAGAGATTGTTTAGCTGTACAAAAAGCTAAAAAACGTAATATAGATTGTGTGCTTTTAGATAGAAAAAGCTCAAGCTTTAATCAAGATATAATGTCTGCTGTTGATGATGATACTAATTTAATTGTTTTAGCAGGATATTTATCTATATTAGATGAAGCATTTTGTGAAAAATGGAAAGGTAAAATTATAAATATTCACCCTTCACTATTGCCTAAATATGGTGGTGAGGGTATGTATGGCCTTAATGTTCATAAAGCAGTAATGGCAAATAAGGAAAAGTATTCTGGTTGTAGCGTACATTATGTAGATACAGGTGTTGATACAGGTAAAGTTATTGCTAGTGAAAAAGTAAAAGTAGACTACACTAAAGATGCTTTATATTTATCTCAATGTGTATATGAAAAAGAAAGTACACTTTTAATTAAAGCTATTAATATGATTAAAAGTAAACATAATGGTTAATTAAAATAGCACTAGGGCTATTGCCTAGTGCTATTTTGGTAAATTAATTTATTAAGAGAAATAAAATTAAATACATGGTTTTAATATAGTTGGACCACTATGTTCTAATTTATTTGGATAATCAAGACTATAATGCAGACCAACAGACTCATGACGCATCATCGCACAGCGAACAATAAGTTCTGATACGGTAAGTAAATTTCTAAGCTCAAGTAAATTACGACTTACTTTAAAGTTAGAGTAGTATTCATGTACTTCTTTCTTCAGTAGTTCAATTCTGTGCATAGCACGTTCAAGACGTTTATTAGTTCTGACAATACCAACATAATCCCACATAGTTAGTCTTAATTCATGCCAGTTGTGGGTAATAATAACTTCTTCATCAGAGTTTGTTACTTGGCTTTCATCCCAATCTGGTATTTCATTTGGATCGTAAAGATCGGTACAATCTAATCTTGATAAGATATCAACAGCTGCAGCATGTCCATAAACTACACACTCAAGCAATGAGTTTGATGCAAGACGATTTGCTCCATGTAAACCTGTATAGGCAACCTCACCTATAGCATAGAGATCTTGAATATCGGTATGTGCTTTTTTATCAACCATTACACCACCACAAGTAAAGTGTGCTGCTGGTACTATAGGTATAGGCTCTTTTGTTATATCAAGACCAATCTTTAAGCATCTTTCATATATAGTTGGGAAGTGCTTTTTAATAAATTCAGCATCTTTATGGCAGATGCTAAGATACATACAATCACTACCTGTTTTTTTCATTTCATGATCGATAGCACGGGCAACAATATCACGAGGAGCAAGTTCCATACGCTCATCATAATCTTGCATAAATCTTGTACCATCTTTTCTTACAAGATAAGCTCCTTCACCACGTAAAGCTTCTGTTAATAAGAAGTTTCTATCAAGCTCTGAGTATAGAGTAGTAGGATGGAATTGGTTAAATTCCATATTGGCAACACGACAGCCTGCTCTCCAAGCCATAGCAATGCCATCTCCTGAGCTTACTTCAGGATTACATGTATATTGATATACCTTTGAAGCACCACCAGTACAAAGAGCTACAAATTTTGCTACAATTTTTTCTACTTTATCTGTTTTAGTATTTAAAACATAGGCACCTAATACTTTATTACCTGCCATTTGTAATTTAGTTGTGGTAATTAAGTCAATAGCATTGTAGTTTTCAAGGATTGTAATATTTGGATTTTCTCTAGCTCTTTGTACTAGAGTTTCTTGAATAGATCTACCTGTATGATCTTCTGAGTGGAAAATTCTTCTATGTGAGTGACCACCTTCACGATGAAGATGATAAGGAGATTGTTCTTTTTGTGTATCTTCTTCTTTTGTATCAAAAGGAACACCCATATCAATTAACCACTGTATGGAGTTTTTAGCATTTTGTGCTACAAAACGTACAGAGCTTAACTCACAAAGATTAGCACCTGCAATACAAGTATCTTTGATATGTGCTTCTATTGAATCTTGATCGTCTTTTATATTGTATACGCCAGCAATGCCACCTTGTGCATAAAATGTAGATCCAGCACAAACATCACTTTTAGATAAAACGATAACCTTTGCCTTTTGAGCAAGCCCCAGTGCGAGTGTTAGTCCTGCTGCACCACTTCCTATAATTAAGCAATCTGTTGTATGTGTCATAATAAATAACCAAAAATGATAAAATGATAAAACTTTAATTTGATTTTACAACTTGATTTAATAATAAGGTACAATTTAGACCATAAAATTATTATAATTAGCTTTTTGATCTTTTTTGGAACTTTTTAGATATTAATTTGTCTATTATATTGAATGGTTATTGGAAAATAGAATGAGCCCAAATCAGGAGAATATACATACAAGCTCTGATGATGTGTTAGTAAAACTAGTACAGGAGGGCAATAAGCAAGCATATAACATCCTTGTTATAAGATATCAGCACAAGGTTTTTGATGTTGCTTTAAAGTTTGTAAATAACCACTTTGATGCAAATGATATTGCACAAGAGGCTTTTGTAAAAGCTTATAGATCTATAGGTAATTTTAGAGGTGAGAGCTCTTTTTACACATGGCTATATAGAATAGTCGTAAATACAGCAAAAACATTTTTAGAGAGTAACAGTAAACATAGGTACAATCTTGATGTTGATGCTCCAGAGTTTGAATCTCAAGATAGTCATGGTGTATTAACTACACATGACTCGCCTGATAAATTAATTGAATCAGATGAGTTGCAAAAGGTTATTTTTAAAGCCTTACAGGAATTACCAGAAGATCAAAGACAGGCTTTAAGTTTAAGAGAAATTGAAGGCATGTCTTATGAAGATATTGCTCTTGCTATGCAAATACCAATAGGTACAGTACGCTCGCGTATCTTTAGAGCAAGACAATATATAGAAGAACAAATGGCAAAAATATAAGGTGGAGAATTAATGATGATAGACTCAAAGCAAGATGTTGAAGGTTTAAATAAGCTGTCAGCTATCTTTGATGGAGAGGATATATCAGCTGATGATCTAAAGCTTTTATCAAAGCAAGATCAAACTCATCTGCAGAATTGGTCACTTATAGGAGCTAGTATGCGCAATGAGCTTGCTCCTAAAATTGATTTATCTTTTGTAGATAAGGTTGCTGCCCAAATTGAAAATATTGATATTAAACAAGAGCAAGTAACAGCTAAGTCTATAAAACAAGACACACAAACCTCTGCTGCAAATGATGAAACACTCTTTAAGATTGTGCCATTTATCAAAAAGAGCAGTTTATATCTATCACAGCTTGCAATAGCAGCTGCTGTTGCTGCTGTTACGGTAATAGGCTTCCAAATTTATAATGCATCAGATGCTACTATTTTAGAGCCTGCTGCTAATAACCTTGTGCATAATGTTTCAAGTGCTAATCTTGCTAGCTATCAAACAAATCCTATGCATGATAATGTTATAAGATTTAATGACATTCAGGCTACACAGTCTAATGCTAATAATCAAGCTATCAATAAAGAAGAGTTAAGACAAAAACAAGAGCAAGAGCTTGAAAAAATTAATAATTATTTAAAAGGTTATTTATTAGATACAGCAAAGAACTAAGGTATATGTTTAGTATTAAAAGATTTTTTACAGCAAGTGCTTTATGTGCGCTTGCTTTTTTATTTTCAGCAAATGCCCAAGAAAATTATTGTTTATATGAATTTAATAG
This sequence comes from uncultured Anaerobiospirillum sp., assembly GCA_944389785.1. Classification (GTDB taxonomy): domain Bacteria; phylum Pseudomonadota; class Gammaproteobacteria; order Enterobacterales; family Succinivibrionaceae; genus CALXNP01. The sequence goes on from CALXNP010000030.1 coordinate 5,713, forward strand.
CCTAAGAAATACTTTAGATCAAAATAAAGTACAAATGAAAACCATTGTATCAGATGGTTTAGGTGTTAATCCTTATTTAATGCTCAAAGCAAATATTAACAATAGAAGTTATGTTATATGGGAGCAGCTTACAGGTGAGTTTCAAGGTTATGCTTTACGAGATTTAGTTGGTTTTGATTATAATACTGATAGAAATTACACTGGATCTTTAAGTTGGCATAGTACTCATATTTGGGATAAACTTTTTGATCCTAGTACTAAAATTGAAGGTTACTCTTGTGTTATAGCTGGTAGAACTAGAATTGCAGGACAAAAAGCAAGTTTATTAAAATTAACACCACAAGATGGTAAGCGTTATATTTATGTAATAGCAAAAGATGATGAAACCTCATTGCCTATTGAGCTTATTACTTTAAGTCCTTACACAGGAAATATCATATCTAAAATAACAAGTTTAGATACTAAATTAATTAAATATATTGATTTTCCAATTAAAGATGAGCTTTTTGATAATTATAAAACAACTGATAAAACAACAGATTTATCAAATGTTAAACAATTAGCTGAGTTAAATATTCCAAGCTTTTTTAAATTAGTAGATGCAGGTACACTTGAAAATAATGTTTATTACCAATCTTATAGTGATGGTTTAAGCTCATTTAGAGTGTATAAGACACAGGCTAGTACTAATTTTTTCCCATTTGCAAATAAAGGCACTGTGATTGTATTTAGAAAAATTTTTAAAAATGCAGAATATGCTGTAGTTGGAGATATTCCTCCTGAGCTTGCTGAGTTTGTTTTATCTAAATTATGATTTTACCTTTTATTTTTGTTAAAATAAGCAATTTACATTATGTACAAAAATATTTTAAGGTAAAGCATGCAATCATCTTATAATCAAAGTTTAGTTAGAAATTTTTCTATTATTGCTCATATTGACCATGGTAAATCTACATTATCAGATAGATTTATTCAAGAATGTGGTGGCTTAAGTGAGCGTGAAATGCAATCTCAAGTTTTAGACTCAATGGATATTGAGCGTGAGCGTGGCATTACAATTAAGGCTCAAGCAGTGACCTTAAAATATAAAGCCAAAGATGGTAATACTTATGAGCTAAATTTTATTGATACTCCAGGACACGTAGACTTTTCATATGAAGTATCACGCTCATTATTTGCTTGTGAAGGTGCTTTATTAGTTGTAGATGCAGGTCAAGGTGTAGAGGCTCAAACTTTAGCTAATTGCTATCAAGCTATTGATTTAAATCTTGAGGTAATTCCTGTTTTAAATAAAATTGACTTACCAGCAGCTGATCCTGTACGTGTAATCAATGAAATTGAAGATATTATTGGCTTAGATGCTCAAGATGCTTGTACTTGCAGTGCCAAAACTGGTCTTGGTGTGATTGATGTACTTGAGCGTTTAGTTCATTCTATCAAGCCACCAGAGGGTGATCCTAATGCACCATTGCAGGCATTAATTATTGATTCATATTTTGATGATTATTTAGGTGTAGTCTCCTTAGTTAGAGTAAAAAATGGAACCTTAAAAAAGGGTGATAAGATTAAAGTTATGTCCACAGGTCAAACTTGGGATGTTGAGCGTTTAGGTATCTCAACTCCAAAACGTGTGGATGTTAATGTTTTAAATTGTGGTGAAGTAGGTTGGGTAATTTGTGGTATCAAAACCATTCATGGTGCACCTGTTGGTGATACCATTACTCATGCAAAAAATGGTTCCTTAGAGGCTCTTCCTGGTTTCCATAAAGCTAAGCCTCAAGTATATGCAGGTATGTTCCCTGTAGATACTGACGATTACAATGCTTTTAGAGATGCCTTAGATAAACTATCTTTAAATGATGCTTCATTATTCTTTGAGCCAGAAAACTCAAAAGCTTTAGGCTTTGGTTTTAGATGTGGCTTTTTAGGTATGCTGCATATGGAAATTATACAAGAGCGTTTAGAGCGTGAGTATAATTTAAATTTAATTACAACAGCACCTACAGTAATTTATGAAGTGGCTTTAACCTCAGGTGATGTAATTCATATTGATAGTCCATCAGCTTTGCCTCCTGTAAGTAATATTTCTCAAATTAGAGAGCCTATTGCAGAATGTAGAATGCTTATGCCTTCTGATTATGTAGGTCCTGTAATGACTTTATGTCAAGAAAAGCGTGGTGTACAAACAGCTATGGTATATCATGGTGATCAAGTAGCTTTAACATATGAAATTCCAATGTCAGAGGTAGTTTTAGATTTCTTTGATAGATTAAAATCAGTTTCACGTGGTTATGCTTCACTTGATTATGGCTTTAAACGTTTTGAAGCAGGTGATTTAATTCGTCTAGATATTTTAATTGCAGGTGAGAGAGTTGATGCTTTAGCTGTGATTTTACATAGATCAGTTGCTCAAACTCGAGGTCGTGCTTTAGTTGAGAAAATGAAAGAGCTTATTCCTAGACAAATGTTTGATATTGCTATTCAAGCAGCAATTGGTGCTCAAATTATTGCTAGATGTACAGTTAAAGCCTTACGTAAAGATGTTTTAGCTAAGTGCTATGGTGGTGATATCACAAGAAAACGTAAGCTCTTAGAAAAACAAAAAGCTGGTAAAAAACGTATGAAGCAATTAGGTAAGGTTGAAGTGCCTCAAGAAGCTTTCTTAGCTATTTTAAAGGTTGGTAAAGAGTAAGTTACATGAGTGGTTTAACTTTAATACTAGTAGTAGCTACTATAGTCACAGGTATTTTGTATGCCTATGATTTTATGTTTAAACGTAAAACTAGATTAGCTAACTATAAAGCAGCTATAGCAGCTGCTCCTAATCTATCTTCAAAGGAAGTAAAAAAACTTAAAGAACCTTCAGGTTTTTTAGGACAATTAGGATCATTATTTCCTATAATTTTATTTGTCTTTGTGTTTAGATCTTTTATTATAGAGCCTTTTAAAATACCATCAGGTTCAATGATGCCAACATTATTAGATGGTGACTATATTGCTGTAACTAAGTGGAATTATGGTATTAAAAATCCACTTACAGGCAATTATATTATTGAAACTGAGGAGCCAAAAAGAGGAGATGTTATAGTATTTAAATATCCAGAAGATCCTAGTGTCGACTTTATTAAGCGTATTGTAGGTTTACCTGGAGATGAGGTTTATTACTATAATAAAACTATTTATATTAAAAAGGCTTGTAATGGCAATGATTGTGGTAGTTTTGAACCTGTAGCAAAAGAGCTTGTAGGTGAGTATGCACTAGAGGATGCTTTTGGTCTTAATTCAAAAAGTTTTGAATATAAAGAGCAATTAGGTGAAGTAGCACATAATATTTTAATTAATCCTAATATAGCAGAGCCCTATGCATATTATTATAAGCAAGAAGGTTTAGGTGTTGCTACATGGAAGGTACCAAAAGATCACTATTTTGTAATGGGTGATAATAGGGATAATAGTCGAGATAGCAGATTTTGGGGTTTTGTCTCCAAGGATGCTATTGTAGGTAAAACTATTGGTATTTGGATGTCTTTAGGTGATAGAGCAAAGGATGATTCTTTACCAGCTTGGCTTCCAACTTTTAGATTTGAAAGACTAGGTGGTATAGATTAATTAAGGTGAAATTATGAGTGATGCAAAGCTTTACAAATTAAATAATCTTGAGCTTACTATAGGTTATGCTTTTAGTGATCTAAGCTTATTAGAGCTTGCATTAACTCATAGAAGCTATGATGCAAAGCATAACGAGCGTCTAGAGTTTTTAGGTGACTCAATTTTAGGTATGATCATAGCAAGAAAACTTTATGAGCTTTTCCCTAATAATCCAGAAGGTGATCTTACTCGTATGAGATCATCTTTAGTACGTGAAACAACTTTAGCTCAAATAGCAAGAGAGTTTAAGCTTAATGAACATTTAAGGTTAGGTTTAGGTGAAATGAAAACAGGTGGTTCACAAAGAGATTCAATACTTGCTGATGCTGTTGAATCTATTATTGCCGCTATGTTTTTAGATTCAAATGAGAACTATGCCTTAGTTAAAGAAGTTGTTTTAAGATGGTTTGAAAGCCGTCTTAAAGATATAAACCCAAAAGTTAATCAAAAAGATCCAAAATCAACTCTTCAGGAAATGTTGCAGGCTGTTAAAAAACAGTTACCTGTTTATAATGTAGATAAGATTACTGGCAGTGATAATAATCAAACCTTTTATGTATCAGTTAGCTTGTCAGATTACAATATTTCTTTTAATGGAGTAGGTACTTCAAGACGAAAAGCTGAGCAAGAAGCTGCTGCTAAAGCAATTGAGTATTTAAATAAGTAAGGGAAAGATAGTAGGAAAATATGCAACAAGAACAAGATACTAGTGATTTAACTATAGTTACAGCTTTTTTTGATATTGGTCGTTCTGAGTTTAAAGATTTTACTAGAAAGAATATTGAGTATTTTAATTACTTTAAATTTTGGGCAGGTATAAAAAATAATTTAGTTGTATATACACAGCCAGAATTTAAAGATGAAGTTTTAAAAATTAGACAAGAAAAAGGACTGTTAGATAAAACTATTGTAATAACTTGTAATTTAGAAGATGTAGATCCAGAGCTTTATAATGTATTTAAAGAAACTTTTGAAAAATATCCTCAAACTTGGAGAAATACTAGTAAGGAAAATCCTGAAGCAACATCTTTTAAATATTGTTATGTTACAAATTTAAAATCATTTATTGTAGATAAAGCAATACAAGATAATTTAGTAAGTACATCAAATATTATATGGATTGATTTTGGTTTTAATCATAAAGGAGATGTTTTTACAAATGAAGATCAATTTAATTTTTATTTAAATTTTAAAAAGCTATATGATAAAAATAAGTTAGTTATATATAAAATTAGTAATGATACAAATAAATCATTGGCACAAATTTATTACGATATGAGTGTTGTATATGTTGGTTGTTTAATGTATGGTTCTTGTGAGTCTTGGAGAATATATTCATCTCAAATAAGATCGTCTATTTTATCATTTGCAAGTAAAGGAATGGCAGATGATGATCAGTTGTATATGATAGAAGTTGTAAGAAATAATCCACATACTTACCAAGTAGAGAGTTGTTCTATATGGTTTGATTCTCTTTTAGATTTTATTTCTACAGAAAATTGTAAGTTACTTACAATGTCAGGTAAAGCGTATAAAAGCAAGTATTTTTTACTACAAGAAAGAATACTAAAAGAAACAAATAATTTAAAACGATCTTTTATGAAGATATATTTATATTTCTTCAGAAAAAGTTTAAAAAGATCTATTACAAAAATATTACACCAACATATTAAGAATAAGTTTTAAAGTTATGGAAATAAGAGATTATTTTTATAAAACATTATTGATTCTAGTAAGAATAATACCATTTAGTAAAGTAAGACGCAAAGTAAGAGCATATATAAGGTCATTATATGCAATAAATGTATTATCTCAAAGAGAAGAAAGTCTGCAATTAAAGATTAGAGATTATTTAAAAAGTAATTATGTAGAACCTTACTTAAAAGCAAATATAGATTATAGTCATTTATTTAAAGCAAAAAAGCAAATTAAAGCTAATAGCGTAATATGGCAGTATTGGGCTCAAGGTATTGACAATAATACTCCACAAATTGTTAAAGCTAGTATTAAATCTGTTGATAAATTTAAAGGGTCATATGAACACGTTATTCTAACAGATAATAATATTATAGAGTATTTAGAAATTCCTAAAGATCTTATTGAAAAACATAATAGAGGTTTAATTCCTCCAACATTTTTTTCAGATTTTTTAAGAGTAACTTTATTAAGTTTGTATGGTGGAGTATGGGTTGATGCTACAGTGTTATTAACACAAAAAATTCCAAAAAATATTCTTAGTTCAGATTTTTTTATGTTTGAACGTAATTTAAATTTGGATTATAAATCTCAAAAATATTGGATAGGTTATGATCATAGTTATTTTGGGTTTAATAAAAATTTTCAAGTTAAGTGTTTAAATAGTTTTATTATTGCAAAAAAAGATAATCATGTAACAATTGCTTTACGAGATTTATTATACTTATATTGGAGTAAAGAGAATTGGGCTGTATATTATTATTTCTTTCAAATTATGTACAATATTTTAGGAGATATAGATGCAAATAAGTTTAATTCATCTATATTTTTAGATGATACTTTACCTCATGAGATAAGAAAATATTTAGATAGTAGATGTGACGACAAATTATTATCTATCATTCATGATACCTGTTTTGTACATAAATTAAAGTACATCAGACATATATATGGTCATAGTTTAGCAGAATATATTATAAAGAATAGTTAATATTAATTACCTGTATAATGTACTATAGTTGATGGTGCACCTGTTTCTGTGACAAGATGAGGTATTGTTTTCCAAGCTTTTAATTTATTATAAGCAATAAGTCCTGTTAATCTATCTGATGGCATTCGTACAGGATATGCTTTTTCAATCAGTTTTTTTGCTCCATTTAATGTTAGAGCATAGCAACCTGTAAGATAACATGTTTTTCTACGGTTAAAAAGCCAGTCATATTTTTCACCCATGCCAACTTGAGCAAAGGTAATACCTTGAAAGGCTACTTGCTTTCTAAATGGACTATTTAATTTATCAATATACTTAAAAAATAATATTTCAAAGTTAAGTTGTGATTGTATTTCATCAAGAGAGTTAACTACTTTCTTAAAGTTATCATCATAGGGAATCATATCATCTTCACATATAATACATAGTGGTATATTGTTTTGTACCATATGCTCATATAGCTTAATATGAGATAGTGCACAACCAAATTCTGAGTTTGTTAGTTTATGATTGTAAGAGCAGCATGAGATGGAATTATGCCAAAATCTTTGTGGTGTTTTAGTATCAATATCATATTTAGATAAATCATCAATACGCCCATCAACACCATAGAATATATCAATATTTAATTGATATTTATTAAAATTTTCTTCTATTGTTTTTATTCTTTTACTATTTGGAAGACTAATAATAAATATTTTAGTTATCATTTTATTTTTAATAAGTTAGTAGTAGTTAATATTTTGATATAATCAATTTAGATTACATTATATAGTTTAAGAAAGTAAAAATATATCATGAGTATAAAAAAATCTGAGGTATTAAGGCTATTTAAAGAAGAAAAAAAAGATGGGGATATTTTATTAATCTCAGGTATAGTCTTAAATAAAATTTATAAATTTTATTTTACTAAAAGTGATAATATTCAGACTTTTGATATTCCATCTCTATATAGCTCTTTTGATAAAAATAGAAAGTGGTTTTATTTTGTTATTTTATGTTTTTTAGGAGTTATTAAACCACAGCAAGCATGTATCACTATTATTTGTGCCAATGCAACTAATACACTTTTTTTGTATTGTTTAAAAAAAATATTTCCAAAAGCTAAGATTATCAATAGGTTTGTTGATGAGTTTGATGAGGTTAATCATTTTAAAGATCCTTTAAAACTTATTTCCTATTGTAATAGAAATAATATTAAAGTTGAGACATATAGCTATCAGTGTGCCAAAAACTTTAACATAGAATATGTCCCAAATTATGTAAATAAAGCAATAATAGATGATTATTTAGCTAATAGTAATATAGTGGATAGGTGTTTCTTTGCAGGATCTTGTTCTAATGTAAGAGCTAATTTATTGTTAAAAATTGCAGAGGTATTATTAGAAAATCAGATAAATGTTTTATTTTATCTTAATGAATTGAAGGAAGATGCAATAGATCGTGCAAAAAGAATAAATAAAAAATATAATGGTGAATTTATTATTTATAATAAGTTTATTGATTATGATATTTATATAAGAAATTTACTAGAAAGCTCTGTAATTATAGATTTGTATAGAGTAAGAGCTGATGAAGGTTACTCTTTTAGAGTAGCAGAAGCATTCATTGGTGAGAAAAAATTAATAACTAATAGGATATTAGATGATACCATTGCATTTAAATATAGCAAAAATATTTTCTTAATAGAAGCAAATATAGACCTTACTTTATTGTTAAAATTTATTAAGAATAATTATAGTTATAGTGAAAATAGTTTATTTAATATAGATTCTTTAGGTAGCTTTTATAGTGGAATTACCACTTAATATTAGAGAATTAGTTAATATGAAAAGTTTAAAAAAGATATTTTATATAACTAAATTTAGTTATCCTAATTTTTTCTCTAAATTACATTGTTGGCAAGGTACTAAAAATACTTTACCTTCTATATTTGAAATTATTTTTACAAAAAATAGGTATAAAGTTGATGTATTAATGAAAAAAGAATTAGGTATAAGGTATAAATTACTTAAACTTTTAGGTAAAGTCACAACCTATAAAGATCAAATATATTTATTTGTATCTGCACTTATATCAAATAAATATAAAACAATATATATACTACCTGCAGGTATACTAATAGATGAGATTATTTCGTTTCATTTAGATAAGATTAGTAGAGATGAGACATTATTTATTAAATTAGATTTGCATAAAAACTCTGAAAAAATAAAAAATCAAATTACTTTTTTTAAGCATATTTTAGTTAAAGAAAAAAATAATATTCGCTATTTAGGTAAAATTATTTGTATTAATTGTATTTCATATGAGTTTTTACATATATTAAATATGTGCATAGATGCTAAGAATATTAGTGTAAAGTATAATGATATGATTGAAGGACTTAATAGAGGAGCTGATCAAAGTATAGATGATATTATTCTAAAAATAAAGCAGTATTCTAGTATAGTTAAAAGCTATAGTATGACTGATTGTAGAAAATATAATTTAAGCTATGAACCCAATATTGTCAATAAAGATAATTTGAGAGAATATATAACAACTGTTTCAAAAAAAGCTATTTTTGTAGGGATTCTTAATAAAGCAAGAATAGATATTTTAGAAGAAATTATAGAAAGACTTGTAACAGAGTGTTATTTTGTTGAGATATATACATATAATATATCTGATGTTTATATACAAAATAAAATTAACTCAATAAAAAATAAATATAAAGAATTTGTCATATTTAACTTGGATAAATTTATAGATTATTTTTCTTATATAAAGATAATTTCAGAGGCAGAGATAATAATAGATGTATATAGATTAAGTAGTAGTGAGGGAAATTCTTATAGGGTATATGAAACATTTGCAATGGGTAAAATTTTAATAACTAATAGAGATTTATCTGTTAATGAAAATATTAAAACTTTTAAATTTAAAACATATAGGTTAAACAATAACTTAACTTATATTAAATCAAATAAGTAATAATAATTATATATATTAATTATTTATTAGATTTTTATTTTAATAAAATACTAGTAATAAATTTCTTTTTGATATATTGTATCAACATATAGATTAAATAATAAGCTAGATAAGTGTTATAAATGGATGGATAAATATTAATGATAAGTTTTTTAGATTTAAAAAAAATAAATAATAGATTTAGAGTAGAGTTTGAGACCAAGATAGCTGATATTTTAGATTCAGGATGGTACTTGCAAGGCAATGAAAATAAAGATTTCTCATCAAATTTTGCCTCATATTGTGGTACTAAATATTGTTTAGGAGTAGCTAATGGATTAGATGCTCTAAATTTAATAATAAAAGGATATGGTTTTAAAGATAAAGATGAAATTATAGTTCCAGCAAATACATTTATAGCTACAATCCTTGCCGTATCAGCAAATGATTGTAAACCTGTTTTAGTTGAACCTGATATTAATACATATTGCATTAATCCTGATTTAATAGAGGAAAAAATTACATCTAAAACAAAAGCTATCATAGTGGTTCATCTATATGGGCAAATCACACCTATGGAGAAGATCTTAAAGATAGCTAAGAAATATAATTTAAAGGTAATTGAGGACTCTGCCCAAGCTCATGGAGCTGTATATCAAAATAAAAAAGCAGGAAATTTAGGGGATGCTGCAGCTTTTAGTTTTTATCCAGGAAAGAATTTAGGTGCACTAGGAGATGGTGGAGCTGTCACTACAAATGATAAGGAATTATTTGATAAGATAAAAGCTATTGCTAATTATGGTTCTGATTATAAATATCACCATATTTATAAGGGAGTAAACTCTCGCTTAGATGAAATTCAAGCTGCTATATTAAATATAAAGTTAAATTATCTAGATAAAGATAATTCACGACGAAGAGAAATTGCAAATTATTATTGTCAAAATACAAAAAATCCAAAAATTATTTTGCCAAAAGCATATTCAGAATTAGCTCATGTATGGCATCTTTTTGTTATTAGATGTGATGACAGAAGTGCTTTACAAAACTATCTAAAAGATCATAATATACAGACCAATATACATTATCCAATAGCTCCTCATAAACAAATTGCATATATGGAATTAAATCAAGAAAGGTTTCCAATAACGGAAAAAATTCATGACACTGTTATATCTATTCCTATATCCCCTGTTATGAAAGATGTTGAGGTTGAGATAGTTACAAGGATTTTAAATGATTGGTAATAAAAAATTACTTTCTATTTGTTGTGTTGGCTATAACCATGCTCTTTATATCAAAGATAGTATTGGTTCAGTATGTGATTATAAGTATCATAATATTGATATTGAGATCATTGTTGTTGATGATGGCTCTAAAGATAATAGTCCTGAAATATTAAAAAATTTAAAAGAAAGTAGTCAAATACCTATTATTTTAGTATTACAAAATAACACAGGTAATGTGGGACATAATTTTAATGTAGCTTTAAGTAAGGCAAAAGGTGATTTTATTCTATTTATGTCTCTTGATGATGCTTTATGTTTGGAAATATTAGAAACCTGCATTAACAAGATGATTGATAACTCTAATTTAGCATTTATTGCATCATCAAAAGTTGTAGCAATTGATCAAAATGGAGCATTAATAGATAATTTTACAGGATTAAAATTAGATACGCTTGAAAAACCTTCAGCGAAAGATTTATTAGAATTAGAATATAATGAGTTTGGTGCTTTTTATATACAAGGATGTTTTTTTAGAAAAAATATTATTGATGAGGTAGGTGGTTTTGATGAGGATATGCTAGGGGATGATATTATTTTAAGAACAAAAGTTTTTAGATATCTTTTAGATCATCCTGAATATTCTTTTGAAATTCTTAAAACCCCAACTTTTTATTATAGAAGACATAATACCAATATTTCTCGTAATCATGAACGACAAATTAGAATTGTTACTGAATATCTGGAAAGATATTGGCCAGAAAGAACCTATCCTAAAATTTTGTTATTATGGGTCAAAAATCGTTTACCTTTTAGAGAGTCGCTGTCTATTTTTTCACTTAATGCTAAAACAGCATCTTTGTTAAAAGATCCTGAAATTCAAGATTATTTAATAAAAAAAGTAAAAAGAGAAACTAGTTTTCTTAGGTTTTTGTTTTTTAAAGAATTACAAGGTAATAAAAGAATAGTAAGAATACTTCATTTTATAAAATTTTCATATACAAGAAAAAGTATTTGGTAATATAGTTTGTCGTTTATTGATAAACTAATTTTTAGTGTAGAGGAAAAATATGTATAGGTTAATAGATTTTGATATTAAAGGAGATTCTCATGGGAGCCTTGTTCCTATAGAAGGGGGAAAAAATATACCTTTTAATATTAAACGTGTCTATTATATTTGGGGTACTGATTATAGTGTTGTACGTGGACGACATGCTCATAAAAATTTAGAACAATTAATTATTTGTATATCAGGTAGTTGTGATTTTATTTTAGATAATGGTAAAAGGCGTGAACAAATTCACTTATCTAAACCTAATCAAGGTCTATATATAAAGCATAATATTTGGCGTGAGTTTACAAATTTTTCCAAAGATTGTGTTATTATGGTTTTAGCATCAGAATATTATGATGAAGATGACTATATAAAAAATTATGAGCAATTTAAACAAAATACTTGTGTTATTTAAATTAATACATGAGTATTTAGTATAAAATATTCTTATTTATTAATTTAACGAGAAGTTTTAAATATGGGTTTTGTAACTTTTATAAAAAATATTAAGTATTTATTCAAATATAACCTAAAACAAATTAATAATAAGTTAATAAATATAAATGAGGATGTTTTTTATAGCAATGTCTCTAAAATGATAGATAATTTAGAATATGAATTACCTAATAATCCTTATGATATAAAAAAGCCAAAAATATATAATTTTGAGGATACACTATCAATATTAGCTACAACGAAAAAAAGTTTTATTCGTTTTGGAGATGGTGAGATTCGTTTAATTTTAAATGAAGATATTGGTTTTCAAAGCCCTAACAATCTTTTATCAAAACGTTTAAAGCAAATTCTACTAAATAGTGATGATAATATTTTAGTAGGGATAAATTACCATTACTATTATGCTGACTTAAGATTATTCCATGAATATCCACGTATTGTATATAGAACTTTTGTAAATAGAATTAGGGATGAGCAAACTAAATTACTAGATCTTTCTAAAAATTATTGTTCTGCAGGAGTTACTTGTGCGTATACAACATTTAAAGAGTGGTGTTTTGAAGATTGGTATAATAAATGGAAGCAATTGTGGGATAATAAAAAAATTTGTATTATTTGTGGTGACAGAGTTTTTAGTAAAATAGAGTACAATATATTTGATAATGCCAAACATATTGAGTACATATATGAATCTTCTCAAAATGCTTTTGAGCATTATGATAGTCTTTTAGAAAAAGCTAAACAAATAGATAAGGATAGGATTATATTGCTTATACTAGGTCCTACAGCAAAGGTTTTAGCATATATAAAACAAATATGCCTACAACAAAAGAAGCTATTGGTAAATTTTTTAGTCCAGACTAGTAAATTGTATTAGAAGGGGGGGGGGCAGACATTTTTTTGGACTTACTCTAATTAATTATACCTAAATCTTTTCTATATTGAATAGGACTTTTATAGCCTAAAGATTTTTTTATTCTATCGTTGTTATACCATGTTATATATTTATCTAATTTCTCTATAAAATCCTTACATGAAATATTACTCCAATTTCTATTATAGGGTAGACACAAAGATATAATAGAGAAGTTAGAAAAACTTAAGTGGTGGTATATGAGTGATGATATTTTAAAAGATTGTCCCTATGATAATATTAATAAGGCAATAGAGTATTTAGAAAGTAGAAGCAAGTTATGAGTTATTTCGGATTTGTTGCAATTGTAGGAAGACCTAATGTTGGTAAATCAACTTTAATGAACCACATTTTAGGTCAAAAAATTAGTATCACCTCAAGAAGACCTCAAACTACTAGAAATAGAGTTGTTGGTATTGATACTGATGGAGAGTATCAAACTGTATACGTTGATACTCCAGGACTTCATAAAGAAGAAAAAAGAGCAATTAACAGACTTATGAATAGAGCTGCTCAAAGTGCTTTGGGTGATGTTGAGCTTATCTTAGTTGTTGTTGATGCTACTTATTGGACAGAAGATGATGACATGGTGTTCCAAAAACTTGAGAATACTAAAATTCCGGTCGTTTTAGTTATTAATAAAATTGATAAACTAAAAGATAAAGATAGCTTATTACCTCTCATTGATAAGTTGAAAGAAAAAATTAACTTTAAGGATATTGTACCAGTATCTGCATTACATTCTCAAAATGTAGATAGATTAAGAAAATTGGTACAAGAATCTTTACCTGAAGGTGAGCATTGTTTCCCTGATGATAGTATTACAGATAGATCATCTCGCTTTATGGCTTCAGAGCTTATACGTGAAAAACTTATGCGTCAAATGGGCGATGAGTTACCTTATAGCTCAACTGTTGAGATTGAAGAATTTAAAGAAGATGATAAGGGGCTATTGCGTATAAGTGCTGTTATCTTAGTTGAAAGAGCAGGTCAAAAGAAAATGATCATAGGTAAAGAGGGTTCACGTATTAAACGTATTGGTACTGAAGCTCGTCTTGATATGGAGAAACTTTTTGACTGTAAGGTATTTTTAAATATTTTTGTTAAGGTAAAAGCTGGTTGGGCTGATGATGATAGAGCTTTAAAGAGTTTGGGTTATGCAGATTTTGAGGATTAATCCTCATGAGTGCATCAATTGAGCTTGAATCTTGCTTTGTTATACATACTAGAAACTATCAAGAAACTAGCCTATTAGTAGAGTTATTTTGTTTAAATTATGGGCGTATATCTTTAATTGCTCGTGGAGCTAAAAGCAAAAAGTCTCTACTAAAATCAAAATTACAGCCCTTTGTTCCTCTTAAAGTAAGCATGACAAAGGGCAGATCTGAGCTTTGGTATTTGAAAGATTGTCAAATACAAGGCTTAGGATTTAATTTTTCTGTTCCTAACATTTTTTGTGCTACCTATCTTAACGAACTTATATACTATCTTGTTAAAAATCAAGAATGTGAAATACAATTATTTGCATCATATTTACAGGCTTTAAATAATATAAGTACTAATACTGACATTGAACTATCTTTACGTAAATTTGAGTGTGAGCTTTTAAGTAGTTTAGGTTTAGCTATTGATTTTGTTGATAGTGATAATAATTGTTTTGATGATTCAAAATATTATATTTATTCATTAGATAGTGGTTTTGTTTTAAGTAATTATTCTTCAGAAGATTGTCTTTCTGGAAAAATTTTAAATGATTTAAAGCAAGGCTTTGATAATCTTAGCAAAGAGCATTTAAATACGTTAAAATACATAACCACAAAATCTTTAAAAACTTTACTTAATAATAAAGAAATTAAAAGTAGAGTTTTATATGCTGACTTTTTAAAAAATTTAGGATAAATATACATGGTAACCTTTTACAAAGCTCAAAAGAAAAATACAAATATAGAAAAATCTATAGATTTTACCTGTACTGATTTAGATTTGCATGCACGTGGTGTAGGTAAAGTTAATGGAGTAACTTGCTTTGTTGAAGGTGTAATACCTGGTGAAGTTGCAAGAATTACACCTCATAAAAAAGGTAATATTATTGAAGGTGAGTTACTTCGTATCCTAACAAGTTCTCCTCAAAGAAAAGAGCCATTTTGTTTGATACAGAACAAATGTGGTGGTTGTCCTTTGTACTATTTAGATGAGAAACAAGCATTACAAGCAAAAATTGAAGGTATAAAAAAAGCTTTTGCAAAAACTACTAAATATGAATTAGGTGATCCTGATTTTATTTGTTCTGATACTTCAAAGGGCTACAGACGAGCTTGTCGTTTATCAGCTCGCAGTGATCATAAAAAAATAATATTAGGTTTTAGGGAAAATAAGTCACATAGTACTATAACACCTAAAAATTGTGAGATTTTAACTAAGCGTTTAAATGTATTGATAGAGCCTTTTAATTCATTGGTTAATAAGCTTGAAGCTAAAAAGCAAGTAGGACATGTAGAGTTTATAGATGCAGATAATATTGCTGCGGCTTGTATTAGATTTACTACTATCATCAAAAATAAAGATAAAGAAATTTTAATTGATTTTGCAAAAGAGCTGAATATTTATTTATCTATACTTGAACCATATGTACATGAGATTACTAAACAAGAACATATTAAAGAGACATGTATCTATAGTCCACAAGAACTATTTGTTACTGTTAATAATATTAAATTAAAGCTTAGACCAACTTCATTTTTACAAGTTAATAAACAAGTAAATGAAGTAATGGTTCAAAAAGCTTTAGAATATTCTAATGTGACATCTGAAGATAAAGTTTTAGATTTATTTTGTGGATTAGGTAATTTTACTTTCCCATTTGCAGCTAAAGCTAATAGTGTTGTTGGTGTCGATGTTGTAGAGGATATGATTAAGCTAGCTAATGAGAATGCACAATCTTTAGGCTTAAATAATACTAAGTTTGCTATTGCTAATTTAGATGAGGATATCAAAGCTCAAGTTTGGACTAAAGAAAAATATGATTTAGCTATTTTAGATCCAGGCAGATCAGGTGCTTACAAAGCTACAGAATATGTTGCAAAGATGAAGACCAAACGTATTATTATTGTATCTTGTAATCCATTAGCTGCAGCTAGAGATTGTGTGTTGTTAAAAAAAGCTGGCTATAATCTTCAAAAATATGCTATTTTTGATATGTTCCCTTATACAACACATGTAGAGGTAATGCTGGTATTTACTTTATAAGGTAGGATAATCTCATGGTCGCATTAAGAGATACACATATAGCAAGCTTTAGTTTTCTAAGTTGGGTAGAAGGTATAAATTTACCTCAAAGCGAGAAAGATTTATTACTAAAAGCACATCAATATGCACAAGATTTTGCAGCTAAGATGGATAGTAAGATGTTTGAGGTGCTATCTAATCGCTCAGCTGAAATTGTGTCTATCTTAATGACCTTAAATATGGATTTTGCTTCATTAGAAGCTGCTGTTTTATATCCATTTTTTGATTGCAAACTTTTAGATGAAAACGACCTTAAAGAACACTTTGGTGAAGATTTACTCAAGCTTCTGCAAGGTGTTAAAGATATGGAAGCTATTAAGTTTTTACAAAATCTAAATTCAGATAGAACTTCAGATACTCAAGTAGATAGAGTAAGACGCATGCTTCTTGCAATGGTAGAAGATGTAAGAGCTGTTGTTATTAAGTTATCTGAAAGAATTGCTGTTATTCGTGAAGCTAAGAATTTAGATGAAGAGTCACGTGTTTTAATTGCCAAAGAAGTAGCTAATATTTATGCACCTTTAGCTAATCGCTTAGGTATTGGTCAATTAAAGTGGGAACTTGAAGATTTAGCTTTTAGATTTTTACATCCAAACACCTACAAGCAAATAGCTAAACTTTTAGATGAAAGACGAGTTGACAGAGAAAAATACATTAATAATTTTGTTACTGAATTAAGTGAGCTTTTAAAAAATGAAAATATTAATGCTAAGGTTTATGGTAGACCTAAGCATATATACAGCATTTATAGAAAAATGCAGAAAAAGCATGTTGAGTTTTCAGAACTTTATGATGTAAGAGCAGTACGAGTAATTGTTGATAGACTGCAAGATTGTTATGCTGCTTTAGGTGTAGTACATACAAGATGGCATCATATACCACGTGAGTTTGATGATTATATTGCTAATCCAAAGCCAAATGGTTATCAGTCAATTCATACTGTAGTTTATGGTGATGGTGGTAAAGCTGTTGAAATACAAATACGTACCAACAATATGCATCAAACTGCAGAACTTGGTGTTGCTGCTCACTGGAAATATAAAGAGGGTAGTGGGCAAGTATCAGGAGCAGAACAGCGTATTAATTGGTTACGCAAATTGCTTGCTTGGCGTGATGACATGGTAGAGTCTGGCTCTCTTTTAGATGAGTTTAGAACACAAGTTTTTGAAGATAGAGTCTATGTATTTACTCCAAAAGGAGAGGTTGTTGATTTACCAACAGGTTCAACACCACTTGATTTTGCTTATCAAGTTCATACTATGGTTGGACATAGATGTATTGGAGCTAAAGTAGATGGTCGTATTGTACCTTATACTTATCAGCTTAAAACTGGTGAGCAAGTTGAAATTATTACACAAAAACAGCCTCAGCCATCACGTGATTGGATAAATCCTGATAATGGCTTTTTAAAGACAGCAAAAGCTAGGGCTAAAGTTTTATCTTATTTTAGAAAGGTTGATTATGATAAAAATCTACAAGAAGGCAGCGAGTTATTAGAGCGTGAAGTTTCACGACATAATTTAAATTTAAGTAAAGATCAATTACATTCTTTGCTTAAAGAAAAACTAACTAGATTTAATGCTAAATCTGTAGATGATTTGTATGCTAGTTTAGGTGCTGGTGATACTAGAATTAATCAAGTAATTAATTATCTTGAGGAGCGTGTTCTAAAAAGAAGTGAGCAGGAAAAGCAAGAAGAGATTAATACTATTGTTAATGCAAGAACAGCAGCTCAACTTTTAGAGCAAAGCAAAAGAAAAGGTGCTGTTATTGTAGACGGTGTGGGTAATTTATTAACCCATATTGCAAAATGTTGTCAGCCTATACCTGGTGATGATATTGCAGGTTTTATTACTCAAGGCCGTGGTATTTCTATTCATCGCTGTGATTGTGAGCAATTAGCTTCATTATCCAAACAACATCCTGAAAGATTAGTACCAGCAGAATGGGGACATAATAGTGATGGTGGTTATACCATTACAATTAGAGTTATTGCCCAAGATTATTCAGGTTTATTACGTGATGTTACTACGGTTATAGCTAATGAGAAAATTAATGTATTAGGTGTTAGATCTCATGTAGACAGAGCCCAAGATCTGTCCATTATTGATATTGATTTATTGATTGTAAATATTAATGCCTTAAATAGAATGCTTTTTAAGCTAAATAATCTAGATAGGGTACAGTCTGCAAAGAGGATATAATATGGATATATCTAATATTAGAAATTTTTCAATTAAAGAACTTTCAGATATTTTTTATAAGTACCTAAAGGATCAAAATAAATTTAGTGAAAATACTATAAAAACAACGATAACAAATAGTCTTTATCTCTATAGAAATAGAGGAGCAGATAAATTTTGGGAAATAATTCATACCCAGGATCTTAAGAGATTATAAAAAATTACAAGTTAGCTATATTTTTATAACATTATAAGGAATTTAGATAA
>CALXNP010000031.1 GCA_944389785.1 uncultured Anaerobiospirillum sp.
ATTAGCTACTTTATCTTTAGAAGCAATAGCCTCATCTTGAGCAGGTTTGCTCTTATCAACAGCTTGCTCTTTATTAGCTACTTTATCTTTAGAAGAAATAACTTCATCTTGAGCAGATTTGCTTTTATCAACAGCTTGCTCCTTGTTAGCTACTTTATCTTTAGAGGCAATAACTTCATCTTGAGCAGGTTTGCTCTTATTAACAGCTTGCTCCTTGTTAGCTACTTTATCTTTAGAAGCAATAACTTCATCCTGAGCAGGTTTGCTCTTATCAAGAGCTTGCTCTTTGTTAGCTACTTTATCTTTAGAGGCAATAACTTCATCTTGAGCAGGTTTGCTCTTATCAACAGCTTGCTCTTTGTTAGCTACTTTATCTTTAGAGGCAATAACTTCATCTTGAGCAGATTTGCTTTTATCAACAGGTTGTTCTTGAGTTTCTGTTACCTTATTTTCATCAGTAGTTGCTGTAACTACATTAGTATCGTTTTTAATTTGTGCATTAGAATGATCAGAATTGAAGTCAGTACTTGTAGTTACATTTCTAATGATAAATTGATATGTAGCAGGAATTGGTTGTTTGCTTATGGTGTTATAGTTATTTGATCTAATAAAATAACCTTCATCCATATTTGCATTATGTTTTTGCTCTTGAGCTTGTTCTTCTGCAAGAGCCTCATGTTTTACATTAGCATATAATTTTTGAATGTTATTTGTTGTATCTTGTTTGCTGGTAGTATTTTTGTTTGCATTTTCAATTTCAGCAGTTGAATCATTAGTAGCATTAGCTACAGTTTGTGCTGCTGTTTGAGCAATTACCTCTTTATTTACGTTAGTATCAGTAGCTGATGTTTTTAATTTTGTATCAGCTTGCACTTGAGTTTCAGTATCTGCATTTACTGAGTTTGCATTTGAGGTGATATTTTTAATGCTGTGATCTGCACTTTGAAGCTTTTCAAAGATATTTTGTAACTTCTCTTGAGATTTCTTTGCTTCTTGCTCAAGTTCTTGCTGCTTTAATTTATCTTGCTGTTCATATAAAGCTTGTAATTTTTTATTTTCACTTAAGGCTTTATCTAAGCTTTGTGGATTTTGAATTTTATCCATTTGGGCTTGATCTAAAGCTTGAGTAACTCTTTCAAAATTAGCTACATTTATAGTTTGTCCTGGTACTGATGAAAGAGAGCCAAAATCAGGATCAACTAAAGCATTAAAAGATAATTTAACATTGCTCTTATATAGTTCATTAACACTAGATAAGCTTTTATCTTTTAAAGATTCACTATTATTTTTATCAGCTGCCTTTGCTTCGGCAGCATCTAACTTTTTTGAGGTAACAGTCTCATCTACAGTTGTATTGTTTCTAGTATAATTTTCCTCTTTAATTAAAGGTTGTTTATGCATTAAGACAAGACCTTCTTTTGCTGAATGTATGGACTTATCTATATTTTCATTTTTAACACCTTTAGTAGAGATAATTTCAATATCCTGTGTTTGAGGCATAGGAGCAGGATTTGGTAACTTACCTTCTTGTGCAAGTTTATGACGTTCTTGTCTAAACTGCATTTGTAATTGAGCAGCTCTAGCTGAAAGCTCTGATAATGAGAGTTCTTTAGCACTTACATTAGTATCTAAGGCTTTAGCAGAATTATTTAAATCTGTAGGTATGTGCTGCCTTTTTGTTGCAACTGCATCAATATTATTTTGTAAATTGTTTGTATCTTGCTGCTGACTTGGAATTAAATTAGCTCGTCTTGCAGTATCCGCAGCTTTAGCAATTAAGTCTTTAACACGATTGGAAATTTGTAAGGATACCTTATCCTCAAATTCAGCTTCCTTACCTTTATTTTGTTTAAAAATATCAAGATAAGTTGAATCCTCTGGGAACTCATTTAAAGCTTTACGTAAATAACGTGTCATAGTAGCTGCAGTTGTTGCAGCTGTTTTTTGTACAGGAATCTCATCTTCAATAGTACTAAGCACATCTTTTTGATTTGATTCAACATAATTTAAAGATAGTGCAAGCACTTCGTTAGTACTAGCTTTAGCTCGGCTTGAGAGTTCTTTAGCTCTAATGTAGACTTCTTTTATGGATAAATCACGCTCTAAACCAGCTCCAATATTACTTTTATCTGTTAAATTTACTAATGTTTGGCAAATAAATTTAGATAAGTTTTTACCTGCTTCTGTATCTTCTTGTAAGCTAGCAGGTAAATTATTCATAATTTTCTCAAAACTTGCTTGAGCATCACGTGAGCGTATTAGCTTCTTTGCAGAAGATAGATTTTGTGCTACTTTTTCTTGTAACTTACTGTCACGATTAATAACTTGAGAGGCAAGCTTAGTATAGTAGTTATTATTAGTATTAGTAACTTCTTTTGGTATACTTTCTTTATCTTGTATATAACTATTAAGTGAGTTTGACAAAAAACGCTGAGTTTTTTGTAAGTCTTCTGGCATATTATCTTGCTGAGTACCAAGTTTTTGTAAAAATAATACAGTAGCCCCATAGTTAATAGGAGCACTTGTTTTTACAGTGCTTGTAGCTTGAGTATTAATACCCTTATCACTTTGTTGTGATATTTGAGTAGTATTAGTTAGCTTTACATTATCCATAAAAAGAAAAACTTATATTTATTAAATTGTGCACACTGATATATGATAACAAAAAACAACAAAAGTAAAAATTTTTTATAAGTAAAATTTAGCATTTAATCATGCTATTTTGTATTTTTGGTACTTTTTTTAGCATGTTTTTTGTTTCTATGCCAATATTAATTTTTAAAAGTGTTACTAAAGTAGTGCTTTTTTATGGTTAGTTTTTTAGCTTTTGTTACTACTAGGATATAATGGGCAGGTAAGTTTTTTATAATTTAGCTAAAATCAAATTAATAGTATATAAAAACAGGTGCCTTATGCTAAAAAAAATTGCTCTTGTATGTAGCTTGTTAAGTATGATTACACTTTGCTTTAATGCTCAAGCTGCAAGATCAACTGTAAATCCAATGAGTCCACGTACCACTAGTGTATTAAAGTATGGTGAGGATTATAGTTATGGTTTTTCTCTAGTAGCCTCAACCTCAGTTGATTCTATAGAAAAGGTTAATAGAGCTTTCTTTTTTGTTAATTATAATATTTTTGATAAATACATTTTACGTCCAGCAGCTGTAGGTTATAGTTATCTGCCAAATTTTGTACAAGCAGGTACTGGTAATTTCTTTTCTAATATTGATGATGCAACCTCAAGTATTAATCATGTCTTTTTAGGTAATTTTAAAGATGCTTCTTTAACTTTTGTTCGTTTTGGTATCAATTCTACTTTAGGTTTATTAGGTTTATTTGATGTAGCTGGTGATATGGGTATTGAAAAAAAGAGTATGAGTTTAAGCACAGTATTAGGCAGCTACGGCATGAAACAAGGTATGTATTTACATATACCAGGTTACGGACCAACTGCAGCTCGTGATATTCAAGGAGCTGCAGTTGATGGTTGGCCTTATTATTTAGTTCCAACCTATGTAGGTATTGGTGCTTATGTAATAGAGGGTATTCATAAAAGAGCTCAATTACTAGATCAAGATGGCTTAATTGCTAATGCTGTTGATCCTTATGTACAAATGCGCGATATATTTTTAATGTATGAACAAGGTAAAGTAACTAAGCTTACTGGTGAGGAAAATACACCTCAAGAAGAACAGTTAGATGAATCATTCTTAGATGAAATTGATAATATGTAATTATGGATAGTTTAGAAAATATTAGATCGCAAATTGATTTATTGGATCAAAAATTAATTGTTTTACTTGAGCAAAGATTAAAGCTTGTTCAAGAGGCTAGTGCTATTAAATCAATAGATAAGCTTAAAGTCTTTGAACAAGATAGGGAAGATTTTTTATTAGCAGATCGTAAAGATTATGCTTTAAAGCATAACGTTCCAACTGCTTTAGTTACAGATATCTTTAAAAGAATTTTGCGTGAATCTTATAAACAAGAGCTTAGTAATTTTGCTAAAACTACCACTGATTCTAGACCTATAACCATAGTAGGTGGCAGAGGTGCTATGGGCTCTTTATTTCACAAGTTGTTATTACATTGCGGCTATAGTGTAAATATTATTGATAGAGATAATTTTGATCAAGCTGCACTTTTAGTTAAGGATGTACAAGCCGTAATTATTTGTGTTCCTATAGATGTTACTGTTTTAGTCATACAGCAAATAGCACCTTTTTTAGCAAAAGACACAGTATTATGTGATTTTACTTCAACTAAAACACATATCGTTGAGGCAATGCTGAAGTATCATCAAGGACCTGTTGTTGGTTATCATCCTATGTTTGGTCCAGATACTAAAAGTTTAGTTAAACAAGTAGTAGTTGAGGTTAAAGGTCGTTATTACGAGCAATGTGCTTTTTTAACAAAACAATTTGAGTATTTGGGTGCTAAAATTGTAAGCTGTGAAGCCAAAGAGCATGATGATGCTATGTCTATCATACAAGCTTTACGTCACTTTACTTCTTACTATTATGGTGTCTTTTTAAAGGATTTACATCCAAACTTATCTAAACTTGTGGCTTTAAGCTCTCCTATTTATAGACTTGAATTAATGATGGTTGGGCGTCTTTTTGCTCAAGATCCTAATTTGTATTATGAAATTATTAACTCTTCAAAGCATAATCAGCAATTAATTGAACAATATTTGGCCAAACTAACAGAGCAAGTAAAGCTAATTAAAGATTATAAAAAAGAAGATTTTATTGCAAATTTTTATAAGGTAAGAGAGTTTTTTGGAGAGTTAGCACCTATATTTTTACAAGAGAGTGCTAGTCTTTTAGCTAAATTTCAGGATGATAGATAATGCTTAAAAAAGTTTCTATAAGATTACTAACTTGCTTTTTAGTATTGCTAACCTTAGCTGCTATAAGTGTTGCTGTTATCTTTTATGCTCAAATCTATGTTTTTGATAACTATCTGCAAAGAGTTTTAAATAAGGCAGAAGCTAAACTTAAAGTTGTAGATTTAAACTATGAACAATTAGATAGTGATTATTTTCATAGAAAGATTAGGTTATATGTCACTCTTAAACAAAAGTTAAAAAATTATGATAAGCTGCAGATGGCATTTGACATTGATATCAATTTTATGTTCTTAGGCGCAAATGGTACGCTTGTATCTGTAGATAACTATGGTAATTTAGAAACCATTATGCAAGAACTTAATTTAAGTAAACTTAAATTAATGGGTGATTTTGATCTTAGTGTTTTAAAAAAGTTTGCTAATTTTAAGCTTGAGTCAAATTCTCTTATATTACCTAATGAATACATGTTATGTACTTTAGGGCAAAATCATTTAAATATCAGTGCTACAAGCTTAGATAGGGCTAAAATTAATTTTAGTACAACAGGACTTGATTGTCAGTCAAATGAGCTTTATAACTTAAATAGAGCTTTTTTTATGACATTACATGACTTTGCCATAGAGCTTAATCCTAGCTTGATAAATAATAAATTGTTCTTAGACAAGATAGATTTCAGTCTTGCTGATTTAGTATTAGACTTTTCAACTTTATATGCATTAGGTTTTAATGACAATGATAAGGTACATGATAAGAGTTTACGTGATAGACTAAGCTTAAAAAATATAAATTTGCAGGCTAGCACCAAAAATAAAGATAGTTTAGGCTTTAGTGAGTTAGATTTAAATTTAAAAGGTGACTATAGTTTTGCTTTTCCTTATATCAAAAATAATGTTATACAAGAGCCACTAAACTTTGAAAATACTGTACTGAAACTTAATGTAAATAAGATTAATTTATTTAATCTTAAAAACTTAGCAAAAGTAGAAACAGAGCAATTATTAAATTATTTACCACAAGTAATCACATCAGATTTTAGCTTAAATTGCCAAGATTTCTCTTTTGCTCAATCTTATAATCAATTTAATAGTTCTGGACTATTAAGCTTTAAGCTTGCTAATAATAAAATAGATAGGCTTAATTTTAATTATAATTTACAAGCTGATAAAAGTTTGTTGTATAACTTAGCAAAACAATATCATTATGATGTAGAGCTTGAGAGCTTATTAGAAAAAGGTATATTAAAACCACAAGGTAATAGATACTTGAGCATTATCAATTACAATAGTTCAGGTTTGTATATTAATAATGTTAAACAATAAAAAGCATAGAAGCTTTAGCTTTTATGCTTATATTATTTAAGTTTCAATTAAAGCTCTTTTAGCTTTTAAGAGAAAAGACCATGACGTGGCTTTTTTAAATAGCTTTTATAGCTGCGAGGATTGATTTTATAACCATAAAATAAGCCTAGAATTATGGCACTAGTACTTATAGCTTTTGCCATATCTATACTAAATTTACCTTGAGAAGCTAAAGCAAACATACAAGGAATAAAAATTAATAAAAAGCTTGCAATTAAAACTCTATAGTATCTAATAGCAACATCATTTGCATAATTTAATCTAGCTTTACTCTCATCTATTTTTAAATGTAAACCACTCTCAAGCTTATATCTATCTGATTTAACTTGAGCTAAGTTAGCACTATAGCGAAATAGATAATTATGGTTTAAAGGTCTTTTAATTACTTCAAGCTTTAAATTCAACAGAGCATTAGCATTATATAGACTTGCTTCTTCTTCTAGTATTCCAAATACTAATTTAGCACATTTACCTTCAGCTACAAAACTTACTTTTGTATTAATATCAATAATAGTTACATCATCATGATGAGAATTATTGTCCGTACTTACATATACATAGTCAGAATGAAGTGGTCTTGTTGATAAAATTTTTGCAATACCAAAAAATTTTTGCTTAGGTTTTATAATATCAAATTCAGCAATATCTCCTACTTGTATAGGTGTTTTTGCTAATTCATCACTAAGTTTAAATTTATATAATACAGTAGCTGACTCTATTAGTCCTTCTTGTTTATTTTGATCAAGAATAATTATGGTTCCTTGCACTTTGTAAGTTCCTATTTTAAGTAATATGAGTTTAGATATTGTGATTATTATAAGCAAATTTTTTTGATTTTTGGAGAATATGCACTTTATGCGCATCTTACTATTTTTATTAATGCAAGTTGCTGTAATAGTTGTGGTTGGTATTGTTAGTACCATTTTAATGTCTATTTTTGGTATTAAGGTATCATCTGGCTCTTATACTTCAATTTTAGCTATGTGTGCCATTTTTGGTTTTGTGGGCTCCTTTGTATCCTTGTTTATGTCAAAGTGGATGTGTAAAAAATCTTATGGCGTTGAGGTAATTGAAAGTCCACGCAATAGACAAGAGCAATTTTTAGTTAATACTGTAGCAGATTTGGCTCAAAAAGCAGGTTTAAATATGCCAGAAGTTGGTATTTATGTATCTAATGAGCCAAATGCTTTTGCTACAGGTGCAAGTAAGAATAGTGCTTTAGTAGCTGTATCTACAGGTTTATTAGATAGCATGTCAGAAGATGAAGTGCGTGGAGTGCTTGGTCATGAAATAAGTCATATTGCAAATGGTGATATGGTAACAATGACTTTATTGCAAGGTGTATTAAATACATTTGTTTACTTCTTCTCCTATATTGCAGCTATGGCTGTATCAAGCTTTTTATCAAGAGGCTCAGATGATGAAGAAGAGGCTCCTGCAAATACAGGTTTTGCCTTCCACATCACTAATTTTATTTTCCAAATAGTATTTGGTATTTTAGCTAATATTATCTTAATGTGGTTCTCACGCTATAGAGAGTATAGAGCAGATGAAGATTCAGCTCGTTTAGATGGTACTAAGCAAAATATGATAAAGGCTTTAGAGGCTTTACAAAGAGGCTCTCAACCTGTATCACAAGAGGGGCAATTCTCAGCTTTTTGTATCAATGGTGCAAGTAATTTATCTGAGTTATTTATGAGCCATCCTCCTCTTGAAAAGAGAATTGCTGCTTTGCGTAATTTACAACTAGTTTAATTTAGTTTTTAGTTGTACTTTTTAGCATAAGTTAAATATTAGATTTAGGGTGCTGTGTTTATAAGCACCCTTTTTTATTTTTGTTAATTACGATAGTTTTCATTTTTTTTATTTAAATTTTATTAAATTATACGATATATATTTAAGGCTTAATTAAATAATAAAAATATATTAGGTGTAAGCAATGTTAGGTGTAATGGTAAAAACAAATGTAAGCTCTATAAATGCAAATAGACGTTTAAATAATGCTACTTTAAGTTTAGATACAACATATGAGCGTTTATCCTCTGGTTTACGTATTAATAGTGCAAAAGATGATTCAGCTGGACTTTTAATGACAAGTCGTATGACAGCTCAGATTAATGGATTGTATCAGGGAAATCGTAATGCAAATGATGGTATTGCTCTAGCCCAAACTGCTGAAGGTGCATTAGATGAAGTAACTTCTATGTTGCAAAGTATGCGTACTAAAGCTATACAATCTGCTAATGGTACTAACTCACAAGCAGATAGAGAAGCATTACAAAAAGATGTTGCTAATTTCTCAAATGAGATAACAAGAATTTCAGAAAAAACTACTTTTAATGGTATGCAAATACTATCTGGTAAAGATGGTGATAATACTATGCTAGTCAATGGTAAATTACAATTTCAGGTAGGATCAAATGCTAATGATCTTGAAGAAGTTGATTTATCTAAAGGCTTTAGTATGAATGCAATTATTAAAGATGGATTATCTTCTTATGATGGTCAAGTGATTGTTCAGGCTGCTACTGCTGCTGCTTTTACTAATAATCCTGGTTTAATTATTGATGTAGAAACAGGCAAACCAACTACAGATACTGCTCCTGTTGATGGCAAAGTTTATAGATTAGATGATGGCAATGCCAATACTACTTATTTTGTATCTGTAGATACAATGCAGACTATGCGCAGTGGCTCTAATGCTACTGTAGTTGCAGGCAGTGCTATTGGAGGCGGTACTATTGCAGCAGATACTGCTGCAGAAGGTGACACCATTACTCTTAATAAAGATGGTTTTTTAGATTTAATTAATGGTGTAAATTATGATGATGGGGCAGGTAATAGTGCAAGTTATGGTGTAGTTAATAGTTTGGTTAAGGATGTATTTGGTTTTGCTTTATCACAGCCTCAACCATCTGATTTAACTGCAGTTGCTACAGGCAGCACTTCTTATACAGGTGATATGAGTGTTGATATTTCAACCTATGAATCAGCTCAAAAGGCTATAGCTAATATTGATAAGTATATTGCCTATATTGATAATGCTAGAGGTGATTTAGGTGCTATTCAAAATCGTATGGAGTCTGCAGTTCGTAATCAATCAAATGTAATGGAAAATACTATGGATGCAAGATCACGTATTAGAGATGCTGATTTTGCACAAGAAACTTCCAATTTAGTTTCTCAAAATATTATACAACAGGCTGCAGGCAGTATGTTAATGCAGGCAAATCAAAGACCACAGATTGCTTTATCTTTATTAAATCAATAAAATTTACTTAAAATTTAAAGCTTAGCTACAATAATGTAAGCTAAGCTTTTTTATTATTTATATAAAATGGAAGTAAAAAAAATGGCTCACAAGGAGCCATTCTTTTTAAATCATATATCTAACAAATTACTTGCCAGACTCTTCCATTGACTTAATGAGCTCTAATACCTTGTTTGAGTAACCGATCTCATTGTCGTACCATGAAACTAACTTAACAAACTTGTCAGTTAAAGCAATACCTGCAGTCTCATCGAAGATAGAGGTGTGAGTGTCACCTAAGAAATCTGATGAAACAACTGCATCAGCAGTGTAAGCTAATACACCCTTTAATGGGCCTTCGCTAGCAGCCTTGATTGCGTCACAAATGTCTTGATAGCTTGCTGACTTAGATAGTACGCAGGTTAAATCAACAACAGAAACGTCAGCTGTTGGAACACGGAATGCCATACCAGTTAACTTGCCGTTTAAAGCTGGGATAACCTTACCTACAGCCTTAGCAGCACCTGTTGATGAAGGAATGATGTTGGTTGAAGCACCACGACCACCGCGCCAATCCTTTAGAGATGGACCATCAACAGTACGTTGAGTAGCAGTAGTTGAGTGAACAGTTGTCATAAGACCCATTTCAATACCAAACTCATCGTTTACAACCTTAGCTAAAGGTGCTAAACAGTTTGTTGTGCATGAAGCATTTGAAACGATGTCTTGACCAGCATAAGTCTTGTCATTAACACCAACAACGAACATTGGAGTTGCATCCTTTGAAGGAGCTGACATAACAACGCGACGTGCACCAGCCTCAATGTGCTTACGTGCCTTCTCATCAGTTAAGAATAAACCAGTTGACTCAACAACATAGTCTACGTCTAAATCACCCCACTTTAATGCAGCAGGATCTTTCTCAGCTGTTACACGAACTACATTGCCGTTAACAACTAAGTTACCATCTTGAACTTCAACTTTACCCTTGAATGCACCGTGCATTGAGTCATACTTTAACATGTAAGCCATGTACTCAGGTGGTAATAAGTCATTAATGCCAACAACTTGAATACCTAACTCAGGACGATAAACAGAAGCACGGAAAACGAAACGACCGATACGGCCAAAGCCGTTAATACCAACTTTAATAGTCATATTGAATGTCACCCATCTTTGTGTAACAAATGATAAAAATTCACAAGTAAAGATACATCTTTTTGACCTATAGTGTCAAGTATGACCTACTTGCAGTCATTGCAAAGGTTTTGTAAAAAACTTTATCAATATGAAATAATTATATTTTTTATCAAAAGAATAATCAAATAAATAATTTCTTTATTTTATAAGGAGGTATCTATTAAAAAATCGCTTACACTTAAAAAAGTAAGCGTTTACATACCAAAATTAGTTAATTTTTTAAGTAAAAAATAGGTTAGATATCTAATATTGAAAAGTGAGATAAAAGTTTTATTAGCTATTAAATTAGAAAGAAAAATTTAAATTTAAGTTTAAAAAATTAAAATTTTTAAACAAAATTTTTTATGTCTATCTTATGGAGTTATTTGTTTTTTACTTACATATATGCTTTTTATGTATTTTTATCAAAATTTTCTTGAACAAAAAATTACATTCAAATAATTTTTTACTATTTAAGATGAAGTTTTAATTTTTGATTAAAATTTTATGGTGCATATAACAAGCAAGTATTATAAAAAAATTTTCAAATTTACTTAGATAGGGTGAGTTAGTTTAAAAAGATATTTTATTAAAAATTAACTTATTGAAATTTCATATTAAATATAGATATTTATCTTACATGATTGCTATCAAAGTGTTAGTAACATAAAGCATCCTGTTACTGATACTTATTTTCTGTTTTTCTGTAAATAGCATTTAATTTACTTCATTTAAATAAAAATTTTTAATTTAACTTAACTGTTGGATTAAATAATAAGATGTAATGTAGTAGTGATATTAAAGGAATGAAGTTTATTGGATATTTTTAATATATAAAATATATTTATGTTTTTTTATAAAAATATAACTGATTTTTATAAAAATATTATCTATATTTATAGATATATTAATTTATGAGTATAAAAGTTTTCTTGTCATTATGTAGCTCTTTGTATAACAAGTTTAAAAGCTTTGTAAGATTGAGATATAAGCAAAACTTTTTAAATTAAAAAATTAGTACAATAAAATTAAAAATGATAGATGGGTAATATAATATCTATTGCTATAATGATATTATTGCTTTAGTAGCAACTGTTGTTAAAAAGTTGCCAAAACTTAACATAGCAAAAATAAAGCATAAAACATTAATTGAAAATTAACTATAGAATTATGTTTTAAAAACTATAGCAATAGTAATTGTTATTTTATTAAAAATAGTAATTATTATTTTATAAAAGAATCTAAGGAAGTAGGGTATGAGAGATTTACAGGAGCTTGCAGATACCTTAGGTATTGCAAAGGATTATATTGATTCAAGTGGTAAGTATAAGGTTATAGATAAAGAGTGCAGAGCTTTAGCCCTTAAAACTTTAGGCTTTAATATTGATAATGAGCAACAGTTAGAGCAGCAAATCAAAGAGTATATACAAGATCCTTATCTCAATATGCTACCTTATGTAACAGTTATACGTGATGGTGATAAAAATTTTATTTATATTGCAACACCGCAATTAGATGATTTTTTAAATGATGAGATAGAATTTCATTATAGATTTGAATTAGAAAATGGTAAGCAAATTATTGATAGTATGCCTCTTTATGAGTTAGAAATTGCTTACTATAAAGATATCTATGGTCAAGAATATGATGTAAGACGCTTTTTTGTTCCTACAACTATTGATTATGGTTATCATAAATTTTCTTGTTTTATAAAAGCTCATAATAAAAAAATAGTTTCGAGGGTAATGTCTTATATTCGCACACCAAAGATATGCTATATGCCAGATAAAATTTTAGCAGGTAAAAAGGTGTGGGGTGTAAGCACACAATTATATTCTTTACGCTCAAGAAATAATTGGGGTATAGGTGATTTTAGTGATTTAAAACAATTGCTTAAATATGTAGCAAAAAGTGGTGGTAATTTTGTAGGTTTAAATCCATTGCATGCTTCATATCCTTGTAGTCCTGATCCTGATATGGTTTCACCATATTCTCCATCTTCTAGAAAATGGCTAAATATTATTTATATTGATGTATCTGAAGTTAAAGAATTACATGACTCTAAAAAGGCTTTAGATTTTATTAAAAGTGAAGATGTAGTAAATGAAATATGCCGTTTACGCAGTCTTGAATATGTAGATTATATAGGGGTGCGTAAACTTAAACTTACTGCTTTGCGTCATATTTATGATGATGTAATTGTAAAAGGCAAAAATAGAAGAAGACAAAAAGAGTTTCATCAATTTTTAAAGCAAGGTTCTACTAGCTTAATTCGTTTAGCTATTTTTGATTGCTTACAAAATTATCATTTTGAAGCAGGTATCGAAGCTTATAATGCTGCATATTTTAGAGATGAATTTAAAGATATTAATTCACCTGCAGTATTAGATTTTTATCATAAGCATAAGGTCGAAATTGAGTTTTTCTGTTATCTACAATTAATTGCTCAAGAGCAATTGCAAAGAGCTCATAAAGAAGCTTTAGATGACAAAATGATCATAGGCATTTATAGAGATTTAGCTGTTGGTGTGTCTTTTGGTAGTTGTGATGTTTGGAGCGATGATGCTCACATCTATGCTCAAGATGGTTCATCAATTGGTGCTCCACCAGATGATTTAGGTCCTAAGGGTCAATCTTGGGGTTTATGTCCTATTAATCCAATTAATGCATATAAAAATGCATATAAAGAGATAATTGCTTTATATCAATCTAATATGAAATCTTGTGGTGCTTTGCGTATTGATCATGCTGCAGGTTTATATAGATATTGGGTAGTACCACCTCATAAAGAAGCTACAGAGGGTGTATATATAAAAAATAATCTACACGATATCTTGGGTATTATTGCGCTTGAGTCGGTACGTAATAATTGTTTAGTTATAGCTGAGGATTTAGGTACCATTCCACAAGAGCTGCGTGTTGCCTTAAAAGAGTCTGGTTGTTTCTCTTATAAGCTATTTTTTGGTGAGAGAGCTGCAGATGGCGGTTATATTGCACCTTATGATTATGATATACAAGCTATGTCGGCTTTAACTACACATGATATGGCAACTTTAAAGAGCTGGTGGGCTTGTGCAGATCTTGATTTAGGTGTTGATCTTGGCGTGTATACTGCAATTCAAGCTTTTGCCTTAAAAGCAGATAGAGAAAATGCTAAGCAAAGAATATTAGATAGTTTACATGGTTTGCACTCTGTGGATGATAGAGTATCACGTAATGCTGCAGATTGTAAGCTTACTGAGGATTTAGTCGTAGGTATGCAGGTACACATGTGTCGTGGTAGCTGCTTATTATATTCCACACAGCTTGAAGATTGGATTGGTGTAGAAAAACCTGTCAATGTTCCAGGCACTTTTAAAGAATATCCAAATTGGAAGCGTAAGCTTACTCGTGATCTTGAGGATATCTTTAGTGATGAAAAGGTTAAAAATTTAACTACAAAAATGACCGAAGCTAGAGGCTAGGTGAAAGGAGAACTAAATGTTAATTGATGATTTAAATAATGCTAAGCTCTCAAATCCTTTTGAGACATTAGGTTTACAAGTAAACCATGAGGGTAAGGGATATATTTTAAGAGCTTATTTACCAGGCGCACTAGAAGTAAAAGTTCTTAATTTATCTAATAGTAAAGAAATTTGTACTTTAGAAAAAAAAGCTGATGGTCTTTTTGAAAAATGTTTAGAAAAAGTTGATACACCTTTTCATTATAAATTTAAGGTTAAGTATCAAGATGCCACTATTGAAGTTATAGATCCATATCAATTTAGAGATGAGGCTTATTATGGCTTAAGCACTATGTATGAGAGTCCTGAAAATATTTATAAAACTTTAGGTGCTCAATTAATTGAAGTTAATATTGATGGTGTTGTTGTAAAGGGTACTAAATTTGCTGTATATGCTCCATCTGCTAGTGCTGTAAGTGTCATTGGTGATTTTAACTTCTGGGATGGTCGTCGTCACCCTATGGCAAGAAGCATGTTAGGTCATTGGGTCTTATTTGTTCCTGATTTGAAAGCAGGCGAGAGATATAAGTTTGAAATTAAAGATCCAAATGGTAATCGCTTACCACATAAAGCAGATCCTGTAGGCTTTTATCATGAGCAATATCCATCTTTTGCTTCAATCATTAGCGATCAAAAAACTTATAAGTGGAATGATGCTAAGTGGATTAAATCTCAACAAAACAATAAGTTAAAGCAGGCTATTTCTATTTATGAGGTTCATTTAGCTTCATGGAAACGCAAAAGTGATGGCAGCTCTTTATCTTATCGTGAACTTGCCGATCAATTAGTTAAGTATGTAGTTGATATGGGTTATACTCATATTGAGCTTATGCCTATTATGGAACACCCATTTTCAGGTTCTTGGGGCTATCAGCCAACAGGTCTTTTTGCTCCAACTTCACGTTTTGGCGGTATTGATGACTTTAAGTATTTTGTAGATTGCTGTCACCAAAATAACATAGGTGTTATTTTAGATTGGGTACCAGCTCACTTCCCAACAGATGCTCATGGTCTTGCTCGTTTTGATGGTACTCCAGTATATGAATATGAAGATCCTCGTCGTGGCTGGCATCCTGATTGGAATTCATTAATTTATGATTTTGGTCGAGACACTGTTAGAAATTTCTTAATTGCCTCTGCTTTAATTTGGCTTGATTACTACCATATTGATGGTTTACGTGTAGATGCTGTAGCTTCAATGCTATATTGGGATTACTCACGTAAAGAAGGTGAGTGGGTGCCAAATGTTGATGGTGGTAATACTAATTATGAAGCTATAAGTTTCTTAAAGTGGTTTAATGAAGAAGTTTATAAGAAGTATCCTCATGCTATGACTATAGCTGAAGAGTCTACTGCCTTTAAGGGAGTATCTCGTCCAACTTATACAGGTGGTTTAGGCTTTGGCTTTAAGTGGAATATGGGCTGGATGCATGATAGTTTACAATATATGAGTGAGGATCCTTATTTTAGAAAGTACCATCATGGTGAGATGTCATTTTCTATGATTTATGCTTATAACGAGAACTTTATCCTCTCAATTTCTCATGATGAAGTAACTCATGGTAAGCACTCATTATTGTACAAGATGCCTGGTGATGAATGGCAGCAATCTGCTAATTTACGTGCTTATTTAGGTTTCCAATATGCCCACCCAGGTAAGAAATTAAACTTTATGGGTACAGAAATAGCACAAGGCAGTGAATGGAATCATGATGCTCAAGTTGAGTGGTATTTAACACAATATGATAAGCATAAGGGTGTACAAAAATTAGTAAAGGATTTAAATACTCTTTACAAAAAGGAACGCACTCTATTTGAAAATGATTATGATGAAAATTGTTTCTATTGGTTAGATGTTAATGATGCTGATCATAGTGTTTTTGCTATGATGCGCAAAAATGAGAAAGGTGATGATTTTATCATTGCTGTATCTAACTTTACTCCTGTCCCATATATTGGTTATAGACTAGGTGTGTTGACTGAGGGTATTTATGAAATTGTTTTAAATACTGATGATATCAAGTACTGGGGCAGTGGTTACAGCACTGGCAGAAAGAAGATGAAAGCTTCTAATATTTCATGGCAAAATCAGTATCACTCAATTGTATTGGATCTACCTCCTTTATCAACTATCTTTATTAAAAAGGTAGCTGATTAGATCTTACCTTATTTATTAAGCTGGTAATTAGATATAAGCTAATTACTAGCTTATATTTATTAATAGTCTAAGGTTATATTCTTAATAAAAACATAAAAACATAAAATCATACAAATAGAGTTTGCTAAACCTTTAGCATTAAATTAAGGAGCTATATATGCAAAGAGTAGTTTTAGACAAAAATAATAAACCTATTAGTTTGTCTTTAGGAGCTAATTTAATTGATAATGGCTGTTATTTTGCTATATGGAGTCCTGATGCTAAAGGTATAAAAATTCATATTTATGATCATAATGAAATAAAATTAAAAGACTTAGAGTTAAAAGAGCGTCAAGCAGGAGTTTGGTTTGGTTTTCTAGACGGCGTAACTAAAGGTATGTGTTATGCTATTGAGGCTTTAGGTGAAGAAGACAGTGCTAATGGTATTTATAATAAAACAGGCAGATTTTTATTAGATCCTTATACTAAGGCTTTAACTAGAGCTTGTATATATGATGAGGATAAGTATTTAAATCATAATGAAGAGTTTATTCCAAAGAGCATAATAGGCTGTGATGATTTTGATTGGCAGGGAGTAAATAAACCTTTTTATGGAAGAAATGATTTAGTTTTATACGAAACACATGTTAAAGGTTTTTCTATGCTCAATGAGCAAATTCCAGAGGCTATCCGTGGTACTTATTTAGGACTTGCTCATCCTGCTTCTATTGAACATCTAAAAAAGCTTGGGATTACAGCTGTACAATTGATGCCAACTGCTGCTTTTATGTCAGAACCTGAACTTGAAAAAAGAGGTTTAGTAAATTATTGGGGTTATAATCCTATATGTTATATGGCACCTGACCCACGTTATGCAAGCAATCCTAAAAATGCTGTTAATGAATTTAAAACTATGGTGCGTGAACTACATAAAAATAATATAGCTGTTATTTTAGATGTTGTTTACAATCATACAGCTGAAGGTGGCTATGGTGGTCCTGTTTTATCGTTTAAGGGTCTTATGAATAGATTTTTCTATGCCTTTGAGCGTACTCAAGATGGATTAATAGATTACACTAATTATACTAATGTTTCAGGCTGCGGTAACTCAGTTTTCGTAGATGGACGTATGGTGCTTAATATAGTAATAGATAGTTTAAGTTATTGGTTAAGCGAAATGCAGGTAGATGGTTTTAGATTTGATCTTGCCACTACTGTAAATAGAGAAAATAAAGGAAACGAGTTTTATAGTTTTAATGCAAATTCTGCTTTCTTCAAATCATGTTTTGCAAGTAATCTTTTGTCACAAGCTATAATGATAGCTGAGCCTTGGGATATTGGTTTAGGGGGTTATCGTTTAGGTGCTTTTCCTGTAGGCTGGTCTGAGCAAAATGATAGATTTAGAGATTCTATTAGGGCTTTTTGGCGTGGAGATAAAGGCTTGATGGGTGAGTTTGCAACACGTTTATTAGGTTCACGTGATATTTTTGTAAAAAACTTTAGATCTATAAATGCATCTTTAAACTATGTGTCTTATCATGATGGCTTTACCTTACACGATGTTGTAACTTACAATCATAAGCATAATGAAAAAAATGGACACAATAATACAGATGGCAGTGATAATAATTACTCTTACAACTTTGGAGTAGAGGGAGAGACTGCTGATGCTGAAATTAACGCAAAACGTATGCAGGCTAAACGTAATTTAATTGCTACTACTATATTAGCTCAAGGTATTCCACATTTTGTGTATGGTGATGAGGTATGTCGTACTCAACATGGTAATAATAATGCTTATTGTCAAGATAATGAAATAAGTTATATGAAGTGGGATTTTAGTCAAGAGCAAAAAACATTTATGGAGTTTGTATCCAATGTCATTAAAGTAAGACTTGGATCAGATATGCTAAAAGAGCTTATCTTAAATGATGATACTTACCATTTAACTAAGCATGCTTATTTTGCTAATTGGTATCGCAGCAATGGACATGAAATGAGTGTGGCAGATTGGCAAAATGCTAATTTAAGTGAAATTATGCTATGTTTAGGTGATATTGATACTGATGAAGATGTGTGGTGCTTCTTATTTAATAAGAGTGAGAATGATATTTATTTTAGATTACCACCAATTAAGAACAATTATAAATGGGAAGTTATGGTAGATACCTATGAGCCAACTGGTAAACCTTTTCATTTTAGTACACAAGCAGGGCTTGAGGCAGTGTGTGCTCAAAATTCTTTTAAATTATTGCATGCAATTAAAAAGGATAGCAGTTTAGATAATACTAAGCTTACATCCATACAAATTAATGATCTATCTAATAATAGCTGTCCTGTTGTTAATATGCTGCCTGTTTCAAGTAAGGATACAGTTAAAAACAATTTAACTGATACTTTATTTGGCAGAAGCAGACGTACAAGAATCAACAATAGGTAATAAGCAGTAGGTAGAAATAAAGAATAATTAAAACTTAGGCTATATGTATAAAATTAGGTAATACATATAAACATAAATCCTAGCAATCATAAATTACTAGGATTTATTTTTTTATAAAGCTTTATAAAGCATTGATAGGGTCTAAGGCAAGTATAACTTTATCTTGATTAATATCATTTGAAAGTACCTTAGCCTTTTTAGACTCTAAGATCAATAAACTAAGTTCTTTTGGCAGATAAGCTTGTATATGGGAAATAAATATATTCTCAAATACAGATAGGTTTTCATCAGTATTAACAGTACAATGCACTACTTTTACGTTATTTTCATTTAATTTATTAGTAGTTACAGCATCTTTAATAGCTTGATTAAGACCGCCAATTTCATCTACTAAGCCTAGTTTTTTAGCTTTTGAAGCTATAAATACCTGCCCTTCTGCAAATTCTAAATAATTATTCTTATCAAGTTTACGTGCTGTTGCTACAGTATCAATAAAGTTTCGATAAGTGCTTTGAATTTGTAAGTTATAAATACGCTCTAAACTTTGAGGCAATTGAGTTGCAATAGGTGTGACTGCAAGCTCATTAGTGCTGACACCATCTTGATATACTCCATATTTATTTAAAATTTTATCAAGACCTAAAGCCATAGCAAATACACCTATAGAGCCTGTTAATGTAGTATTAGTAGCATAAATTTTATCAGCAGCAGCTGAAATTAAATAAGCTCCTGAAGCTGCAACACCATTCATAGAAACAACAATTTCAATACCATTTGCTTTTAATTGCATAAGTTTTCTATAAATTGCACTTGCTGCCGTAACTGTTCCGCCAGGGCTATTTAAATACATAATAACAGTTTTAGCGTTTTTATCTTTTTGTATGTTATTTAATATAGGAATAATATTATCAGGGCTAAAGCTTTGAGTATCCTCTGCTTTATCCATAATAGTTCCAATACCATAAACAACATAGATATTGTTTTTTGCTGAAGACTTTTGATCATTTAATAAGATGTAGTCTTGATATGAGAGTACATTTTTAAGCTCGCTAAAATCTCTAGCTTCTTGTTTGTTGGTATTTTTAGCATAAAGCTCATATAGATAAGTATCAAGAGGTATAAGTTTATCTACAAGCTTTAATTTATGCTGCATGGCAGCAACATCTCCACCATATTGCTCTAAAAGATTTGCATAATTAGCAGCACTAGGTAAAATTTCACTATTAATTAAACTAGTTCTTACTCTAAGCTCTTTTTTATATTCTTGCCATAAAGAATTTGCAAGCTCTTGATACTGAGCTTTAACATCATCTGACATATTATCACGTATATACGGCTCTACAGCTGATTTATAGTGACCTGCTCTAAAGATATAAGGTCTTAGTTCAAGCTTATCAATTAGACCTTTATAGTATAGGTTAGATAAGCTAATACCTTTAAGACCTACTTCACCTATAGGATCTAATAAAATCTTACTAGCATAGCTAGCTAGAGCATAATTAGTTTGTGAATAAGTCAGTGCAGAAAATACAACTTCTTTGCCTTGAGCTTTTAACTTTTGTATTTTTTCACCCAATCTTTGTACATTAGACATGCTAAGACCACTAGCATTTTGTATATCAAAGATTAAAGTTTTTATTTTTTTATCTTTTAAAGCTAGATCTAGAGCTTTTTCAATTGCTATAAGCTCATGACTATAGGCACCATTTAAGCCTGCATTAAGCTCACGTAATAAGGATTCAACCTTACCTTTAGCAAAAGGAGCTTCTTGAATATATCCATTTAATGCAAAGTAAATAGTATCTATATCTTCGGTTACAACAGGAGGTTGATTAGGACCTTTAAATACTGTTTGTACTTCTTGTGTAAGGTTGCTTGCAAAGTTATAGGCAATAACAATTAAGATTATGATGATAACCATAATAGCATTGCCAATAAAATTGCGGATAAAGGTTAAAGCTGCACCTATAAAAGATAACAGGTGCCATATGGCGCCAAAAAAGCCAATACCTTTTTTTTCTTCAGTTTCAACACTGATAATCTTATCATTAAAATCTTGCATAGTTTAGTGCTTACTTACTTGTGTTATTTGCTTGTACTATTTTCATTGCAGAGCTAATCATTGAGGTCATATCACCTAAATTAGCAGGCACAATTAAAGTATTATTAGTCTTAGCAAGATTTGCAAAAGCTTCAACATATTGTTCAGCTACGCGTAAATTAACAGCAGTTTGGCCACCATCTTGTCCAATAGATTTTGCTATTGCATCAATAGCAGAAGCTGTTGCATTTGCCACAATTAAAGTTGCTTGTGCTTGACCCTGAGCTTTGTTAATTTCAGCTTGCTTTTCACCTTCAGAGGTAGCAATTAAAGCTTCTTTTTCACCAGTTGCTAGGTTAATTTGCTCTTGTTTTTTACCTTCAGATTCAGCAATTAGAGCACGTTTTTCACGTTCTGCTGTAATTTGCTGCTGCATAGCTTGTAAAATAACAGCAGGTGGAGTTAAATCTTTAATTTCATAACGTAAAACTTTTACACCCCAGTTCAAAGCAGCTTCATCAATAGCAGCAACTACACTAGTATTAATAGCATCACGCTCTTCAAAAGTTTTATCAAGCTCCATTTTACCAACAACAGAACGTAAAGTTGTTTGAGCAAGTTGAGTAATGGCTAAAATATAGTTTGAGGTACCATAACTTGCTCTTTGAGGATCTGTTACTTGGAAGAATAAAACACCATCTACTGATAATTGAGTATTATCTTTAGTAATACATACTTGTGATGGAGTGTCAAGAGGTATTTCTTTTAAAGAATGTTTATAAGCTACTCTATCAATAAAAGGAATAATAAAGTTAAGTCCTGGATTTAAGGTACATCTATACTTACCTAAACGCTCAATAATCCAAGCTGTTTGTTGTGGTACTACTTTTACTGATTTAACAGCAAATATAATAGCTAGTACAATTAGTACTAAGGCAAAAATCATAGTTGGTGAAAAGAACATAAATTACTCCTAATTTTTTATTTTTGTTCTAAAATTAAATAAATACCTTTTATTTCACTTATAGTCCAGTAACCTTCACTAAGGTTACCTGTTTTAGCTTTAGCCTGCCACCTTGCACCACGATGCATAACTGTAGCACTGCCATCTTCTTTTATTTCTGTAACATGCACGCTTTGACCTATATCAAAGTTATCATCACTATCTTGCTTTTTTCTTTTTCTTTTTAAGAAGTAAAAACCAATAGCTCCTAAGATAGTAACAATACCTGCTATTATTGCTTGCGTGTCTGCACTAAAATCAAAATAGGCAAAAGTTCCAGCAAATAGACAGCCCATAGATAATGCAAATAGATAGAGGCTTCCTACTAACATCTCAGCTATTATAAAAACTAAAGTTAAAATAAACCAAATAACAGTAAGACTCATAATCTATCCTTTAACCTAAAATGACATAAAAACGATAAATAATACTATAACAGCAACTACTATGTTTAGCATAGTATTGCCAAAATCATTTTTATTTGATTTATTAGTTGTATTTTTTCTTTGTTGATTATTTGTTTGATAGACTCTTGCTTTGCTGCTGTTATTTTTTACAGAGCGTGTATTTTTATAAGAATTTTGTTTGCGTTCTTCATTAAAAACAGCATCATTGTTATTTACTTTATTTTTAGATTTATTGGTAAATGTACTAGTATTATAAGATTGATTTTGCTTTTGATTAGATATATTTTCCTCTTGCTTATTTAAATTTAGACTTTCAAATTCTTGAATACTTTGTTGTATATGACTTCTTAATTTTCTTAAGCTTTCTTGTTGTAATTGCTCAACATAATCAATAAAGTCACCATCTTTTAATCTTGGCATAGATTTTAGCCTACCTCATAAACTATTATGATAATTATGTACGACGTATACTTAGCTAAAGCATATCATGTTTATAAAGTCTTAGCAAAAAGCTATTTTTAGCTAAAATCTCTTATAAGTGTGATAGATATTAGATAAAGTTGAAAATTAATAATTTTTTTCTGTTTGGTTTAAAAATAGAAGCAAAAGTATTTCTAACTTAAAGTAAGAAATTGATTTATTTTAGTGAATAAGTGATTTATACAAATAAAGTTAAAATAAATATAACCGAAACTCGGCAATTAAAGTTATTTTAATCATGACTACTCCTATTATTTATTTGATTGTTTTGTTGATGGGAGTATTCTTTAAATTCTATCAAACTTTAATATAAGGAATTTATCTTAATTAAAGACTTTGTCAAAATTAAAAATTGCCCTTTTTTATACAATTTAATTTTGAGCTTTTCTGAGCATAAATATATTAGCCGTTACATCTAAAATTAGAATTGATATAAAAACGAACTGCTTTCATTCTTTCTTTATAAGAGTACATACTAAAATCTCCTTCTTTTTGAGTCCAAGATTTTGTCTGCACCCCCCCCCCTTGTGGATCATTATTACACTGTTGCTAACACCGCTAAGATAGATAGTAAATTTTTAAAGAGTAATCACTAGATGAAAAATCAAGTTTTACGCAACCTATTGATTATCTTTATAAAGTTATTAGTTAATTTTAGATACATACGATAGCAGATTTTAGATAAATAAAAGATATTAATTTAGTATAATAAACTAAGTACAACTAATGAATAATAAGGGCTTATTATTATGCAAAAAAGACTACCTGTTGGCATTACCTCATTTAATAGGATACGAGATAAGAATTACATCTATGTTGATAAAACAGACATAATTGCAAAATTTGTAGGAGATTTAGGTCCTTTCT
>CALXNP010000032.1 GCA_944389785.1 uncultured Anaerobiospirillum sp.
TTGGGCTTCGACCTTGCTCTGTACAGCTGGTCCAGGGACTTACACCCATTGGATTGCGTGCATGCCGCGCACACTAAGTAAAAATAGTGTAAATACCCTATTTTTACTTATACTTCTATGCTAAATAATGTCTTTAATTAAGTTTAATCTTAGTAAAAGTTCTTTGCATCAAACACATATAACTATCGTTATACAAGGTCTTTTATCAAAAAATATTTTTACACTTTTTATAATGCAATAGCAGATATTCTGATCTACAATATAGCAGTTTTTTTTCTTAATATTTTTTATCATATGAGTACTAAAAATTTTACCCCAGCTCTTTTTACTTGTTTTAAAGAGGGCTATAGCTTTTCTATTTTTAAAAGTGATTTTATCGCAGGTTTAACTGTTGCTATTGTAGCTTTGCCTTTAGCTATGGCTATGGCTGTGGCAAGTGGAGCTTCCCCTGATAAAGGACTTGTAACTTCTGTAGTAGCAGGCTTTTTTATTTCATTTTTAGGTGGTTCTCGTGTACAAATTGGTGGACCTACGGGAGCCTTTGTTGTAGTTATTTTTGATATTATTGCCAGATACGGTTATGATGGATTAATTATTTCCTCTATTATGGCAGGCATAATCTTAATTGTTTCAGGATACGCTAAACTTGGAAAATTAATCAAATATATTCCTTATCCTGTAATTACAGGTTTTACTACAGGTATTGCTGTTATTATTGCTTCGACTCAGGTTAAAGATTTTTTAGGTCTTAATTATTCGCCGGTACCTGCTGATTTTATTGAAAAGTGGCAAAGCTATTTTTTAAATTTAGATACTTTAAATATAAGTGCTACCTTATTAGGTTTAGTAACCTTAGCTATTATCATTATTTGTAAGAAAATTTCAGCTAAAATTCCTGCTTACCTTGTAGCTATTTTAGCTGTATCTATATTTTCTTTTTTTGTACCACTTAATATTGATACTATAGGCTCACGCTTTCCTAATATGCCAGATGGTCTACCTATGCCAAGTATGCCCCATTTAGATTTAGAGGAGATTAAAAGCTTAATTCCTTCTGCTTTTACCATTGCTTTTTTAGCAGGTATTGAAGCTTTATTATCAGCAGTAGTAGCTGATGGTATGACAGGACAAAGACACTCTTTGAATCAAGAATTGATTGGTCAAGGTATAGCAAATGCAGCTTCTGGTATCTTTGGTGGCTTACCTGCAACTGGTGCTATAGCAAGAACAGCTACAAATATAAAATCTGGAGGTAAAACACCAGTATCTGGTATTTTACACAGTGTATTTTTATTAGTATTTTTATATGTAGCTATGGATATACTTTCATACATTCCTATGGCTGCACTTGCTGCCGTATTATTTATGGTAGCTTATGGTATGTCAGATCTTAAACATTTTATTGCTATTACCAAGATCTCACCATCTGATAGAACCATTTTATTGTTAACCTTTAGTTTAACAGTCTTTGTTGATTTAACAGTAGCAATTGGTGTTGGTGTAACCTTTGCTTCATTGTTATTTATGCGTCATATGTCACGCTCACTTGAAGTTAAAGATCACCATACAAGTGAAGCAGAACATGACGAGAATATGCCACATTTAGAGTTGCCAGACCACGTTAAAGTATTTCAAATTAATGGTCCTTTATTCTTTGGTGCTTCAAATGAGCTTAATGATAAATTAAAATTACTTAATGATACCCCACGTGTAGTAATCTTACATATGCGTAATATGCCTTATCTTGATGCTTCTGGTGAAGCTGCTATTGAGGATATTATTAAAATAAGTAAAGAACATCAAAGCTTTTTAATTTTCTCAGGCTTACGCGAGCAACCTAGACGCTTATTACGTAAAGCTCATATTGAAAAAAGTGATAGTATTGATTTTAGCTCTAATATTTTCCAAGCAATTGAAATTGCTAAACATTATTTAAAAACACACTAAATCTAATGCTTAATGAATATTTAAACCTCAAAAGTTTTTAACTTTTGAGTTTTTTTTTATTACTTATTATCTAAATTAATTACACTTAGTATATGACTTACTACTTCTTTTGAGCCAATTATTGAATAATGTAAACCATCTTGATATACAGGTAAATTGTTGTCTAAAACTACCCTACAATTAGTACCATTACAATAAGGTACATTTGGATCTATAGCAATAAAATTATCATACTTACTAATCTGACTTAATAAGAATTTATTTAATGGAGCATCACGTATTTCTCTATAAGGCTTACAAGTAACATTTTTAGCTA
Organism: uncultured Anaerobiospirillum sp.; assembly: GCA_944389785.1. GTDB lineage: Bacteria > Pseudomonadota > Gammaproteobacteria > Enterobacterales > Succinivibrionaceae > CALXNP01. The sequence continues at coordinate 2,264 of CALXNP010000032.1, forward strand.
AAAATTTAGCTAAAGGATTATCTAACATACTCAAATACATACATGAAGCACCTATATCAAATACTGATTGATATGGAGTAAGTACAATATAAATCTGTCTATCAGCAAAGTTATCATGTAAGCTTTTTAAATCCTCAGCTATCGCCTCTTTAAAACCTTTAACCCCAACCCTTGTATCTGTAGCTCTTGATACTAAAGCACGTTCATAACGTGGCCAATCCTGAGCAATAACAATTTTTTTATCAGGATAAGCTTTAATAGTTTCAACTAAATTAGCATAACGATTTCTACAACTATCTTTAATAATACCTTCAGGTCTTATGCTAACGTAATTAGCATAAGAATAACAGCCATCATCAAAAACTGTAGCTACTTTTAAAAAACGTTCTTGTAAATCACGAGCATAATGTCTTGCAAAACTATCACCTGCTAAAATGAAATCTACCTCATCTTTTAACTCTTCATTTAAAATTAAAAGCTTACCATTATGATCTATAAAACGTCCACCATAAGAAGATAAATAAGATACATTAGTATCATAACGCCACTTAGCTCCTGTATTGCTAAATGTTATGCTAATGGCAAATAGCACAAAGTATATAGCACAAAACTTATAAGCATAAGTACGTTTATTCTCTACTGCATAAAATAAAATTAAAGATAAGATCAAAATAGGAATAATTATATAATTATAAAAATCCTCCAATCCTATTTTTGATGAAAATACAATTAAAGGCCAATGGACTAAATAAATTGAATATGAATATAAACCTAACTTTTGAAAAACCACATTAGACAGTAAAGAATTATGATTATTAGCTGCAATACAAATATAAGTAGCAGCTACTGGCAATAAAGTATAAGCAGTTGGCCAATTATCATCAGCATTTAATAAAATTATAGCAACTATAATTAAACTTAAGCCTATAGCTTCTAAGTATTTAGGAGCTATAAATTTAAATTTAAGTGGATAAAAATATGCTAAAGCACCAAATAAAAGCTCAAAAGCACGACTTGTAAGCATAAAATATGAGCTTTTAGCATTATAATTTGTGTAAAAAATAGCAAAAGCATAACCACAAATAGTTAATAATAAAATAACTTGTTTTAATTTAGCTAAATTTATTAATTTAACTAACAACATTAAAACTAGAGGATAAAAAATATAAAATTGCCATTCAACTGCTAGAGACCATGTATGTAAAAAAGGCTGATCTAAAGCTGAAGCAGCAAAATAATCTGTTTTACTTGCAAAATATATATTAGATAAAAATACTAAGGCATATGCCGCTTCTGTAGACATACGAGACATGTCATTAGGGCTTACTAAAAAATAAGCTAGAGCTATAAATATTAAAATAGTTACAAATAAAGCAGGACAAATACGCTTTGCTCTTTTGGCATAAAAATCATAAAGATTAAAGTTATTGGTATAAAGCTTATCTACAATAATCTTAGTCATCAAATAACCTGAGATTACAAAGAAAATATCTACACCAACAAAACCACCTTGCATAAAATTAAATTGAGGTACAAAAGTATGCAAGATATGATATAAAGTAACACTGATGACAGCTATAGCTCTTAAACCAGTAATGTCATTGCGCAATGTTTTTGCCATAATTATCTCTTTATCTATATTTTTACACTATAAGCTCATAAATTTGCCCTTTAGATAGAGCCTGCAATTCTTTTAAAAGTCCTTGTTTTTGTGTTTGAACACATTTAACTACAACTTTAATATCATCAGCATAACTAGTATTCTCAATCTGAAAATTAAACTTAGTTTTTAAATACATTAATGTATTAAAGTACTGATGTGGCACACATATAGTAAAGAGCTCATAATCTTCTTTTAAACAAGTAGATAAATTATCTATGACTAATTTAGTACTATCTTGATAGGCTTTAACTAAGCCTCCTGTACCTAATAAAATACCACCAAAATAACGTGTTACTACCACACAAATCTCACCTATATTACTGTGTAGCAATACATTTAACATTGGAGCTCCTGCTGTACCATGAGGTTCTCCATCATCACTCATACCCACATAAGCACTGCTATTTGCAGCTCCAGCATTAAAAGCATAGCAATTATGCCTAGCATCCCTATACTTAGCACTAATAAATGCAATAAACTCACGAGCTTGTTCAACAGAACTTACATGACCTGCACTTGCTATAAATACACTTTTTTTTACACTAAGCTCTTGTTGGTAAAACTCATTTTGCTTTAAATTTGGTATTAAATACTTATTTGACATAACAAAACATAATCTAAAAATAGTAAATAACCTAAATACTTAAGCAATTTTAGATTTTTTGCTTTAAGCATAAGGGTCTAATATAAAGTATGTTACCATATTTTAATACTAAGCTAAAACTATCTTAAACTGGTATAAATTTATTAATTAAACACAGGAATATGAATTTCTTTCTTACCTAAAAACTGAGCTAAAGATTTAACTAACATTTCATGATCAAGCAGATGAGGTAAACCTGAAACTATAACCATACCTCTATACTCATTTTTAATATTAATAGGAAAAGCTCCACCTACAAAAGCATAATAATCATCCATGGTTTGCCATTTTTCTTTAATTCCAAACAATTCTTTTTCAATTAAAGCTCGCAATGAGGGGGCATGTGTTCTTGTTACAGTGTGTTGTTTTCTATCCATCCAACCTTTATTAAATAAAGAAGTACCTTGCATATGATATTGAAAAACAGCTAAGTCATCAAATACAATCCTAAAAGCCATTGGTTTAATATGAGTATAGTCTAAAGCACGCTCAATCAAAACCTTACCTAACTCAAAAGCAGCAGTGTTATCAAAACTATTAAAAACATAAAGCTCTTGTTCAGCTTGCATTGCTTCTAAGGATTGTATTTTAAACATATCTATTCCTAATTCTATTCAAATAAAACTTTTAAATCACCATAGCCTTCTTTTTCAAGATCTTCGTACGGTATAAAACGTAAAGCTGCAGAGTTAATACAATAACGCATGCCTCCTAACTCCTTTGGTCCATCATTAAATACATGACCTAAATGTGAAGATCCTACACGACTTTTAACCTCTGTTCTAACCATACCAAAACTTAAATCAGTATTTTCTTTAATTAAGCTTTTATCAATAGGTTTAGAAAAAGCTGGCCAGCCACAACCAGAATCAAACTTATCTGTAGATGAAAATAAAGGTTCACCTGTAACCACATCTACATAAATACCTTTTTGAAAATGCTTATCATACTCGCCAGTAAAAGCACGTTCTGTAGCTGCATTTTGAGTTACTTCATATTGTAACTCATTTAAACTTCTCTTTATGTAATCATCTGCAGGCTTTTGATATTTGCCCGCATCTAAACTTTCTAAGTTCATGACATTATCCTCCAAAGCTGCCGCACTAAAACAAGTACAAGCCAATGCTAAAATAACAGTATTAAATATTTTCATAGTTATTATCTATTTGTGAGTAATTTGAGCAACTAATAGTTTATAAAAATAATTATACTTTGTATGGCTTAACTATAATTTTTCTCATTGCAAATTTAAGGTTAGCTTAAGATAAACCATAACATAATAAAACAAAGAGATAAAAAGAAAGGATCTAAATAGAAATAAAAAAATATGTATTATCTATTAAAAAGTTTTGCTTTATAAAAAACTTAGTATATGCAACAAATTTTATAAAAGCAAAACAATAGCTTAGCTAATAAATATATAGTGTATAAATCTGAATATAAGGCATGCCACAGTGACAAATATTCTTTAGCCACCATGGCAAAGCATGCCTTTGTTAGGCAAAATTTGCCTAAGCTCTAACAGCATTTATAGCATTGATCATCTGCTTTGCCTGCATAAAGCTATTAGATAAATTTGATAGCGCACTAAAATTTGAAACATTAATACCTGCATTCAACATGGCAAAGCCTCGTGTATCAACAGTTTTATTTAATGCATCAAACTTATGTACATTTTCATAAGCTTGAGCCTCCATGCTTCTTGCATATTCGCTATCAAACTGTTCCTTACTAGATAAATCACCCTCCTCTGCAACTTGGTTTTGAGCATTCATTACCTCTGTTATAGCAGATAAAAATGATTTACCATTTTCAAGGTTTACAGAACTAACCCTATAATTATTCAGGTTAGCATGCCTTACATCTGATACATTATCAGTGTTAAAGGCTGAAGATAGTATACTACTAGCCATATATGTAACTCCTTTGCTAGGGGTATAAGACCCTATCTAAAGAGTTACAAGGCAATAATAATGCCAATTTAATTGATTATGTACCTATCTGAAGTCAAGCGTTCAAACTGTTGTTCTTCATAGCCATCAGCATTATCACGAGGAATTTCATCCTTAAATTTCATATGCTTTTTAACCCATACAGCCTTTTGCTCACTAGACTCTAAAATCTTTTGATTACAATCATGATATAAATAAATATCTTGTACATTATTAGCACCCTCTACAATAATAGGAGCTTCTTCTCCAGCCATAAAGACATACCACCCTGTAGTTACCCAAGTTGTCTTATCAGTTCTTGCATTAATAGCTACAGAGCAATCTTGTCTTAGCTCATTTTTAATATCGATACGCACATCAGCAGTAGCTGCATAACTAATACCTATACATGATGCTATTGCTGTTAATAAAATTTTTTTTAACATAACTAACCTTAAACTAAACATACTAACAAGTACTACTCTTACACAGTAAAACTATCCTAGATATTCCACATAAATCACAAGTTTTTACTTATATAAAAGTGGAGATACTTTTTGAAAAATTTATTATTGTAACCTAATATTTAACAAAAATATTTTATATTTTACAAATTTATCATGCTAATTAGTGTATTAAATCATATATTTTTATCTATAATTTTATTTACAAGAATAAAGCTATATCAAAGTATAAATAAATTATATTATTTACATAATAAAAACATAAAAAGGATATATCAAATGAGCTATCTAGGTATAATTGAAGGTTTTTATGGTAAAGCTTTTAGCTTTGAACAAAGACTTGATTTATTAGACTATTTAAAACAACAAACTTTTAATTTTTACATATATGCTCCAAAAGCAGATAAGAGCTTACGTACTAGAAATTTTAAATTTCATAAAGATTTAAATATTGAGCAATTATATACTCTATCTTGCAGCTATCAGCAACAAGGCCTTGATTTTGGTATAGCTATATCTCCTCTTGATTTGTATTTTTGCTATGAAAGCAAAAAACAATCATTTTTAGATTATGTAGATCAATATTTACAAGCTACAAAAGCTAATATACTTTGTCTTTTATTTGATGATATGATCAAATCAGATGAAAGTATGGGACGTATACAAAATCAAATAATAAGCGATCTATACCACAAACTTGCTCATAGATTAAAAAGATTTATCTTTTGTCCTTCTTATTATAGCTTTGATCCAATTTTAGATAAAATTTTTGGACAAAGGGACAATAACTATTACTATGATTTAATGTACAAACTTGCAGATGATATTGAAGTATTTTTTACAGGTAATAAAGTAGTTAGTTTAGATTTAGACGCTAATATGTTACAACAAGCTTATGAAACTTTTGGTCGCAAATGTTTTATTTGGGACAATTATCCTGTTAATGATGGTAAAAAGATGTGTAAGTTTTTAAATCTAGCAAGTTTTAATTATAGACGAGATCTTATTAACCTCACTACAGGGCATGCTATAAATCCTATGTGTGAATATCATCTTAATAAAATACCTTTAACAAGTTTAAAACCTATCTATCAAGGTATAGCTCAAGATACAATTATTGCTAATAATCATAAACTTTTTACACAATGCTTTGAGCTTAAAGATTTTGATGAGCATTTATTTACTCTATTAACTCAAAAAGGATTAGATAACTATACTAATGAAGATAAAGCCTACATTAAAAAACATTGTGCTAATATTAACAATCCTTACCATAAAGATGTCATTGACTTTATCAATAATGTCTATGCTTTTGATGAAAGTTGTCTTACTGATTAAATAATAAAAAGGTCATATTATACTAATATGACCCTTATTTACTAAAACCCTTCTGGTAAAGTTAATTGAGTATCTCTATACTCTGGAGGTATATATGGTGGATTAGGTTTTGGAGGCTCTGTTGTAGGAACAAAGTGTCTTACTGAAGTTCCTGGTGATATTTGTACTAACATACTGCCAATGCCAGGTATATAAATTAAATTACCATTAATATAAAGATCACTATTATATACTGTTAAATACTTGCTCTTTTTCATAAGAGCTTCTTTTTCCTGCTCTTCTTCTAGCTCTTCATCATATATATTGTCATCTAAAAACTCAGAACGATAATTTTCATCACTTTTAGCCTTAGCATTAGCTAAAGCTTGATCCCCATCAATACTAATACCTTTTTCATTACTGACTCGATTATAGTGGTCATAAAACAAAGCACTTTGAATATGACTAATGAAACTATCTAAAATTACATCAGGGCTGATACCACGATCAATACTTTCAATAATGGTATTACCAATTAAAGAACCTTGAGCTTTAATTTGATAGACAAAATCAAAAGGATCATAACCATATTCATCCTTTGTTGCAGTACGTCCTGTTTTAGACATTAAAGCATAAAAAGCTCCACCAATTGGTTCTTGAGCATCATAGGCCTTTTTAAAATAATAAATAGCTTTTTCTTGATAATTAGGTTCATCACTACCTAAAGATAAGATAACAAAACCTAAAAGGAAATTTGCTTGTATATAATTTAAATCTGAGGCACGTTCTAAAAGCTTACGTGCAAGCTCAATTTGCTCTAGATCCTGACTTTTTAATAAGACTAAAGCTAAATTATACATAGCCACAGGATCTTTAGCTTTAACTCCCTGCTTATAAAAATCAACAGCTATAGACACATCTTTAATAGTACCAATACCATGATAATAGGCACCACCTAATCTATTAGCTGCAGCAGCTACACCTAGTCTTTGGGCCTTTTTCCAATAATCTAAAGCTAAAAGCTCACTCTTATCAACACTATCTCCCAAATAGAATAGATCACCCATAGCCATTAAACATAAAGGAGCATTAATGTCTACCCCTACTTTAACTAATTTTATAAAATCCTCTTTATTCCTAGCAGAATAAATAGCCTCATCTAACATTTGAGCTAATTTATGACTTTGAGCAGTACTATCTAAAAACTCTTCTTTAGATTTTAATACAGTATAAAAGTGACGTAAGGCAATATCTGATCCAATAACAGGACCTTGACCAATTAATGCTAAAATTCCTAAAATCTCAAAAGAATCAAAATTACCAACTTTGATTGATTCTTCTGTTGCTTTTAAAGCTGCTTTATAATTACCTAACCTACAATATAACCATGCTAAATACTCTCCAGATAGCTTATCTCCATCTTTAAAAGCTGCATCAAAAAGATAAGCTGCTCGAGCATAATTACCAGACTCAACCTGTTTGAAAGCTTCAAGAGCTATTGATTTACGACTATTATCTATATATTTATATGAACCTATTACAATTAACACAGCTCCAGCTATTAAAAATAGTGAAATAAAAATTGCACCTGCAATTAATTTTACTTTTTTAGTCATTGACATAATAAATTAACCTTATTATTTTAACTGTGCACCTATATCAGGCATATCTACATCATAATCATACTTAATCTTGTAACGATCACGATCCAATTCAATTAAAGCTTTGCGTGAATCTATATCTGCTGTAGTGCTATTAGTATTTGGACTTAAACGATTGTTATATAGAGTTTTAACCTCAATTATATCTTCTTTAATGCCAGCATCAGCAAAATACTTCTTTAAAGTAGCTACACGGCGATCAGCTAAGTCTTTATTTTCTAAATTATCAATTAAACCATAAGAAAATACAGTGATACTAATTCTGTTTACTGAAGAGTCATTTTTAATATACTCAATTTGATCTAATAAACGTGTAACTGATGGTGCTGTTAACATATCACTAGCATCATCAAAAGTGATAGCTAATAACTCTATATCTTTGTAAGATATATCCATCAAATTACTAGTACATAGTAAAAACTCATTATACTTTTCATTAAAACCAATAGGACTAATAGTTGGTACTATGGTTTCATTAGGCAAGGTCTTATCATTAGTATAAGGCATTAAAATCTGTCTGCCTTTTTCTAAAGCTGTAAGCATACGCAATGATACAGAATCACCTACAAAAGGATTAAAGCCTTTATAAATTTTGATACGTCCAATTAATTTTTCATCACCAACAGGAGTCCAATCAGAAGGAGCTGAAATAAAACGCATTTGACTTGCTTGATTTAAAGGTGTCTGCATAAAAAGCTCAAAGCTATGCTTTTTTTTACTGCCAGACAGAACCACAAAATCACCTCTACCAAAGCCTTCAATAGCATATGATAGTACACAAGAAATTTTAGAATTTAAAACTGACCAATTGCTTTGTGATTTCTCACTAAGAGCTGCATCATACTTAACTTGCCCATAAGATGTTAAGGGCACTAATGCCAATGCTATCAAAGTAGATTTAAATAAACTTAGCATAAAAACCTCAAAAGCCAATAAAAATAATGTACAACAAGTTTTTGACATAAATTTACAGCAATAATGCAATCTTTATTCCAAAACACATTGGTATATATCTATATTTAATCTAAAATCATATATATTTCACATTTTTATAGATACAAATATATATTTTTTACTAAATTTTGTGATCTTTCTTATGCTATGAAAACGTTTTCCTATATAAATTACCTAAAATTTAATAAGATTGATAATAGCTGACAATTAGTATATTTATGAGGTTTTAAAATGTTTGGTTCTTTTGCAAAAATGCTATCAAAAAATAAAGACATTGCTGTTAATGCACCTTGTAAAGGCAAGATGATTGATAATAGTGATATTCCAGACGAAACATTTGCTGATTCTATTTTAGGACCTACTGTAGCTATCATGCCATCTGATAATACTGTTTGTGCTCCTGTTAGTGGCAAAATCATACAATTATTCAGGACTAAACATGCTTTCACAATTTGTTCTCAAGAAAATGTAGAGATATTGGTACATATTGGTATTAATACAGTAGATTTAAATGGTCAAGGTTTTGAGGCTTTAGTCAATGAAAATGATGAAGTTAAACAAGGTGACCCTATTATTAAATTTGATGCTGATTTTATTAAAAGTAAAAATTTAAGCACTATCATACCAATGGTTATTTGCAATGAGAGTGATTTTGAGCAAGTAAACAAAATTAATGCAGATGATGTAGATACACATACTCAACTATTTAGTATACAAGCTAAAAAATAGGAGTAATTTATGTTTATAGGAACAGGTCGTTGCGCTAGTGATGGTGTTTGTGCAGGTCCTATTGTTGAGCTAAAAGAGACTATACAAACTCCTATTTTTGATAGAGTCTTTGATGAAAGTAAAGAATTAAGCCTTTTTGATAGTGCTTTACAAAGAGCTGACAAAGAGCTTGAAGAACTTTATGAGAAAACTCTAAATAATTTAGGTCAAGAAAGTGCTGATATCATAGATATGCAAAGAATGATGTTGCAAGATCCAGATATCAGTCAAGCTATGATTGATAAAATTAAACAAGGTGTCTTTGCAAAAGATGCTATTATTGAGGTGGGTAAACAACAAGCTGCTGAATTTGCAGCTTTAGATGATCCATATATGCAAGCTCGCAGTGCTGATATTAAAGACATCACCCTACGCCTATATAGATTAGCAAGCGGTCAAGACAAAGTAGTATTAATCAAACCATGTGTATTAGTTAGTAACGATCTGATTCCTTCACAAACCTTAGATCTTGATAAGAGTATGATTTTAGGCATACTTTTACGCCAAGGCACTATGAACTCACATGCCTCTATCCTAGCAAGAACTATGGATATACCTTTGTTGATTAATGCCAATGTCCCAAATGAAGATTTAAATGATCGCATTTGTGTAATTGATGCCCATAACAACAAGTTCTATCTTGATGCAGATGATAGCACTATTGCAAAAGTAGTCACATCTTCTTCTTATCTGCAAGAAAAAGAACATTTAGCAAGCTTCAAAGGTAAAGAATCTATCACTAAACATGGACGTAAAATTAAAGTTTGTGCCAATATTGGCAGTCCTGATGATGTTGAGGGAGCTTTATTAAATGATGCAGAAGGTATTGGACTATTTAGATCTGAGTTTTTATTCTTAGGTAAAACTACTTACCCATCAGCAGATGAACAATTTGCAGCTTATGCTTCTGTTGTTCGTGCTATGAATGGTAAGGAAGTTATTATTCGTACTTTAGATATTGGGGCTGATAAAAAGGTTGATTATTTTGAGTTGCCTCAAGAACAAAATCCAGCTTTAGGCTTTAGAGCTTTACGTATTTGTTTAAAGCGTGAAGATCTATTTAAAACCCAGATTAAAGCTATTTATCGTGCTGCTGCTTTTGGAAATGTTTTAATGATGTTTCCTATGGTAACCTCCTTGTGGGAAGTACAAAAAGCAAAAAAAATCTGTAAAGAATGTGAAAAAGAATTACTTGAAGCCAATATTGATTTTAAGGTTCCAAAAATTGGTATCATGATTGAAACACCTGCTGCTGCTATCTGCTCTGATAAATTAGCAAAAGAAGTAGATTTCTTCTCTGTTGGTACCAATGATTTAACTCAATATACTTTAGCTATTGATAGACAAAATGAAAATCTTGATGATTTTTATGATGAACATCATGAAGCTATTTTAGAGCTTTTAGCCTTAATTGCTAAAAACGCTCATAAAAATGGTATTTGGGCAGGTATCTGCGGACAATTAGCAGCTGACTTAAGCTTAACAGATACCTTTATACAAATGGGCTACGATGAGCTATCTGTGCCTGCTAATACCGTATTAAAATTAAGAGAAAAAATTATTAATTCAAAAGCCATATACAAAGATGAAAATCAATAGGAGGTGTTATGGTTGAGATTAGTTATGTAATCACTGATCCAAGAGGCATACACGCACGCCCTGCAGGTCAATTAGTTAAACTTTTATCTAAGTATAAATGCTCTGTACAAATGGGTACTAAGGAGAACAAAGTAGACGCTAAACGCCTAATAGCAGTAATGAAATTAGCTTTAGCACAAGGTAATGAGCTATTTTTAGTATTTGATGGTGAAGATGAAAAAGCAGCAAGCGAAGCTGCACTTGAATTTTTAAAGTCTAATTTATAAAAAGCATAGAGGTTTACTATTATGATGAAATATCTTCAAAACCTAGGAAAATCTTTAATGCTACCAGTAGCTGCCCTACCTGTAGCAGGTATTTTGATGGGTCTAGGTTATTTACTTGCTCCTACCACTATGCAAGGTGGTCAAGCAGATTCTCAAGCATTATTAATCTTAGGTACATTCTTAGTTAAAGCAGGTGGTGCAATTATTGACAATATGTCAGTACTATTTGCTGTAGGTGTAGCTTTTGGTATGGCTAAGGATCGTGAGGGTACCCCTGCTTTAGCTGGTATCGTAGCTTGGTTTGTAATTCAAACCCTACTTAACCCATCTTTTGTAGCTTTACTATCAGAAGGTGGTGTTGCAGATCCTGCTTTTAACAAGGTTGGAAACCAATTTATTGGTATTATTTCAGGTTTAATTGGTGCAACTTGCTACAATAAATTCTCTGAGACTAAACTTCCAGATTTCTTAGCATTCTTCTCAGGTAAACGCTCAGTTGCTATTGTAACAGCCTTTGTATCAATTATTGTTTCAGTAATTTTATTCTTTATTTGGCCTATAGTTTACAATGCTCTTGTAGCTTTAGGTGAAAGTGTAATTTCAATTGGTGCTGTAGGTGCTGGTATTTATGCCTTCTTAAACAGACTTTTAATTCCAATTGGTATGCACCATGCTCTAAATGCTGTATTCTGGTTTGATGTTGCAGGTATTTCAGATTTAACTAAGTTCTGGTCAAGCACTGGTACCTATGGTCAAACAGGCATCTATATGACTGGCTTCTTCCCAGTAATGATGTTTGGTTTACCTGCTGCTGCTTTGGCTATGTATCACACTGCAAAACCAGGTCGTAAGAAAGTAGTTTTTGGTCTATTAGCTTCTGCTGCATTCTGTTCTTTCTTTACAGGCGTAACAGAGCCTCTTGAATTTGCTTTCATGTTCTTAGCCCCAGGTCTATATGTGCTATATGCTGTAATGACTGGTATCACAGCCATGATTACAGTAGCTCTGCCAATACGTGCAGGCTTTAGTTTCTCAGCTGGCTTTATTGACTTGTTCTTTTCATCACAGATGCCACTTGCTCAAAATCCATGGTTCATCATTCCACTTGGTTTAGCTGTAGGTGTTATCTACTATATAGTCTTTAGAATTGTAATTGTTAAATTTAATTTAAAGACTCCTGGTCGTGAAGATGATGACGAGGCAACATCTACAGTTGCTAAAGATGGCAACAGTCAAAGTGCTTTTGTAGATTATGCTAAAGCTGTATTAGTAGGTCTAGGTGGTAAAGATAATATTGAAGATGTTGATAACTGCATTACTAGAATTAGATTGCAAGTTAAAGATGCTTCATTAGTAAATGATGATATCATTAAAAAAGCTGGTGCTAAAGGTATCATTAAAAAAGGTCAAAGTGTACAGGTAATTGTAGGACCTCAAGTTCAATTTGTAACAGATGAACTAAGAAAATTAGTTTAATCTAAACTAGTATGATAACAAAAGGTCTCTTCTACTATCTATAGTAAAAGGGACCTTTTTATTAATGTTAAACTCATAGAGGTAATACTATGCTCTACACTTTAAGTACTAAACAAAAAATAGAGTTTAATCTTGATAATTTTTTGTGGAATAGTGTTAAAAATACACTATCTAAAGCATATTTAAGCTACAATGAAAACGCATTAGAAATTAATTTTGAGGTTTTTGAAGATAAGCCTTTAACTAATTGCAATGCCCATATGCAAAAAACTTGTCTTGACTCTTGTGTAGAATTTTTTATAGCTTTTGATCATCAAGCTACAACACAAGAATTTAACTTAGTTAGCTCAAAAAACTTTTATTTTAATTTTGAGTTTAATAGTCAAGGCTGTTGTTATGCTAAAGCAGGCACTATTAGAGCACAAAGAGCAGCATTAACTGCTGATGATTTTTCACAACTTAATATACAAACTCAAAAACAACAACATAGTTGGAGTTTAAGTTTTCAACTACCTTTTAGTTTAGTTGAAAAGTATGTGGGTTTTAAAGCCCTAGCCCCTAATTTGGTATTTGCTTTTAATTTATATAAAATTTGTGAGGATAAAGATAACTTGCACTTTGCTTGCTTTAAGCCTATGTCAAGTCCTAATCCTAACTTTCATAAACTTGAAGATTTTGTTTTTGCTAAATTGTGCTAATTGGAGTTTACAATGAAAATAATTAATGCCAAAGTTTTCACTAAAGATTTTGTCTTCAAACAAGAAGATATCCATATTCAAGATAAACACTTTGTTAATAGTGCTGCTAATGATGAAGTATTTGATGCTAAAGGCTTAATGGCTATTCCTGGTTTAGTAGATACCCACTTTCATGGTGCTGTAGGCTACGATTTTATGGATGGTACAGAAGAAGCTTTAGATGCTATTGCCCGTTATGAAGCTTCAATTGGTGTAACATCTATTTGTCCATCTACTATGACTATGGCAAAAGCAGATATTGAAAAAGCTTGTATTAATGGTGCTAATTATAAAGTAAAAGATGATGGAGCTAATCTTGTAGGTATCTACATGGAAGGTCCTTTTGTTTCTCACCAGAAAATTGGTGCTCAAAACCCTGATTTTGTAATTGAGCCTAGTGCCCAATTTTTTGAAGATATTCAAGCAAAAGCCAAAGGCTTAATTAAAGTTATGGCTATAGCACCTGAGACTAATAATGGTTTACAAACTATTAAAGATTTAAAAGGCAAAGTATTATGCTCAATTGCTCATACTGTATGTGATTATGATATAGCTAGTGAAGCTATTGCAAATGGTGCCACACGTCTAACTCATTTATACAATGCTATGCTGCCTATTAATCATAGAAAACCAGGCCCTATAGGTGCAGGATTTGATGCACCTTGGTGTGAAGCTGAAATTATTTGTGATAATGTACATATTCACCCAAGTGCTGTTAGAATTGCCTTTACTTTATTTGGTACTGAGCAAATGATACTAATATCAGACTCTATGATGGCTGTAGGTCTTGAAGATGGAGAATATCAATTAGGAGGCCAAAGAGTACATGTTAAAGGCTCTTTAGCAACCTTAGACAGTGGTACTATAGCAGGATCTGCTACTAATTTATTTGATTGTATGAAAATTGCACATCAAAAGATGAATCTGCCTCTTGAAGATGTAATTAGAGCTGCATCTTATAATCCAGCTAGATCTATTGGTGCTTTAGATAAAATAGGTTCTATTGAACCTGGCAAAAATGCTGATTTACTTTTAGTAGATAATGATCTAAATCTAAAAGCTGTAATGTTGCGTGGTAAGTGGTTATTTAATCACGCTTAATTAACAATAAAGCCCCTTAACTATCAATCTATTTAATTATTAGGGGCTTTTATCATCCCCCACACACACTTACATACTTTAAAAATAATTTTTATTAATATTAAAATAATTATTAATAGTATAAATATTAGTATATTTCTTAAATGACTGTATTTTTATTGTATTAAATGTCAATTGATGTATAATCATGCTTACTTAAATTAAACACCACTTCAATAGCTTTATTCAATATATTAATAATTATGGAAATCAAAGATCGTTTTAGAAAGTTTTTACCAGTAGTTGTCGATATTGAAAGTGCAGGTTTTAATGAAAAAACTGATGCTTTACTTGAAGTTTCAATGATGACTGTAAGTATGGATGCTAAAGGTTTTTTACATCCTAAAGAACAATTTAGTGCAAATATTAGACCCTTTGCTAATGCTAATATTGAAAAAGTTAATATTGATTTTTTAGGTATTGATCCCTTTGATGAAAGCCGTAATCTACAAGATGAAAAAGAAGCTTTAGTTCCTATGTTTAAAGCCATATCAAAAGAAGTCAAAGCTCAAGGTTGTACTAGAGCAATTTTAGTAGGACATAATGGCTTTTTTGATCTTAAATTCATCTATGCAGCATGTGAGCGTATTAACTATAAAAAATGCCCTTTTCACCCTTTTTCAGTACTAGATACCTCATCATTAAGCTCATTAGTACTTGGACATAGTGTCCTTGCTGTAGCATGCCGTATAGCAGGTATTGAATTTGATAATGAGCAAGCTCATGGTGCAGTGTATGACACACAAAAAGAATGTGAACTATTTTGTAAGATTTATAATCGCTATACTACCTTTGCAGGCTTACCAAGCATACTTGCAGACTAGTATAAGCTATGAAAAGTTTTATCAAATGCAATTTTTTTAAATAAAAACACTTTAATCTGTAAAAAATATGAGCTATGCTATATAAAAAATTACAATTTAGGAGTATAAAAATGTCTTTTACTTTACCATCTTTACCTTATGACAAGAACGCATTAGGCTCATTCTTATCAGAGAACACTTTAAACTTCCACCATGGTAAACACTTTAATGCTTATGTTGATACTACTAACAAATTAGTTGCAGGTTCAAATTATGAAGGTAAGACCTTAGAAGAAATTATGCTAAGCTCACAAGGTCCTTTATTCAATAATGCAGCTCAAGCATGGAATCACGATTTCTACTTTAAGTGCATAAGCCCAGTTAAAAAGCAAGTTCCTGAGCAATTACTAAAATTAATCGAAGATAATTTTGAAAGTCTTGAATCATTCTTAGAGAAATTTGTAGCAGCAGCTGCTTCTAATTTTGGTGCAGGTTGGACATGGTTGGTTCAAACTAACAGAACATTAAAGATTATGAGTACTACTGGTGCACAAAACCCATTAGTAGATGGCTTTAATCCATTACTAACAGTTGATGTATGGGAGCACGCATACTACTTAGATTATCAAAACAGACGTCCTGATTACTTAAAGGCTTTTGTTGAGCACATCGATTGGGATTTTGTTGCTTCAAATCTAAAGTAATTAATTTTTAATTTAAAAAAAGGCTATAGGCATAACCTATAGCCTTTTTTATTGTTTTGTATAATTTACTAATTCTATACAAATTTTCTTATGTTATGATTACAGCAAAAATACTAAAGGTTAAGATTATGCTCAAATATACTTTAATTATACTAAGCTTATATAGTGTTTGTGCTTTTGCTAATCCTCGTGGTTTTAATGATGATAATGCTAATAATTACCATCCTCAAGGATTTAACTTAATGCAAAAAGCCAATACTGTAAATGGTATTAAAGCTAATGCTCAAGATGGTGATTATGTACTACTGCCTGGCTACTTTTCTGAGAAAATTAATGACTATAAGTATATTTTTAAAGATGTTTTAAATAACTCTATTGAAATTAATTTAAACAACATTGTATATAGCAATATTGATTTTGATGGTTACTACTTTATTTGGGGTAAGGTTAATAAGAATTTTTTTAAAACTTCTGTAAATGTTGAGTATATCTCAACTCCCCGTTTTGAATCACGAGCAGATAGCAAAACAAAAGAGTTAAAAAGATAAATGTTTAAAGAGCGTATTCAATTTTTACATCAGCAGCAAAATAAATAATAAGGTTTATAAATTTATTTTTGAACATTGCTAAGTATAATATTGTTTTTATCCGCATAATTATTTGCAAAACTACATAATTTATCCAATAATGGCATTATTTCTTGATACTCTATGGCTAAATAATACTCAACATGTAAAGGCTTAGTTTTAAAATCGTGACGCACAATAATATGACTTGATTCAAGTTCACGTAATTGTGTAATAAGCATTTTATGAGTTATATCAGGTATAGCTTTTTGTAATAAGGAAAACCTATTATCACCTTTAATAATATGCCACAAAATTCTTTGCTTCCATTTACCACCAATTAAATCATTTAATAAAATTAGTGAGCAGCTATAATTGTTTTTTATATAAGCCATAAGATTCATACTCTGTAATCTGTACTTACACAGCTAATATCTTATAAGTAAGCTAGATACTAGCTGCTATAAACTATAATTACATTACAAATATCACTTTAATTTAAAAAATGAACATTATCTTTAAGTCTAGATTTTGGTCTTAACTGTAAGGTATTGCTATCACTTTTATCATGATAGCCTAATAATATAGCTACTACAGTACTATGATCTTTACTCTCAAGCTCTAAAAGCCTATCTGCAAGTTTAGTATCAAAACCCTCTATAGCTGTACTATCTATACCTAATGAACTTGCTGTATACAAAGCACTAGCAAGAGCAATATAACATTGCTTACTATTCCAATTATAAAGCTCTTGCTCACTTATATTTTCTCGTAAGGACACAAAAAACCTACGATCTTGATCTAACTTATTTGCTATAATACTATCTCCAAAACGTCCATCTTGTTTTTCTTGCTCAATAAGTTTGCGATAATAATCTTGGGTAAATTTAGTTTTAGCACAAATAAATAATACATGTGAAGCACTGTCATATCTTTGTAAGTTAAAATTCTCAATACAAGATCTTAATTTATCTTTATAATCACCACTTACAAAGTAAAAATCCCAAGGCTATAGATTTACTGATGAAGGTGTAAGTTGTAGTGATTCTGCTATGATATTAAGATCAGTTTCTGTTATCTTATGACTTTTATCATAATATTTACAGGTATAACGTTGTTGTAGTAATTTTAAAAAATCCATTACGATCTTCTCACATTATTTGCTATAAGAACCTTGAGAATAAGTTAAATCATAGCTATGACTATAAACCTCAAAAACAATACCAAAAGGATCTTCCACATAACACATTTTATAAGGTTTTTGATTTGGGTAATATTCTCTAATAGGCATACGTTGCTTACCACCGTGTTATACTATCTTAGCAACTAAACCTTCAATATCAGGATCTTGCACACAAAAATGAAACATACCTGTATTTTTATAATTAAATATTGCTTTATTTTTATCATTACCATTAAACTCAAATAACTCTATACCTATACCATTAGATGTTACCATATGAGCAATTTTAAACTCTTTAAATCCATCACCAAAAACATCAGTACACATAATACCAATAGCACTATCATTTTCTTCTTTTATATCAGTAACATCCATAATTATGTACCAACCTAAAACATTATGATAAAACTCTATAGCTTTTTTAATATTAGGTACTGATAATCCTATGTGTGAAAAAGCTCTTGGATATTGCATATAAATTTCCTCTTACATTAATAAAACAGCAATATAATACATAAACTAATCACACATAAAAATTACGTACTTTTTCGTACCTATACTAACTTATTGTTTTTTATATTATTTTAATTAAATTATAATGTCTTAATTAAAATTATTTAACACAAATATATTTACCATTACATAATCTTACGTTTTTTTACTTTACGCATAAATTTAGCAGGTACTCCTGCTACAATAGTTTCTGCTAATACATCTTTTGTGACAACAGCTCCTGCTGCTACTATAGCACCATCTCCAATAGTTACACCCGGTGTAACTGTAACATTAGCCCCTATCCATACATTTTTACCAATGACAATGGGAGCTGAAATTAACTCTTTTCTATAATTAGGATCCTCATCATGATTTAAAGTTGCAAGAGTAACATTATGTCCAATAAAACTACCATCACCTATGCTAATACCCCCTTGATCTTGAAAATGACATGAAGCATTGATAAATACGTTTTTACCAATTGTAATGTTTTGTCCATAATCTGCATAAAAAGGAGGAAATAGACAAAAACCTTCCCCTACTTTAGATCCTATTAACTCCTCAAAAATAGCTACTACTTCATGGGGTTCATGATATTGAGTATTTAATTGCATACAAATTTTAATAGCTCTTTGTGCAGCCTGGCGCATATACTCTGGCACTGTTTGTTGATTTTGTTGAGCTCTTAATAAAATTTGATCATAAACCATAGTTATACCTCTAATCATACCAATTAAATAAAGATTTATTTGTATTCAAATTAGCTAATAGTTTTAAATCATTATCTTCTATATCAAAATCTAAACTAGCTAAATTCTGCTGCATATGCTCTATAGATGTGGACTTTGGAATAATAGCTATTTTATTTTGTGTTAAATAACGTAAAGCTATCATAGCCTCACTACAAGCATATTTATGAGCTAAGTGTTTCAGTAAAGGCTCTGTACTCAAATTGTAAGTTTTACTAGTTAAAGGTCCCCAAGACTGCATTTTTGTACCATATTTATCAAGATACTCTTGTAATTTAAACTGTGGATAATAAATATGAGACTCAACTTGGTTTACTGCAGGTATAATTCCACAATACTGTATAAACTTTGCATAAAATTGTTGAGAAAAATTAGACACACCTATAGCTCTTATTTTTTGCTTTAAAAGCCCATCTTTTAAAGCCTCATACATTTGTAATGCTTGTGAATATGGCTCATGAATTAATACTAAATCAATATAATTACTTTGTAATCTATTTAAAGATGACTCAATAGCAGCTTGAGCTTTGTGATAGCTATTACTATTTAAATCTAATTTAGTAATAATAAAAATTTCTGATCTATCAATACTACTTTGTACTATAGCGTTACCTACAATATCTTCATTTTTATACATCTGTGCTGTATCTATTAGACGATAACCACATTCTAAAGCATTAAGTATAATTCGTTCTCCAAACTTACCTCTTACATCCCAGGTACCAAAACCAATAATGGGCATATTTATAAAATTATTTAAACTTATATATTCCATATCTATAACATTATGTTAGCCAAACTCACAAAAGATTATAGGTATCTTATCAATACATGTAAAATATTAAAAAAGTATGGTGATCTATAGTAAAAAAGCATAATAAAAACTTAATTTGAAAAATATAAACTAACATCTATTAATATTGTTTAGCTCTACTCCTAACTATTTTCTATCAAATTTATAAAAATTATTTTTTAGCTGTTTTAATAAAATTAATTTAAAAATTTAATTAAGCATCAAGTAAAAATATTTAAATACAATAAATATATTATTAACAATTAGTTATTTCTTTTTGATAAATTTTGTGAAAATTATTTTTAAGCAATATAAACACCTTACTACTTGATATTAAAAGAAAATTACTGTATTTTTACGTGGAGCTTTTCAAAAAATCACACATTTTATTAACATATTGATTATTAAAATAATTTTTTAAAAATCAAACGCATATTGATTTTAAATCAAAAAAATAAATTTTTTCTCTTTTAAACCTAAAAGTAGCTATTAAGGTTACCTGTTAAAGATCTTACGTTGGAAACCCTGCTGTCCAGTCTGCCTAAAATTTATCAACTATTTGTTATGCATCAAAAATTTTGTATGAAGTCATATAAAT
>CALXNP010000033.1 GCA_944389785.1 uncultured Anaerobiospirillum sp.
CTGTCAACTTACCCTAATTTATAGGTATCATGCAAATCAAAAGTGTGATCTAACACGCTTCATCGGTTTGCCGTATTTAATTAAAAATTTTAATTGCTAATATTAATTTAATACGCTATAATTATCAAATTTATTTATACTAGATAAAGTTAAGTTTAAGGGTGAATATGAGCAATTGCTTTATTATAGCTGTAGATGGTCCTGGTGGAGCTGGTAAAGGTGAGCTTACAAAAAGACTTGCTACACATTATGGCTTTAGTTTATTAGACTCAGGAGCTATATATAGAGTTCTTGCTTATGCCGCAAGAAAGGCAGGTCTTGCGTTATTTGATGAAGACTCATTAGAGCAGCAGGCTTTAGTTTTAAATTTAAGATTTGCTACAGCTGATGATGGTGTTCATGTAATTTTAAATAACGAAGATATCACTTCTGCCATTAGAACAGAGCAAGTTGGTGCTGATGCTAGTAAAGTTGCAGCTCTGCCAAAAGTTCGTGCTGCTTTGTTACAAAGGCAAAGAGATTTTTGTAATTTAGCTAAGGGGCTTGTAGCTGATGGTAGGGATATGGGAACAGTAGTGTTTCCTCAAGCACAAGTAAAGATTTTTTTAGATGCTTCTTGTGAGGTCAGAGCTCAAAGACGCGTGTTACAGTTACAACAGGCTGGTAAAGATGCAGATTATGAGACTGTATTACAAGAAATAAAAGAGCGTGATGAAAGGGATAGAAATAGACCTGTAGCACCTCTTGTTGCAAGTAAGGATGCTATCAAAATAGACAGCAGTAATATCAATATTGAAGAGATGGTAGCTGTTGCAATTAAATACATTGATAGTATACTTGCAAAATTAAAGGATTAGTCGTAAGACTGTTTTTAGTATATTGTCACGGATGACAATATTTTTTTTACAATCCCTTGTTTGCAGGATGCTACAAGGCGCAATCTGGAAATTTAACCTTAATGGAAAGTTTTGAGCAACTCTTTGAAGAGTCATTAAAAGAACTTGAGACCCGTCCGGGCTCAATGGTCAAGGGTACTATTGTTGCAATTGACAATGGTTTTGTTATCGTTGATGCAGGCTTAAAATCAGAGTCTACCATTCCTGTTGATCAATTCATGAACGCACAAGGCGAGATTGAAGTCAAAGTTGGTGATGTTGTTGATGTAGCTTTAGAGTCTGTTGAATCTGGCGATGGCGAGACAATTCTCTCACGCGAAAAGGCAAAGCGTAACGAAGCTTGGACTAAGCTTGAGGAAGCATTTAAGAACAATGAGGCTGTACTTGGTCTTATTGATGGTAAAGTTAAAGGTGGCTTTACTGTACAATTAGGTGGAATTAGAGCATTCTTACCTGGTTCATTAGTTGATGTACGTCCTGTACGTGAGACAACACATTTAGAGGGCAAGGAGCTTCAATTTAAGGTTATTAAACTTGATCAGAAGCGCAACAATGTAGTTGTTTCTCGTCGTGCTGTTATTGAGTCAGAGAGCTCAACAGAACGTGAGAATGTACTTGCAAACCTACAAGAGGGTCAAGAGGTTAAGGGTATTGTTAAGAACTTAACTGACTATGGTGCATTTGTTGATTTAGGCGGTGTAGATGGTCTATTACACATCACTGATATGGCTTGGAAGCGTGTTAAGCATCCAAGTGAGATTGTGTCAGTTGGTGATGAAATTGAAGTTAAGGTCTTAAAGTTTGACCGTGAGCGTCAACGTGTATCTTTAGGTCTCAAGCAATTAGGTGAAGATCCTTGGGCAAATATCTCAGAGAGATTCCCTATTAATTCAGATATTGAAGGTAAGGTAACTAACTTAACTGATTATGGTTGCTTTGTTGAGATCAGTGAAGGTGTTGAAGGTTTAGTTCACGTTTCAGAAATGGATTGGACCAATAAGAACATTCACCCATCAAAGGTTGTATCAGTTGGTGATACTGTAACTGTAAAGGTTTTAGAGATTGATGAGGAGCGTCGTCGTATCTCTTTAGGCTTAAAGCAATGCAAGCCAAATCCATGGTTACAATTTGCTGAGACTCATTCAAAGGGTGACAAGGTAACTGGTAAGATCAAGTCAATTACTGATTTTGGTATCTTTATCGGTCTTGATGGTGGTATCGATGGTTTAGTTCACTTATCAGATATCTCATGGAATCAATCAGGTGAAGAAGCTGTTCGTGACTTTAAGAAGGGTGATGAAATTACAGCTATCGTATTACAAGTTGATCCAGATCGTGAGCGTATCTCTTTAGGTGTTAAGCAAATTTCTGAAGATCCATTCTCAGATTATGTTACTGCAAACCACAAGGGCTCTTTAGTAACTGGTACTGTTGAAGAAGTTGATGCTAAGGGTGCAGTTATCACTTTAGCTGAAGGCGTAACAGGCTATATTAAGGCTTCAGATCTATCACGTGATCGTGTTGAAGACGCTACTACTGTTGTTAAAGTAGGTGACAGCATTGAGTCTAAGATTACTAATATTGATAGAAAGACTCGTCAAATCACTTTATCTGTAAAAGCTAAAGATGAAGCTGAAGAGAAAGAAGCTTTAGAGAGCTTAAATGAGAAGCAAGCTAGTGCAACAAATACAGCTATGGCTGAGGCATTTGCTGCTGCTAATAAGAGTGAATAATTCTTATTAAATTTAAGAAGAGGCCTACCTTTTGGTAGGCTTTTTTTATGCTAAAAATTTCAGTTACAGTATTGAACTTTTTATTAAAAAAGAAATTAACATCATAGATATAAATATTATATTCTTACATACAAGTTATAAATTTAATTTATATAAAAAACAATATATATCAATATCTTAGTTTAAATTTGACTTTATAAAAATCAATATTTTTGATCTTTTTTTATCATATAAAATAAACTTAGCTTCAATCTTAGATATACTATAGGAAACGTTAATATTTGTAGGGTAAAAAATATGTTAGATAGTAAAGTAATTGAATTAGTTAAAGCCACAATACCAGCTGTAGCACAAACAGGAACTAAGCTTACAGCTCATTTCTATGAGAGAATGTTTAAGCATAATCCTGAGGTTAAGGATATCTTTAATATGGCACATCAAGGTAGTGGACAACAAAGAGAAGCTTTATTTAATGCTGTATGTGCTTATGCTATGAATATTGAAAATCCTGCAGTATTATTACCTGCTGTAGAAAAAATTGCTAATAAGCATGCAAGTTTATTAATTACTAAAGAACAATACAATATTGTAGGCGAAAATTTACTTGGAACCATTAAAGAATTATTAAATCCAGGTGATGAAATTATAGATGCTTGGGCTCAAGCTTATGGTGTATTAGCTAATATCTTTATTGAGCGTGAAGAGCAAATTTATCAAGAAAATGAGAAAAAAGTTGGTGGTTGGCGTGGTTTGCGTGATTTTAAAGTTGTAGCTAAGCAAGCACAATCAGATTGTATTACTAGCTTTGAGTTAGAGCCAGTTGATGGTGGTAAGGTTGCTGATTTTAAAGCAGGTCAATATATTAGTGTATTTATTACAGATGATAGTTTTGAAAATAGACAAGTAAGACAATACTCTTTATCTGCAGCAGCTAATGGTAAAAGTTATAGAATTGCAGTAAGACGTGAAGCTAATGGTTCAGTTTCAAATTATTTACATGATAAGGTACAAGTTGGTGATGTAATTAAGTTATCTGCACCTGTTGGTGATTTCTTCCTAGAAACAGATAAAGTTAAGAATGTTAGCTTAATTAGTGCAGGTGTAGGTCAAACTCCAATGCTTGCAATGTTAGGTGAATTAGCTAAAGTTGGTTTTAAAGGACAAGTAAACTTTATTCATGGTAGTCACAATAGCTCTATGCAGGCTTTTGTTGATGAAGTTGCCTCTTATAAGGATAAACTTAATTTAAATGTTGTTAGATTTTTAAGTCATGCACAAGGTGATGCTTGCGACTTTGAAGGTAGAACAGATCTTACTAAGTTAAAAGCTCACCTTGATACAGAGAATATGGATTACTTCTTGTGCGGTCCTGTAGGTTTTATGCAAGATATGGCTAATCAATTAGTAGATTTAGGTATTGATCGCAGTAAGATACATTATGAGGTTTTTGGACCACATAAAGTGATTTAACAAACATAGAGTAATATTCCCATCTAAATTGATAAGTTTAGGTGGGAATATAATAATGCTTCAACAATTCTATTCATTTTTACTTCCTCTTTAACCCTTAAAAGTTAACCAATCTAAGTTCAATATTATTTCTTTTTAATAGCAAAACATCAAAAAGAATGATGTAATAAGAACATAAAATTTAATAAGTTAGTTAAATAAGCTTAAAAATAAAGGTTAATTCTAATTAATTTTGTTTATAACATAAGCTTGTTAGGCAAAAAATTTAGTGTATAGCACATTTTTTTTAAATAAGCTTATTAATTTATGCAAATTATATAGTAATTAATTGAAAAAACTTTTAAAATAAAGATGTTAGATATTTTAAAGCCGAATACTTTTAACATTATAGAGGAAGGTATAGATGACACGTGCTGAGTTAATTGCTTATCTTTCAAATCAACACAGAGAGTTATCTCCAAAAGTGGTAGATGAGTCTGTAAGAGAGATTTTTGAATTAATGATTGATACCTTATCAAAAGGGGAACGTATCGAAATTCGTGGTTTTGGCAGTTTTGAAATTAGAGAGCGTTTGCCTCGTACAGCTCACAATCCTAAGTCAGGTACTAAGGTACAATTATCACACAGAAGAGCAGTGCACTTTAAGCCTGGGGTAGAGTTAAAAGAAAGAGTAAATAATAAGTAGGTGCTTTTTTAGGTTTTATTTAGGCATTGTTATTAATTTAACAATGTATGTTTATGAAAATCTATTGGTTATATTTAATTTTATTAATATTATTAGTTATTGTAGGTCTTACTATAGGCTCAGTTAATAGTAGCATGGTAACGTTTGACTTTTTACTATTTAAAGTTGAATTAAGCTTGGCTATGATTTTAGTTGTAGGTATAGCTGTAGGTATAGTCATAGGTCTTTATATTTCTTTAATTTATAGCATTAGAGTATGGAGAAAAAATGTAGCTTTAAAATCAGAGCTTGCTAAAATACGCAAGGAAAATAAGACCATTAAAGAAAATAGTGTTACCACTACTAATGACTAAGAATAGCTAGTAATGTTTGAGCTTTTATTTATTTTGTTACCTATAGCAGCAGCTTATGGTTACTATATGGGCAGACACTCTATAGGTAATAAGAAACAAGATGACAAGCATCATAAAAATATTTCATATTTGTCAGGTGTAGATTATTTATTAGATGATGATAAGAGTAAAGCAGTTGATAAGTTTATTGATTATTTAAGTGATGCAGATCCTTCCTTTGAAAATTCTTTAGCTTTAGCCAATCTTTTTAGAAAAAGAGGTGAAGTAGATAAAGCTATTAATTTGCATAGTGCTTTATTAAAGAATACTAATTTAGATGTTAGTGAACATGAGATTTCTAATTTAGAGCTTGCACGTGATTTTATTTCTGCAGGTTTATTAGATAGAGCTGAAAGCATTTTACAAAGTCTTGTAGATATTCCAAGAATGCGTAAAGATGCTGCTATGCTTTTAATTAATTTATATGAGCAAGAGCGTGACTTTAATAAAGCAATTGAAGTTGCTTTAGCTTATAGAGATTGTTTAGGCAGTATGGCTTTAATGCGTTTGGGGCATTATTATTGTGAGGTTGCAGAACAAGAATTAGCACAAGGTGAGTATAAAAAAGCTCAATCTTTATTTTTGCATGCTATAGATGTAGATGAAAATAGTGTTAGGGCTAGATTAGGTTTAGCTAAACTTGCAATTAAGAATAAAAATATACAAGAAGCAATGACTTTTATTACAAAAATTACATCTATTAGTGATAATTATGCCTTATTGTGTCTTGATTTACTAAAAAGTTGTTATCCTAATTTAGCTGATCCAAATTTACGTCAAGCAATAGAATCTTTAGTTCGTAGAACTAAGTCTGCTCAAGCTATGTCATTTTATATACAGCTTATTGAACAAGATCCAAACAATGATGCCGATCTTATTTTATTTTCTTTTTTAAAAGAAAATCCTAATTTAAAACTTTTTTCAAGTTATATGGCTTTGCAAGTAAAGGGTGATGATAGCAAGGCTAATGAAGCTATTTTACAATTAAAAAGTTTAGTAGATGCGCAAATCTCAAGAAATTACAATTATGCTTGTCATAATTGTGGGTTTAAGTCAAAAATTTTATTTTGGCAATGTCCATCTTGTAGACGTTGGGACTCTATGCGTACGATAAAAGGTTTAGATGGTGATTAAAAAGGAAGCTTTTATGCAAGATAATGATGCTAAAGTAATTGTAGCACTAGATTATGATAATGAAAAAAGTGCTTTAGATTTTGTTAATAAAGTTGATCCAAAACTTTGTAAACTAAAGGTAGGTAAAGAGCTATTTACTAGTGCAGGTCCTCAATTTGTTGAAAAGCTTGTAAATAAAGATTATCAAGTTTTTTTAGATTTAAAATTTCATGATATTCCAAATACTGTAGCAAAGGCTTTAAAAGCTAGTGCTAATTTAGGAGTTTGGTTAGTTAATGTACATTGTATGGGTGGTTATAAAATGTTACAAGAGGCAGTTTCTGCTTTATCAAACATAAATAATAGACCACTTTTAATTGGTGTTACAGTACTAACTTCGATGGATGCAGCACAATTGACAAGTATTGGTATAAATAGAGACTTACAAGAGCAGGTTTTAGCTTTAGCAAGGCTTGCTAATGATAGTGGCTTAGATGGTGTGGTATGTTCTGCTCAAGAAGCTAAATTAATTAAGGATAATACAAGATCTGATTTTTTAACAGTGACACCTGGTATACGTCCGTTAGATAGTGCTCAAGGTGATCAAATTCGTGTGATGACACCTGCTAAAGCTATTTTAAATGGTGCTGATTATTTAGTTATTGGAAGACCAATAACTCAAAGTTTAGATCCAATTACAAGTTTAATTAAAATCAATGAAGAAATTAGTGCTGCTAAACTATGAATATTATTATAATGCGACATGGTCATGCTATTTTTGAAGGCAATGATAGAGTATTAAGTGCAGAAGGTAAAAATCAAGTAGCTATAACAGCATGTAAATTACATGCTATGCTTAAGATTGATCGGGTATTTAGCTCTCCTAAGTCAAGAGCTAAGCAAACTGCTGATATTGTGATAAGTAAGATGCGCAGCGATAGGCCATCAGTTAATATTATTAAAGATCTATCCCCATCAGGTAATGCAAATTTAGTTATAGATGAGGTGCTGCATAGTGCTCAAGTTGATGAAACTGTGTTATTAGTATCACATATACCAATAGTTGAAGATTTAACATATAGTTTAAACAAAGCTTTAAATATACCTGTATTTGAAACAGCTTGTGCTTATATTTTAACTAATAATACTGGTTTGTGGACTGCTAAAGCTTTGGTAACTCCATATTCTGAGAAAAATTACGGTTAATTTAATAATAAATTAATGTTGTTAAATATAGCTTCATATTTTTTATATCATTTGATTACTCTACTATTAGTAGTATTTTGCTCCTAAGGAGAGTAATCAATGTTAAATTATGCAAATATGTTGTAGCTATTTCTAGTTTTAAATAATTAAGTAAACTAATCATCAAAATTAATTAATGTCTAAACAATAAATATTAACAAAAAATAAGCTTTTGTTTTTTATTTAAGTAATAAATGTAATTGCATTAAAAAATTTCTCTTTGCTAACAAATTATTGTTAATAACATATTGTTTGCAATAGTAAAAATTAAATTTAAATAGAAATTTATTTGATATTAATGATTAATTTTATCATCTTTTGTTCTAAAAAAGTGCAAATCCATTCTTTTATAAGAATTTTTTTTGTTATACAAAAAAAAGTTTTTGTATAACAAACAGTTAATTTAAATAAATTTGATCTATATCATATGTTTAATTTGGACTATCTATTATAATTGAACCAACAAACAACAATACATCTAGGAGTAGATTTATGAGAATCTTTAAAACATACGCACCATTAATGATCGCTAAGCATGTAAGTGCTTTTTTCAAAGGTCAATTTATGGTGCAAGGTTTTGGTGTATTTAACTTTGATAAAGGCAAAGTTATTATAGATTCAAAACTTAATACTCTAGAGCTTGCCGTTTGTAAGGAGGTTAATGCTTGTATTGCTTCATTTTCTCGTAAAGCAAGTTAACTTTAACAATAGCACTTAGTTTTGTTATACTTATAAAACGAAATTTATAGTGCTATTTTTTTTTATTTATTATGGATTCAATACAATTACAAAAAGAAATAGAGGACATACATTTAGCCCTCGATACCCCTCAAACTATAGAGCAAATTCAAAAAGCAATTGTTGATGAATGTGTTAGTGTACAAGATGTGGTACGCTATGCTGTTACTTGCTTTGCATCTCATCAGATTTATGTAGGACATGGAACTGATAACTATTGGGATGAAGCTATCGAAATTGTTCAAGCAGTAATGCATTTGCAACCTCCTTGCGATGAGTCAACATTAAGCTCAAAACTTACTTATGCTGAAAAAATGCTTATAGCTAAAATTTTAAGTTTAAGAATTTTTGAGCGTATTCCTACACCTTATCTAACTCATCGTGCTTTTTTCTGTGGGCATGAGTTTTATGTAGATAATAGAGTTATTGTGCCACGTTCACCAATTGCTGAGCTAATTGAAAAAGGCTTTGATCCATATATTGAGCGTGTTCCACAAAGAGTTTTAGATATGTGTACAGGCTCTGGCTGTATTGCTATAGCAATTGCTTTAGCTTTTGATGGTGAAACCCAAGTTGATGCTGTAGATATAAGCACAGATGCTTTGGATGTAGTTAATATCAATATTGATGCTTATGGTTTACATGACTTGGTCATACCAATGCAAAGTGATTTATTTGATAACTTAGTTAAAAATGATAAATACGATCTAATTGTTGCTAATCCTCCTTATGTGGATGCCTATGATCTTGAGACAATGCCTGAAGAGTATCATAAGGAACCTAGTATCTCTTTAGGGTCAGGTGAAGATGGTTTAGATTTAGCAAAGCGTATTTTATGTCAAGCTAGTGACTTTTTAGAAGATGACGGTGTCTTAATTATGGAAGTTGGTAATTCAGAAGAACATTTAGTTAATGCCTTTCCTCAAGTACCATTTCATTTTATCGATCTTAAAAAAGGTGGCAGAGGCGTGTTTATGCTAACTTGTGATCAATTAAAAGCCTATCATGATGTTTTTGGGCAAGGAAGTAAATAGAAATGGCTGCAAATACCTTTGGTGAGATTTTTAGAGTGACAAGCTGTGGTGAAAGTCATGGACTTGCTTTGGCTTGTATTGTGGATGGTTGTCCACCTCTAATTGATCTTAATGAGCAAATGATACAAGCTGATTTAGATAGACGCCGCCCTGGTTCTACTGCTTATGGTACTCCACGTAATGAGGCTGATAAGGTTAAAATTATTTCAGGTGTATTTGAAGGTAAGACTACAGGTACTCCTATTGGATTAATTATAGAAAATACTTCACAAAGATCACAAGATTACAGTGATATAAAAGATGTATTTAGACCATCACATGCTGATTATACTTACTTGCATAAATATGGTATACGTGATTATAGAGGTGGTGGTCGTGCTTCAGCACGTGAAACTGCTATGCGTGTAGCAGCTGGTGCTATTGCAAAATGTGTTTTAAAAAGTTTATATGGTATTGAAGTTGAGGCTTGTGTTAGTGCTATAGGACCTATTGAGACTAAAGTTTTTGATGCTCAATTTGCTAAAACAAATCCTTTTAATTTTGCTGATGCAAGTAAAATTAATGAGCTTGAGATTTATATGCAAAACCTAAGGGAGAATAAAGACTCTTGTGGAGCAAAAATAAGAGTTAGAGCTACAAATGTTCCTGTGGGTTTAGGTTCACCTGTTTTTGATAGATTAGATGCTACTATTGCTCATGCTATGATGAGTATTAATGCTGTTAAAGCAGTGGAGATAGGAGATGGCTTTGCTATGTGTGTAAGCCAAGGTTCACAAGTACGTGATGAAATGTCTCATGAAGGCTTTTTATCTAATCATAGCGGTGGTATTCTAGGAGGTATTAGTACAGGTCAAGACATATTTGTCACTATTGGCTTAAAGCCTACCTCATCAATTATGGTGCCAGGTCAAAGCATTGATAAATATGGTAATGATGTGACTATGGTGACTAAAGGCAGACACGATCCTTGTGTTGGTATTCGTGCTGTACCTATAGCAGAGGCTATGCTAGCTTTATGTTTAGTAGATGCCGCTTTAATGCAACAAGCACAATGTGCCAATGTTGTAGATTCTAATTATTTAATACCACGAGGAAGATAAGATGACAAATGCTGTAATTGATTTACTTACATCACATCAATCTATACGTAATTACTTAGATAAACCATTAACAAAAGAGCAAGTTGAGGCTATTGAAAATGCAGTTATGCAAACTTCAAGCTCATGCTTTTTTCAAATGGTAACTACTATTAAAGTTACAGATAAACAAATGCTAGCAAAGATTGCTAAGTTATCAGGTGATCAACATAATATTGAAACTTGCGCTCAATTTTGGGTATTTTGTATAGATGCAAGACGTTTTCTCAAAACTAATTTATTAACAACACCTATACCTTTTAGATTATTTTATTCTGGTTTAAATGATGTATCTTTATCTTGCCAACAAGCTTTAGTTGCTGCTGAATCTATGGGTTTAGGCTGTGTTGTTATTGGTGGTCATAAGGCAGGTATTGACGAATTAAGTCAGATGCTAAATTTAAAAGAGGGAGTTATTCCTGCTTTAGCTTTATGTATTGGTGTAGTAGATGAAGAGTATAAAGAAGATCAATTAAAACCTCGTTTACCAAAGCAATGCTTATTTATGGATAATACTTATAATGATGATGCTTTTAATCAAGCAGTGCTTGATGAGTATAATCAAAAGATGCGTGATTATTATATGTCAAGAAAGCATGGCAAAAGAGATGATAATTGGACTAATAGTTGTGTTCAGATGTTACCACCTCTCAATAGTCCTAAAATAAAGACTGCTTTAATTAATTATATTGAAAAACAAGGATTTAGTCTAAGCTTTTAAAAAAAAGCCTCTTAAATAGAGGCTATTAACTAGTTATAAAAAAAGCTCTTAAGTAAGAGCTTTTTTAGATTACCATTTTTTCTTTTCAGCAAACAATTGATTAATTTCATCTTGTTGCTCATCTGTTTCATTGGCCTTTTCAATCTCTTTTTGACCTTCATCTTTGATTTCATGGTCAATATCAAATTGTAATTGTTTTAAAACATCAGCTTTATTCATCAGCCATTCATCTTTATAACCTGATTTCTTTATTACTTCTAAACCTTTTTCTATCAATTGTCTACAAGTTCCAACTTGACGTAGACGCTTGAGTTCAACAACTCTTTCAACAAGGTTAGCAATATTAATTTTAATAATAAGTAAAGATAAGCGCTTATCTTCACGTAAACAATCTGCTCTATCTACAGGAGTACCTGCGTGCAACTCATGTCTAATAATAGTACGTAATTTTCTAATAGCTCTCAATTGAGCTACTGCCGCTGTATCAGACTCAGGAGGCCTAAAACTTAGATCTTCAGTAAAAACAGTATTTATCTGTTGTATTTGAGCTAATTGTTCTTCAATTTTAATATCAATGCTTTTTGCATGAGGATCTTGTTTGATACGTTTAAGTGCAGAGAGCATTCTATGTCTTAAAAGTAAGATCATAGTCTTAGAATAAGGTAAATTTGTTTGATTAGCTAAGAGATCTTCTGTTTCTGTTACAGTATTGCGAGCTCTGTTAATCATAGCTCTAAGATCGGCATCGCGTCTTGCTTGATAGTCCGAGTACATGTTGTACATAATTAGCAAAAAAGTTGCTAATACAATAATAATAACCGCTACTGTAATAAACATATATAATCCAAATTACTGTTTGTTCTTATTATTAATAAATTTAACTGCTTTGAGCTTAAAACTCAAATTAGCTTCTTTGTTAAATATAGCAATTTTTAATCAATTTTTCAATGAGATGATTTAATAGCTATATATTTGACTATTAGTATATTAGCAACTAATGTGCCATTTTATCTTTAAAAACAAATGATTATATAATTAAGATCACAAATTTATAAAAAGAATTTTATTTTGCTAAATTTTACAATGCAAAATAGACTATTAATATGAATTTAGTTTACTCAAATTAAACAAAAAAGCGAGTTTCAAACTCGCTTTTTGCTATATCTGTGAACTTGTTTATTATAACCATCAACCATATTATTTAATAGATTAGAGGCATTATGTAGTTTTCTTGCTGCTATTTGTGAGTTTGAAGACATTTTGACATTATTTTGAGACATATTGCTCATTTGCTTTACATGACTATTAACTAATGATGCTGTATCTTTATTTTCCATAATAGCATCTGACATATCTTTTAATAGTTCAGTAATTTCATTAATGCTGTTTAGGATCTTATCCAACATTTGACTACCATTTTCAATCTCATTTACACCTGCACTAGCAGCTTCACAACCTTGTTTTGAAATTGCTTCTGCATTTTTGGCTGAAACTTTAAAGTCATTAATAAGTTTTTCAATAGTAGATGTAGATTCATGTGTTCTTTTTGATAAAGCTCTAACTTCATCTGCTACTACAGCAAAGCCTCGACCTGCATCACCAGCACGGGCTGCTTCAATTGAGGCATTTAATGCAAGTAGATTTGTTTGTGAGGCAATTTCCTCAATTAAAGAAGTACTTTTAGCAATATCATCAACACGCAAAGCAAGATCACTTAAAGTATTAGATAGTTCAATTACACTATTATTAATATTAGCTACAGAATCTTTACTTCTTGCAGACAACATATGACCTTCTTGTACTAAGCTGCGTGCAAGTTTAGTAGATTGATCAGATTGTGTCATGTGATGCAATAGCTCATTCATCATTTTATTGACACTACTTGCAACAAAAGTCATATTATTTGAAATATTCTGCACATTTTTATTATTTTTTGTTAATTCATCTACCATTTTGTCAGTATCATTTACATTAGAGATACTAATCTCATTTACTTGAGATGCTATATCATTAACTAAGGATAATAAGCTTGTAGTATATTTGCTTTTATACAAAATAGTTACATCATACTTAGCTAATAAACCTTTTTCATTAGTTAAAATAAGTTTATCTAACTTATTAACATTTTTTACTGTGTGACTATAGTATTTTTCTAAAAATTTTATATATCTTTTATGAGTGTAGAAAAAAGACCAAAGTGAAGTTATGAATAAAGCAGCAATAGTAAAGTGACTATGAATAAATATGATTAATAATAAACTAAGAGCAAAAGGTAAATGTACTAAAAATTCAAAATCTTTAAGTTCAAGACCTAATAAGTTTGAGGTCTTGCCTTTTTTCATATTTGCATATACTTTTTTAGCTTTTTTTACTTCATCTGCTGTAGGTTTTGTTCTAACTGACTCATAACCTATGATTTCACCATTGCGCATAAGTGGCATAACAAAAGCATTAACCCAATAATATGAGCCGTCTTTACATCTATTTTTAATAATGCCCATAAAAGGAATACCATTTTTTAGATCAGTCCACATGGCTTTGAAAATCTCAGATGGCATATCAGGATGTCTTATAATGTTATGTGGTTTACCTATTAGCTCTTCTTCTGTATAACCAGACATGGTAATAAAGAGATCATTTACTCTTTGGATAATACCATGTGTATCTGTAATAGAAATAATTTGAGCATTAGGGTCTGATGGGAAAGGTTTCTCCACATCATTAACATTACTAGACATAATATTTGTTCCTCAAACTAAAACAAAGAAATATTGTCATATATATTTATTAACAACAGAATTTCCAAATACTAAAACATTAATATTATTATGTACATATATTAATGTTTGTATTCTAACAATAAAATATATAGCTTATACTTAGGATTTACTTAGCACTTAACTAAGAGGTAATTATTTATCCATCTAAAGAATATACTAATTAATAGCTTTTAAAGCTTATTTTAGATTTAAATGTAAGTATTAGATATATTTTGTTGTTTAATAATTATATATTGCACCAAATTTACCTACATTTTTTATTTTTGTTAATCGTGCATTAGCTCTTATTTTTATTAGCTTTTAAAGATACTTAAGTAAAATTAACTTATTTAATAAATAAAGGAGAAATAATTAAAGCTTGGAAAATAGTTTTAGTAAGAATATTAAAAATTAATTGGTACTAAGATATATTTTAATTTAAAAGTTTTTGACCATTAAGTGGAAGATTATAGCTATTTATTAAAAATTAGATATATATATCAATTTTGTTATAAATCAATGCTAATTACTCTTATTAGAGGCTTTAGTAAGATGATCTTTTTGTATATAATAAGAAAAATTATCTAAAAGCTACATATACTCTTGCATATGTGCTTTTAAAGCAACATCTTAAACTTTTTAAGGAGTTATTATGACTACCACCATTAAAAATGAAGATTTTATAAATTCCATATATGAGGCTCTACAATTTATTTCATACTATCATCCAAAAGATTTTTTAGATGCCATGAAGAAGGCTTATGACATTGAACAAAATCCATCTGCTAAAGCTGCTATTGCTCAAATTTTAGTAAACTCCAAGATGTGTGCTATAGGTCATCGTCCTTTATGTCAAGATACTGGTGCTGTAACTTGTTTTGTAAAAATAGGTATGGATGTACGCTTTGAAGGTGATATGACCATTCAAGAAATGGTAGATGAAGGTACTAGACGTGCTTATACTTGTGCTACTAATCCACTTAGAAAATCTGTCTTAATGGATCCTGTTGGTAAACGTGTCAACACTAAAGATAATACACCTGCTGTAGTTCATATTGAAATGGTAAAAGGTGATAAAGTTGAAGTTTCAATTGCAGCAAAAGGTGGTGGTTCAGAAAACAAGACCCATATGAAGATGTTAAATCCATCAGATTCTATTGTTGATTGGATTTTACAAGAAATTCCTGCTATGGGTGCAGGTTGGTGTCCTCCTGGTATTTTAGGTG
The DNA here is from genome assembly GCA_944389785.1 of uncultured Anaerobiospirillum sp. Classification (GTDB taxonomy): domain Bacteria; phylum Pseudomonadota; class Gammaproteobacteria; order Enterobacterales; family Succinivibrionaceae; genus CALXNP01. The sequence goes on from CALXNP010000033.1 coordinate 15,149, forward strand.
TTGGTATTGGTGGTACACCTGAAAAATCTGCTATCTTAGCTAAAGAAGCTTTAAATGATCATATTGATATTCAAGAATTAATAAAACGTGGTCCACAAAATGCAGAAGAAGAACTACGTTTAGAGCTATATGACAAGATTAACAAGTTAGGTATTGGTGCCCAAGGTTTAGGTGGCATGACTACTGTTTTAGATGTTAAAGTTAAAACTTATCCATGTCATGCTGTATCTAAGGCTACAACTATTATTCCAAACTGTGCGGCAACTCGTCATATTGACTTTACTTTAGATGGTACAGGTCCTGCAAGCTTTACTCCACCATCACTTGATGATTATCCTGATATTGAAATAGGTGGTGCTAGTGCTGATGTTAAGCGTGTAAATCTTAATACTGTAACTAAAGAAGAGATAGCTAGCTGGAAAATGGGTGATACCCTACTATTAACAGGTACCATTTTAACAGGCCGTGATGCAGCTCATAAGCGTATCTGTGATATGTTAGCAAAGGGTGAGAAGTTACCTGATGGTGTAGATTTTAAGGGTAAGTTTATTTACTATGTGGGCCCTGTCCCTGCTGTTGGCGATGAGGTTGTAGGTCCTGCAGGTCCTACCACATCTACACGTATGGATAAGTTTGTTGAAACAATGCTTGCAGAAGCTGGTCTTTTCGGTATGATTGGTAAGTCAGAGCGTGGTGCTGCTGCTGTTGAGTCAATTAAGAAGCATAAGGCAGCTTATTTAATGGCAGTAGGTGGTGCAGCTTATCTTGTATCAAAGGCTATTAAGAGTGCTAAGGTCATAGCTTTTGAAGATTTAGGCATGGAAGCTATTCATGAATTTGAGGTTGTAGATATGCCTGTAACTGTTGCTGTAGATAGTGAGGGTAATAATATTCATAGCGTAGGTCCTAAGATTTGGTCTGAAAAGATTAAAGAGATTGGTTTTAAGTACGTTTAATTTAATATCATTACTAATTTTTTAAATTAAAATAAAAAAGCCTAAGTTAAATCTTAGGCTTTTTTATGTATCTAGCATGAGTATTTTCTATAGACTATAAATCCTAAAACTGATTTTAAAATTCTATTATTTATTAATAAATTAATTTTGTCTTAATAATTTAATGTACAAATTTTTAAATTAAATTAATCTAATCAAAATATTCTCACCTAGACTATGCCTACGCTTATTTTAGGTGGTGTTATGGAAAACTCATATTACAATCAAAGTGCTTTAAATAGTTTTTACTTATATCTTGGCAATAAGCTTTGTACAGCTTTATCTAATAAAGAATTATGCGAGCTTATTGTAAACGATAATGGCAGTGTCTATTTAGATTATGGCAGAGGTAATTTAGAGGCATTTGAATCCATTAGTACACAGCAAGCAAATTTAGCACTCAGGGCTTTAGCTTCAGCTATGCATATTAACTTTGATGCTAATATGCCAATTTTGTCTTGCAGTATACCTAAATTAAATGGCAGATTAGAAGGATTATTACCACCTTTAGTGAAAAATGCTAGCTTTTGCATTAGGTTACATCATAAAAGTAAGCTTTGTTTAGATGAATTAGTAGCTATGCAATTTTTAACTAAAGCTCAAGCTTGTTTATTACAACAACTTTTATTACAAAAACGTTCAATGTTAATTGTAGGTCCTACAGGGTGTGGTAAAACTACTTTTTTAAATGCTCTTTTATATGAGCTTGCTTCTTTATGTCCAAAAGAAAGAATCATTTTAATTGAAGATAGTCCTGAAATTAAAGTGAGTAATAACAATTGCTTATCTTTAATGGCAAGAGATCAAAATAGTTTAAGCTGTTTAATTAAAAGTTCTTTAAGACTAAGACCAGATCGTATTGTCTTAGGTGAGGTAAGAGGTGCTGAAGCTTTAGATCTTTTAGATGCTTTTGCCTCAGGTCATGATGGCTCTTTTGCAACTATGCATGCTAGCAATATAGATACAGCATTGCATCGCTTATCTTTATTAGTATCTCGCCATCATAGTGCTCCTCGCTATATTGAGCAGACTATAGCTTATAGTCTTGATTTAATTTTAATTATTAAAGCCCATCCTAAAAGAGCTTTAAGCAGCATTGTCAAAATTAAAGATTTTAAACAAGATCAATTTTTTTATGAAATATTAGGAGAGTAAAGATGCTTAAATATTTAAACATACTACTAGTATTAGTTTTTTTAACTAATAATGCTTATGCTGCCTTACCTTATGAATCTTGGCTGATGAGTTTGCAAGCCTCATTGACGGGCCCAGTAGCTTTTTCCATTAGTATTATTGGTATTGTAAGTGCAGGTGCCACTTTAATTTTTGCAGGTGGCGAAATTAAAGCTTTTATGCGTTCAATTATCTACATTATATTAGTAATGTCATTATTAATGGGAGCAAGTACTCTTATGAGTGATTTTTTCGGCTTTAATTATAATGCAGGTGTGAAATATCCTCAGCTCTTTTTAAATTATCTAGATATAAACTGTAAAAGCTTTGTAAATGTTTAATAAGCATGTGATCTATAAAGCACTTATTTATGAGCCAAAGGTTTTATTTGTTGATAGACATTTAGTTTTGTGTTTGCTTTTATTTTGTGTGTGCATAAGTGCTATTAGCTTTTCTTTATTAGTTGTGAGCTTGTGTGTCATATATTTTGTTTGTGGCTACTATTGTCTTTATTTAATGGGTAAAAAGGATATTAAGTTACGACAGGTTTATATGCGTTATATCAAGTATAAAGCTTATTATCGTGCTCAAGCTCATGCTTTAGATGAAAATAGAATTAAATATTAATATGTCAGACTACATAAATTATTTTTACTATTTAAGTTTAGTTATTTCATCAGCATTTGTAATGATGATGTTTATGTTGTTATTTAAAGCTAAATTGTCAATTAACTTTAAAAGCAAATTAGATAGTTTTGCTAACTTGTTGGATTATGCTGTGATCTTGCCTAATAACTGTTTTTTACAAAAAAATGGCAGTTTAGTAAAAATTTATTCAATAACTCCAAAAAGTTTAATGCAAGATGAGGTTAGTTTAAAGCAATTATATACAGCTTTAAATAATGCTATGCTTAAATTAAATGGCTCATTATGTTTCGCTATTGACGTTAAAAGAAGTATAAAACAAAGTTATGTACCAATTTTTGAGGGTTCTAATGCTATAGCAAAACTCTTAGATCAAAAAAGACAAAAATTATTTTTTAGCAAAAAAAGTTATAACAATGAGTTTTATCTAACTTTAACACATATAAGCTCTGTGATGACTAGAGCTAATTTAAATAATTTAATGCTTAACTCAAATATAAAAGATCAAAAACAAAATGTACAAGCTTATTTAAATAATTTTATAGAAGCATGTACAGCTGTTACTCAAAGTTTATCTTTAGCTTTTGAGTTAAGAGAACTTAGTCTTGTGGAAAGTTCTAACAACAACTTTAATCATGAAGCAGTTGATTTTATCAAGTATTGTATTAGTGGTAGAGAACAAAAAATTATACTGCCAGGTGGCTTATTTTATTTAGATGCTATCCTTTCTTCGCAAGATTTTACAACAGGCGCTATTGCTAAATATAACGATATGTATATTGCTACTATTTCTTTAGATTATTTACCTGCTAATAGTTATTTTTTAATGTTATCCAGCTTAAATCAATTAGACTGTGAATATAGGTTTAATCAAAAATTTTATAGCTATGATCAAACTATAAACTCTGTGTTATTTGAGCATATGCGACGATTATGGCAACAAAAAACTAAAAGTATTTTAGCTCAAATTTTTAATATTGATGGTCGTATCAATGAATATGCGATGCAAATGGTTAATCAAATAGATGAAGCTAAGGCTTTATGTGATAGTGATATGGCTCATTTTGGTTCCTATTGTGGCACGGTAGTGCTATATCATAGTAATAAAGAATATTTAATAACAAACTGTCAAAAAGTTGTAAAGTGTTTAGAGCGCATTGGCTTTAGTCCTCGTATTGAAACATTAAATAATGTTGAGGCTTATTTAGGTTCTTTACCTGGTCACTATTATGAGAATATACGCAGACCATATATTAGCTCTTTAGTTTTTTGTGATTTTTTGGCTATACAAAAATATTATAAAGGAGAGAGTTATTGCCCTAATCCTTTAATTGGTATTGATAAAGGACCTTTATTTCAAGCAGTAAATCAAGTTAATGAAAATGTATATATCAATTTATTTGAAGCAGACCTTGGTAATACTTTAGTTATAGGTCCACCTGGCTCTGGTAAATCTGTATTATTAGCAACCATTACTAGCTCTTTTATGCGCTATAAAAATTCACGCTGTTTTATTTTTGATAAAGGTTTTTCTTTTTATGCTCAAGCTCTAGCTTTAGGTTTTGAACATTTTAATTTAAGCTGCGAGTATAAACTTTTTGCACCTTTAGCAAAAATTAACACAGATGAAGGCAAAAATTATGTAGTAAGTTTATTGAATTTTATGGCTAATCTTTTAGCTATAAAGCTAAATAAAACTGCTAAAGAAGATCTTAATTTTTGTTTGCAATTATTAGCAAATCAACAAGATAAATCTTTTAATGCTCTATATCAAAGTGTTAATGACTTACAATTAAAAGATCTTATTTATAATTACATTAGTGATGATAATAATACTTTTAGTCTATTTAACTCATATCAAGATTTAAATTTACAACAAAATAGTGTTGTTTTTGAGCTTGGAAGTTTATTACAAGAGCCACAGCATATATATATGCCTGTGCTTAAACATATTTTCTATTTAATCGAACAAAGCTTAGATGGTAATCCATGTCTTATTGTTTTAGATGAAGCTTGGTTGGTGTTACAAAATGATTATTTTGCTTGTGAGTTGCTTAAATGGTTTAAAACCTTAAGAAAATACAATACCTCTGTAATTTTAGCTACACAATCATTGCAGGATTTAAAGCAAAAAGATTATTTTGAAGACATTTTAGCTTGTGCAAAAACAAGAATTTTTCTGCCTAACAGTGATGCTAATAATGCAAGTAGTGCTCTAAGTTACAAGCTTTTTGGTTTAAATGATAAGCAAATTAAACAAATAGCTAAAGGTTGTAGTAAACAAGATTATTTCATGCAAAAAAATGAAAAATTTTTAGATTTTAGATTAGCTTTAAGTAAAGAGGAACTTAAATTGTATTCTTTTGCTGGTGATTTTAATAAAAATAAAGTGGATGAATTATTTTTGCAATATGGCAATAAATTTTTTGAGGAAATTATAGATGGTATCTAATAATGTAGGGATAGAAAAAGTCTGTATTGCTAATAAAGCTTTGCGTGGTAATTTAGCTTTATTATTACTTTTATGTTTTAGCTTAGCAACTAGTTTCTTTTTTATGGGAGCTTATGTATATAGTAATTCACAATCACAACTAATACCTTATATAGTGACTGTAGATAGTCATGGAATAGTTGTTTCAAGTGATATTGTAGACTCAAAATTTCAAGTACCTCGTCAAGCTTTAATTGCTACTTTAGGTGATTTTGTTCAATGTTTGAGACAAATTAGTACAGATAAGCAAATGCAAAAACAAAGTATTTATAAAGTATATTCACATGTTAAAGACAAAAATTTAGCTGATAAATTAGATTCTATTTATAGACAGGATAATCCATTTGAGCTTATGCAAAAAGGTTTTAAGCAAATTACTATCGATAGCATTATTTTAAACTCTAATAATAGTGCTACAGTAACTTTTATAGAGCAAAGCAATTTTGATGGTCAAGAAAGTATTAAGCATATGCAGGCTAATTTAATCTTTGAGATTAATCAAGTATCAAAAGATAAACAAATAATTAAAAACAATCCACTAGGAATTTATGTTAAAGCTCTGGTTATAAATGAGAGTCTAGATAATGTTAAATAAATTAATTTATTTATGCTTTACCTTAGCTAGCAGTGTATATGCTGACTCTGCTTATGACTTATATTTAGAGCATAATAATGGCTCATATTTAAATTCAAATGATCTAAATACTCTACAAAAACTTGAGCAAAAAGATAAGGTAGGTATTGACGGTATGGGGTTAAATGGCACTATTGCTAATCCAGGTGAAGTAGTTTTTTCTTATGGAGCAAGTCGTGCTATTGTTGTGTGTTCTATGCTTGAATTATGTGATATTGCACTTGAAGCAGGAGAAAAGGTAAATTCTGTACAGATAGGTGATAGTGCAAGATGGCAGGTAAGCTCTGCCATTTCTGGCAGTGGTGAATTTAGTGTCTATCATTTAGTGGTTAAACCTTTAGATAATGGACTTAAGACATCTTTACTTATTACTACAGATAGGCGTAGTTATCATTTACAATTAAAGTCTTCACATAAAGGCTTTATGCCTCAAGTTCGTTTTATTTATCCAAATTCTTCTTTAGAAGAATTAAATCAAAGCTTTAAAAATAATAAACAAATAGCTAGTAATAATATTCAAGCAAAACACAAAGCAATTGTAAGTGAGAATCTAAATTTTAATTATGCCTTTGAAGGTGATAGGCATATCATGCCTAAAGTTGTCTATCATGATGGTAAAAGAACTTATATTGAGCTAAATCCAAAGTTTAGAGCACATAAACTGCCTGCTTTATTAATAGTTGAACAAGAGGGTGGTTTATTTACAAAATCTAAGGAATATATCAGCAATTATCGTATTATTAATAATAAGTATGTTGTTGATGGTGTTGTACTAAGAGCAAGACTTATCTTAGGTGATAATGGTGAAAATTATAGTGTTGATATTGTATATAAGGAAAGGTAGATGCGAATTATTTTTATGTTAATAATTTTGAGCTTAGTTAGTGCTTGTAGCAATGGCAGTAATTATGCCAATAATTATGTTATTAGTCAAAATAGCATCAAAGCTTTAACTTTTGATCAAGGGTTATTGATTATGACTAATGATTTAAGTGATTTTATTTACAAAAATTTTGACTATCTACCATGCTTTGTCATAGCTTCACAACATGAGTATAGTATGCATTTAGCTTATAGTCTTGAGTCTAAAGGTTTTGCAATCAAAGATATATCAAGTTGTCAAAATATTATTGAATTTGAATTCATTCAAGATAGCTACAATGCTGTTAATTTAGTAGCAAATATCAATGATTATATGTTAACTCGCTATTATCAAAAAAGCAGTTTTAATTATGCTTAGTAGTTTCGCATGAAAAAATAGTGGTTTATTCATTTATTCTATAATTTTTTCGCCCTCTGTATTATAGCTTGTT
>CALXNP010000034.1 GCA_944389785.1 uncultured Anaerobiospirillum sp.
TGCAACGTCTATTAAGTTCTAGTGATTTGCAACATAAGTCTATACAAAGATCTGTTACATCTATAGAGCAAATTGCTTTTTCAATGCAAAAAGTTTCAAGCAAGACTAGTGAGGTTAGCAATTATGCTCAAGATATCCAAAATGTTGTATCTGTAATTAAAGAAATTTCAGAGCAAACTAATTTACTTGCACTAAATGCTGCTATTGAAGCTGCACGTGCAGGTGAACATGGGCGAGGTTTTGCAGTAGTAGCAGATGAAGTACGTCAATTGTCTATGCGAACAAGTACATCATTAAGTGCTATTGAAAACAATGTCTCTATTTTAGTCCAAGGTATGCAAGACATGTATAGTTCTATACGAGAACAAGATGACGGTATAAGTCGCATTAATACAGCAATAGCTGAGCTTGAAAAAGTTATTACTGATAGTGTTAATGAAGTCAACCAAACTAATAAAATCAGTGCTAATGTAAAAGAAATTGCTAATAAAATACTATCTGATGTTTCTTCTAAAAAATTCTAAACTTTAAGCAGTAAGTTGAATAAATTAATTAAAAAGGTATAAGCTTAGAAGCTTATACCTTTTTTATCTTCAAGATAAATTATACTAAAACATAAAAACTATGCTAAGATTGACGTTATAGATATGTAAATGTAGCCATATTAACCATAGCTAGTAGCATTTTTATATTTACCTATTGCTTTTTTTATAAAAGCCAATAACAATAAGCCTAAGTATTATAAGCAATTAAAAGGTCAAATTGTGAATAATAGTAATATTGTACAACTAAAAGGTATTGCAGCAAGTCGGGGTATTGCCTTTGGCAAAATTGCCTTTCTAAGACGTAATGCTCTACCTACTAAAAAGCGTTATATAGAGGATACACAAGCAGAGCTTGAACGCTTTAATCAAGCACGTGCTAGTGCTATTACTCAATTAGGTGATCTCTATGAAAGCTCATTAGAAAAACTAGGTGAGCAAAATGCTGTCTTATTTCAAATCCATCAGCTCATGCTAGATGATCCTGAATATATCCAAAATATTAGTGATCTTATTGTTAATGAGCATGCTAATGCTGAATACGCTGTCTTTACTACTGCTACAAAATTTAAAGAAATGTTCTTAGCTATGGACAATGACTACATGCAAGGCAGAGCCACTGATGTAATTGATGTCTCTAGGCGTGTAGTTGAAATTATGTTGTCCAAAGATGGCAATTTAAAAAGCCATAGTATTCAAGCTAGTGGTAATGAAGATATTATTTTAGCTACAGATGATCTTGCCCCCTCAGAAACAGTGCAACTTGATAAAAATAAAGTTACAGGCATTATTACAACTCAAGGGTCAACAAGATCACATACTGTTATTTTTGCCAAAACAATGGGCATGCCTTCGGTTATACAAATAGGCAGTAGCTTAAATGAAAGCCTTGAAGGTAAATTTGTTATTGTAGATGGTGGAGCTGGTCTTGTTTTAATAGAACCAGATGATGCCACCATTAAAATTTATCAAGAACGTAAGCGCAACGAAGATGCCTTAATGGCTCATCTTGAGCAGTTTAGAGGTAAAAAAACTGTAACTGCCTCAGGTCGTGAGATTAAACTCTATGCTAATATCGGTGCTGTTAGTGATATAGACTTAGTTACTGCCTCTGATGCAGAAGGTATAGGCCTTTTCCGCTCTGAATATATCTATTTAAATTCTAAAGACTATCCTGATGAACAGAGTCAATTTGATATTTACAAATCTGTGCTTGAAGAAATGCACAATAAAGTAGTAATTATCAGAACACTTGATATTGGTGCAGATAAAACGGCTGACTACTTTATGCTTAAGCATGAAGATAATCCTGCTATGGGTTTACGGGCTGTACGTTTATGCCTAACTCGCAGTCATATTTTTAAAACTCAACTAAGAGCTTTATATAGAGCTTCTGCTTTTGGTAATTTACATATTATGTTCCCTATGATTACCTCAATAGATGAAGTTATGGCTTGTAAAAAGTATTGTCAAGAAGTACAAGATGAGTTAAAAGCAGAAGGTATAGCTTTTAACCCTAAAGTACCACTTGGTATTATGGTTGAAACTCCTGCAGCAGCCTTAATTAGTGATGAACTTGCTCCTTTAGTTGACTTTTTCTCTATTGGCAGCAATGATCTAACTCAATTTACTTTAGCTATTGATAGACAAAATGCAGAACTTAATAGCTTTATGCAGCCTTATCATAATTCAGTGAAAAAATTAATTGCTATGACCATAAAAAATGCTCATGCTTATGGTAAGTGGGTTGGTATTTGTGGTGAACTTGGTGCTGATGAGCACTTTACTAAAACTTTAATTGAGCTTGATATTGATGAAATATCGGTGGTACCATCTAGCATACTTATGATGCGAGCTAAAATTTCTACTTTAGGATAAAGTTATGGTTAAATGTATTGTTATCTCTGATGAAATCACAGGTGGTAGCTCTGTTGGAGCTTTGCTTGAGAAAAATCAAAATAAAGTCTGTGCTTTAATCAATCCAAGATCTTTGCGCGACCCTATGCTTGCCAATTTTGATTGTGTAGTTTATTCAACTAATAGTCGTAATTTAACAAAGGAACAAAGTTATCAATTAGTATTTTATGCAGCTAGATTATTAAAATCAGATGATGCTTTAATTTATGCCAAACGCATAGATCCATCTATGAGAGGAAATACTTGTACAGAAACTCAAGCTATGCTTGATGCTTTAGGAGATAAAGATAGAGTAGCTATTGTAGTACCTGCTTTTCCTGCTTTAAATAGATCTAATGTGGGTGGTTACATCCTTGTTGATGGTAAACCTTTACAAAAATCACTTATAGGACTTGAGGATTTAAGTGCAAGTCAATCAGGACGTGTAGCTGACTTATTTACTGAAAAATTTAAATATAAAACTCAGACCCTGCACTTAAAAGAATTACTTCATGGAGCTGAATACCTTGCTAAAAGAATAATAGATCTTGCAAATGATGGTGTTAGAGCTATTGTTCTAGATAGCGTATCACAAGAGGATATTAATCTAATTGCAGATGCTGTTCTTTTATCTAAAATTAAATTTTTAGCTGTAGATCCTGGTCCTTTTACTGCTACATTGAGCCGTAAAGTCATGAAAGATGCTTATAAAAAAGATAGTAAAGCTAAAATTTTTGGTGTAGTAGGCGGTAGCAATCCTTTAATATCTGCTCAAGTTGAGCTTTTAAGATTAGAGGAAAAACCTTTCATAGTTAGTGTACGAAACAAAGAATTATTAGGTGATGCCCACAGACGTGCTACTGAAATTGGACGTGTAGTTAATCAAATTTTAGTTAATTATGAAAATTATAATGTGGCTTTTGCTGTATCTGATCATTTAGGTTCAAATCCTGATATTATTATCAACTTTGAGCAAATTTTGGAAAAAACAGGCAGAACTAAAGAAGAGGCAATTGATCTTATCTCAGCAGCTTATGGTGAAATTGCATATACAGTTTTATCCTCAAATAAAGATATTAAAGCTTTATACTCAACAGGTGCTGAATATACAGTAGCTATTTGTCGTGAACTAAAATGTAATGGTTTGCGTCTACAAGGTCAAGTTAAGCCACTAACAGCTTATGCTACTGTATTAGACGGTCCTTATGATGGATTAAAATATGTAACCTCAGCTTCTTCTGCAACAAATACAGATACTTTAGTAGATAGCATACAGTATTTAAAAAGAAAGTTAGAGCTTTAATTTTAATAGGTATTATGCTAAAATCCGTACACTAAGCGGGCGTAGTTTAATGGCAGAACTGAAGCTTCCCAAGCTTTAAGCGCGGGTTCGATTCCCGTCGCCCGCTCCAAAATAAACAAAGGTGCTAACAAACACCTTTGATTTACTTTTATTTTAAGAAGCTCTTGGCTTCCAATCTTTGTTTACTTGTGGAATTTTAGCACCAACCTCTATTTTCCAAGCATCAAGCTTAGCCTTGAGTTCTTTTACTATATGTGGAAATTGTTTTGATAGATCTTGTTGCTCTCCAATATCATCATAAACATTATATAGTTCAAGTCTACCATCTTCAAAAAACTCAAGTAACTTGTATTTGCCTTCTCTTATAGCACATCCAGGTGTACAACCTTGATTAGAGTAATGAGGATAATGCCAAAATATTGGTCTATCCTCTAACTCTTCTTGTTTTTGTTCTATTAATAAAGGTAGAATACTTTTACCATCACAATGCTGTTGAGGTAATAAAGGTAAGTTAGCAGCCTCTAATAAAGTTGGGTAAAAGTCTGTTGAGGTAATAGGTGTTTCAATTATAGTATTAGGTTTAATATGGTGTGGCCACTTAATAATTAATGGCTCTCTAGTACCACCCTCATACATCCAACCTTTACCTTCTTGTAATGGTTTATTTGTTGTAGGAGATCCTTCCGCAGTAGCAAGACCACCATTATCAGAATAAAATATTACAATAGTATTATCTTCTAAATTCTCTTCTTTAATGCAATCTAAAACTCTGCCTATGTTAGTATCTAGATTTTCTACCATAGCTGCATAAATTGGATTACTTTGAATAGTTCTTCTTAAAATTCTTTCATCTTGTTTATGCTCACAAGGGAAATAATCACCCTCAACAAATGGATTAATCTTATCAAGTCCAAGCATACGAGCTTTTTGTTTATACTTTTCAACTAAATGCTCATGACATTCAATAGGAGTATGTACTGCATAATGAGACAAATACATAAACCAAGGCTTATCATCTTTTGAACTCTTAATTAAATTAATAGCTTCATCAGTTAATCTATCAGTTAAATATTCACCCTCAGGGCCATCTTTTAATGTCTCAATACCATAAGGTGAAAAATACCCATGAAATGGATGACCAAAATCACAACCACCAATATTTACATCAAAACCATGTTTATCAGGATAAGTTTCAAAACGATGTTCATTATGTTGACTTAAATGCCATTTACCAACATGCCAAGTCTTATAACCGCCTTGTTTTAAAGCTTTTGCTAAAGAAAATTCATCTGTAGATAAATGATCTATATAAGGAACATCACATAACTTACCTTGAGATTTACCACCTAACCATTGAGTCATACCCAAACGAGCAGGATATTTTCCTGTTAAAATACTAGCTCTTGTAGGTGAGCAAACAGGACATGAAGCATAAGCATCAGTAAAGCGAGCTCCCTCTTGAGCTAATTTATCAATACAAGGTGTTTCATAAAATGAGCTTCCATAACAACCTGTATCTGTCCAACCATAATCATCTAATAAAATAAATAATATATTAGGCTTTTTCATAACAATGTCCTATTTAGTATTATGTGAAGTTATATATTTATTAATGATGTATCTTTCATAAATTGGTTGTACTTTAATATGTAAAAGTAAACTAATAACAGCACAAACAATAAAGGTTAAAGAGAAATACATCCAAAAATCAGGAGAGACAACATCATGTTCATATGCTAAACCAACCTTTGAAAAGACTACATATATCAAAGTTGCTAAAGATAATAATATACATGATGTTAAGATAGCATAATGCCAAGGATGCATATCGACTACAGCGGCATTATCTGCTCTTGCATATTTAACTACAGATGGCTTAATAATACCCCATGCTATCAAAATAACTAATTCAACACAGAATAAAATTCCATAGATATGCATCCAATGAATTTTAATCATATCATTAAATTGAAATACTAATAAATAATATGCAATTATATGAGCGATTATAACAAACTTAGCGGCGAACTCACTAACATGAATCTTTTTAGAGAATAAACCTATTAAAACTAAGCAAACAATAGGTACAGCAATAAAACCAGTAAACTGCTGTAAGAAAATAAAGATACCATGTGGAGCATATACAAGCAATGGTGCAATACCAATGGTAATTACAGAGCATATAATACCAAAGACTTGAGATACCTTAATAACCTTTTCATCACTTGCCTTTTTATTTATATAAGGCTTATAAATATCCACTGCAAAAAGTGTAGCTGCTGAATTTAATAAAGAATTATAAGTTGAAAATACAGCACCTAATAATACAGCAACAAATAAACCTAAAAAAGGGGCAGGCAAAATATCTGCAACCAATGTAGGATATGCAATATCTCTTGGATTTAATTGATCACCATATAAATGATATGCTAAAAGACCTGGAAAAATTGCAATAAATGGCACTACAAACTTAAAAAAACCTGCTAATAATAAACCCTTTTGTCCTGACTCTAAACTTTCAGCACCTAAAGCTCTTTGAATAACAAATTGATTAGTAGCCCAATAGAATGTAGCTGTAACTAAAAGACCAGTAAATACCGCTGAGATAGGAATAGCATCAAGCTTAGAACCAACACCTATAGCATCTAATTTTTCAGGACTATGTGTTGCAATATAATGTAAGGCATCACTAAAGCCACCGCCTATTTTATCACCTAATGCATAGATACCAATAATTGGAATTAAACAACCTACAAAAAGTAAACCTACACCATTTAAAGTATCTGAGATTGCTACAGCTTTAAGACCACCTGCCACAGCATAAATGGCACCTATTACACCAACAACTATGGTTACACACCATAAAGCCTGCATTTTTGTAACGCCAAGGTAAGCCTCAACATCAAGTATTTTCATTAATGCTAACGCACCTCCATATAACACGGTAGGTGACCATACAAAAATATAACCAAACATAAATAAAAATACTATAATTTTTCTGGTTCCCTCACCAAAGTGTGAACTTAAGAACTCAGGCATAGTAGAAAATGCACCACCTAAATACATAGGTAAGAACAAAATAGCTAATAAAATAATGCCACGTATAGCCCAAACTTCCCAAGCTAAAGGCGTAAAATTACCAAAATAAGCTAAACCACTTTGTCCCACTAATTGTTCAGTAGAAATATTAGTTAATAATAATGAACCTGCTATAAATATAGCTCCTAACTTATTTCCAGCTAAAAAATAGCCAGATGAATCAGATACAGTACCCTTAGTTTTATACCAAGAGTACCATGCTACAAAAGCCATAAAGGCTATACATGTAATAACAGCAAACATAAACATCTCCTCAATAAAAGGCTATAATTTAGTTTACTTTTTTAGTTATTTTTATCTTTATGATTTTTATCATCTTTAAAATGTGATTTAAATCATTTTTTTAAACTGTTTGTTTTTTTTTATTTATTTATCAATAGGAAAACACTTTTATAAAAAAGATAAACTTAGATTTTTTATACAATTATGTGAACATAGTCACATAATTTAATTTGCATTAATTAATTTAATAAAAAATGGCTCCATATGGCTTAAAGCTGCATAATAGGCTTTACAATATTGGTTTATGTACTCACCATTATTCAATAGCCTATGTTTAGGACAACCACCATTGCAAGCAAATAAATATTTACACTCATAACACTTACTTGGTAAATTAGACTTATTAAGTGTAAATTTTACTTGTGTAGGACTATTAAGCATACAAACAAGATCGTCTGTTAAAATATTACCTAATTTATGATTATGATCTACATAATGATCACAACTATATATATCACCATTTTGTTCTATTATTAATTGATCACCACATTCTCTAGTGAAAACACATAAATTTGGTCTATAGCCTAAAAAACACATATACCATTGATCAATATGTTGAATATTTATTTGTCCTATATCTTCTTTCCAAGCTTCAAAAAGATCTATAAGAAATTTACCATACTCTTCAGCATTAATTCTATCTTCAACTCCTGTAAGAGGAATAAATTGCATATATGTAGAACCCAAAGATTTTAAATGTTGATAAACTTCTTTAGCAAAATTATAATTAGACTTGTTTATTACAGTTAAAGTATTAAAGTCTACTTCATATGCTTTTAAAAGTTCAATAGCCTTAACTACATCTTGATAAGTTCCTTTATGATTTTTATAAGTGCGATTTACATCATGTAAATTCTGAGGACCATCAATAGAAATACCAACTAAAAAACTATGTTCTTTAAAAAAAGCAACAAACTCATCATCTAATAATACCCCATTAGTTTGAATCGTGTTATAAATAGTTTTATTACCTTTATACTTATGTTGTAAATTTACTACTTTTTTAAAAAAGTCTACTTTACATAAGGTAGGTTCACCACCTTGCCAAATAAAAGTTACAGTATTTTGCGTACTAGTATTTATATAGGTCATTATATATTTTTCTAGCACTGCATCTGTCATGCTTAAATTATTACTTAAGCTTTTATCCTTATAAAAACAATAATCACAATTTAAATTACAGATAGAAGATGATGGCTTAGCCATTAAATAAAAATTTCTTAACATATAAAACACCCCTATTTAAGACATGTAGATAGTTAAAATTTATAAAACATTTACAACATTAACTATGATAAATATCATAGTTAATAATCAAAAAAAATTAGATCATATATCAATACTATCTTAATAACTTAGGCATTTTGATTATGGATCTGAATATAATCTTAATTTTATGTACCTGCGGAATCATATCTAATATTTTATCTGCTATATTAGGAATTGGCGGTGGTGTATTACTTGTACCTTTGCTAATGACTGTATTTAATAATATTCCTATTCAAATGGTAGCTGCAACCTCACTATCTATTGTAATAGGTAGTGCTATTATAAATCTTAGTTACTTTATAAAAAAACATATTACTATCTCTTATAAAAATTTAGCTATTTGGACTATTGGAATGTCTATTGGGGTACAAACAGGTTTTGAGCTTAGTTTTATTTTAGGAGAAAATATTATAGTAATAATATTCATTAGTACTATGTTTATTCTTGCTTTAAAAACTTTATATTCATGCATAAAAACAAAAAATAACAATACAGATATCACAGATATAAAAGATTATGATAAATTAAATTATACTGGTCTTATTTTTTGTCTAATAGGAGGACTTGTAGCTGGTATTACAGGTATTGGTGGAGGATCTATTATGGCTCCTTTAATTGGACAATTAAAAAATGTTAAACACCAACAAATTGCTGTATACACTAATTACATGATGGTATTAGGTGGTTTAAGCAGTATGTATGGATATCTAACTAAAGATATAGTTAATCCTTTTGCTAATACTATACAAATTGGTTACATTAATCTTAACATTATTGGAATTGTAATATTATCCTCATTTTTAACTTCATTTATTTCTATGAAATTAATAGGTTTAATTAAACCTAAACTTTGTAATATTTTATTATTTTGTGTCTTAGCATTTATTGCTATATACACCTACATGCTTAAGTATGCTTAATTATATGCTTAGTTTATGGATAAGTTAATTATGAAGCAATTGAACATTATAACACCCCAACAATTTTGCGATTGTCAATTAAATACATACTCAAATCTTGAAAAAGGTTATACAGTCTACTCTCAAGGAGATAGTGCATATGATTTTTACTATATAACTAAAGGTTATATAGGTTTATACCACATTCTTGAAAATGGTAAAGAAACGCTTTTACGTTTATATAAAGATCAAGATTATTTTGGATACAGAACATTATTTTCTTCATCTAAGATTTATCATTGCAGTGCTAAGGTAATGATTAATGCAGATATTATTAGAATACGACCAAATGATGTAGAAAATTTTTTAAATCATAATCAAAAATTATCAAATAAACTTGTTATGCAAATTGCATATGAATTACAAGATGCTGAATATAGACTTTCAAGCATTGCTTTTAACAAAAGTCTAGATAGAGTGTTTAATACTATTAGATATTTAACAACTAATTATCCTTTATATAAATGGACATTTAGAGAAATAGCAGAGTATGCTGGCTGTGAAACAGAAACAGCCATTAGACTCTCTCGAGAATTAAAAAAAACAGGGTTATTACCAGAAGCTAAATAAAACATATGTCTTTAGAAATCTTAAATAAATAATATTAACTTTAATTCTACAAAAAATATTATTCATAATAAAAAAGCATGGTTACTTTAATTCACCATGCTTTTTATATTGCTATGCCTAAAATTTTAAGCTAAACACTCATGTAAAGTGGCTCTAACTGCTCCTTTACCTTTTAGCATTTTAATAAACATTTGCTCAACTTTTTGACCAATGCCTGCTTCATAAAGGTTTAATCCAAATAAAGCCTCATTGCTTAAAATTGGTTTAAGCTTATCACCAATATCATTATCCCCTAACTTAATATTCTTTAATTGCTCTTGTAAAGTAGCTAATAAAGGATCTGCAGATGGTTCAAAACTATTACCATTATCATCAATAGCTAATAAATATCTAAGCCAAGCTGCTATTGTTAAAGGAATAGCCACTAAGTGCTCAGTAGATAAGCCTTTTTTCTTATAATTACTTAAAGTTTGACCAAATCTAATCTTCACTTTTTGTGAAGTATCTGTAGCAATACGTTGTGGAGAATCTGGTAAGCATTTATTAGTAAGTCTTTGTTCAATCACTTCAGTTAAAAAGTCTTTTGGACTTAAAATTTGTGGATCATCAACAACAGGTAATCCCTCATCATAACCTAAACGATTAACTAACTTACATAGATCAGCATCCTCCATTTGTGCACTGATACGAGTAAAGCCTAGTAAACAACCAAACACAGCAAGTGAAGTATGCAAAGGATTTAAGCAAGTTGTAACCTTCATCCTCTCACATAAATCAACCTTTTCTCTCTGAGTGAAAAGTACACCTGCCTTTTCTAAAGCAGGTCTACCGTTAGGGAAACTATCCTCAATGACTAAGTACTGAGGCTTTTCAGCATTAACAAAAGGTGCTAAGAATGAACCAAAATTAGTCTTAATTGGTTGCATATCTGCTACACCTTTATCAGTTAAAAGTTTAACTATAGAGTCATCTGGACGAGGAGTAATCTTATCTATCATTGACCATGGGAAAGTCACTTTACCTTGATCATTTAAATAATCAATAAACTCTTTCTCAACAAAACCCTTCTCTAACCAAGCTTTTGCTATAGTTAAAATTGAGGCTTTAAGTAAATCACCATTATGAGAGCAATTATCCATTGATACCACTGCTAAAGGTAATTTACCAGCTAAATAACGCTCATAAAGCAAAGAACAAACTATAGACATAATATGCTTTGCTTGCTTTGGTCCATTATTAATGTCTTCTTTAACAAGTGGAATCAGCTCTTTATTAATATCATAAACTGCATAACCTTTTTCAGTAATTGTAAAAGATATCATTTGTAAACTTTTATTCTTAAATATATCCTTTACAATTTTTTCTTGCTCTGCATCAGTACCATTATACTTAAAACCATTAACTACTGATCCTATAATACGCAATTGCACATTAGTATCAGGTAATAAAGTTACCTCCATAGTAAGCTTATCATGGTTTTTATAAATAGTATCAACTAAAGCACCATCTACTGTATCAACAGTAATAATACCAGTTTGAGCAAAACCTTTATTTAAAAGCTCTTGCTGTAAAGAGGCTATAAAGCCTCTAAAAATATTACCGGCACCAAAATGAACCCATACAGGAGCTTTTAAACTATCATCTTGAGCTTTTTTAACATCAAACTGAGGTAACTCAATACCTGCTTGAGTAAAAGCTTCTTTGTTTTTAATGCCTTCTAATGTAACTTTTAACATAATTTACTCCTAAATCTTAATTTAAAGGAGCTGTAATTGAGTTAATATTATCAGGATATGGCATGTGCTTTGACTTTCTAATAGCCTCTTCAAGACCAATTATATAAGTAGCACCTAAAGCTCTATCTGCTAAACCATAACCAGGACGTGCAACCTCATCCCAAATCTCACGACCATGATCAGGACGTACTAAACCATTAAATCCTACTTCAACTAAAGCCTTAACAATCTCATATAAATCAAGAGAACCTGTATGTGATACATGTGAACTTTCATGGAATTGGTGATCACCAGTATGTAATACATTTCTAATATGAGCAAAATGAATACGTGGTCCAATAATAGGATTTCTAATAATCTTAGGTAAATTATTTGCTGGATTAGAACCTAAAGAACCTGTACATAATGAAAAACCATTTAAAGGACTGCTGTTCATTTGAGCAATTTTAATTAAATCTTCTTCACTCTTGGTAATACGAGGAATACCAAATAAATCATATGAAGGATCATCAGGATGTACACCCATCTTAATATTGTATTTTTCACAAGTTGGCATGATAGCATCTAAGAAATATTTAAAGTTTGCTCTTAGCTCATCACAAGTTACTTCTTGGAATTTTTTAATTTGAGCTGTAATTTCATCACGACGATTCAATTCCCAACCAGGCATCTCAAAACCATTTGAGCTATTAGCAATTCTATCAAACATTTCTTCTGCGCTTAGACCCTCAATAATTTTGCCATCATAAGCAAGAGCTGTTGAACCATCTGCTAGTCTTTGAGCTAAATCAGTTCTAGTCCAATCAAATACTGGCATGAAGTTATAGCAAACTAAATGAATATCATTTTTACCTACAGCTTCTAATGATTTAATATAATTATCAATTAATTCATCACGATTTTTATCACCGTACTTAATATCCTCATGCACATTAATACTCTCAATACCCATGAGCTTAAGACCTGCTTTTTCAACTATAGCTTTACGCTCAGCTACAGCTTCATAGGTCCATGCCACACCAGCTGGGATTTCATGTAAAGCGGTAATAATGCCTTCCATTCCAGGAACTTGACGTATTTGTTTTAAAGTAACACTATCTTGTTCTGGTCCAAACCAACGCATAGTCATGTGCATCATAATTGAAAACTCCATTAATAATCAAAAATTATGTATATGTGTCTAGTTTAGATCTTTTAAAACTTGTATTCTAGTATACAAGTTTTAATTTTGTGAACTAAATCTAAAACAGCATTATTATTTTTAATAACTAATTAATTTATAATTAAATTATCTGATAATCATATATTTTTAATTTAAGGTATATATTTTTTATAAAATATTCAATTTATATTTGAAAACAAATAGTTACATACAACAAACACACTAAAATACTACAATACTAGTATACATGTTTTATTTAACCATTTGATTTTATATAAATTAATAAATAAAAATCAAAAATTGTGAGCAATGTTTATTTTTAAAAAGATATTTTTAATTATGCTATAAACACAGTAATTCCGAACTTAAGAGGACGATGTTTATGAAATTAAAATCACTACTTGCAATATGTACAGCAGCAGCCTTAATTGCCACACCTTTTAGCATGGCTCAAGCAAAAACCTATCGTGTAATATTTGCAGGATACTTTGGACCTGATCATGCTAATACAAAAATGATGGAGCACTTTAAGAAAGAAGTTGAAGAAATTTCAGAAGGTCAATTTAAAGTTACCTTAAAGCCTAATAATGAAGCTGGTGGCGAAGAAAAGATCATGGAGCTAGTAAAAAGAGGTACAATACAAATCGCACAAGTTGGCGGTTTAATTAAAAACGATGAGCCAATGATTGCAGCATGGGAACAACCTTTCATTATCAATGATTGGGATCATGCTCGCAATGTATTTTTATCAAATGACATCAAAAAATTTGAAGGTAACTATACTAAAAACTCAGGTGCAAGAATATCTGGTGTTATTGTAAATGGTTTTAGACAAATATCATCATCATTCCCAGTTACAAATATGCAAGAACTAGGAAAGATGAAGATCAGAACACCTTTAAATGAAGTTTTCGTACAATTATTTAAGTCTTTAGGTACAAATCCAACACCATTACCAGCTACAGAGTTATACACTGCTTTAGAGACCAAAGTTGTTGATGGTCAAGACAATCCTTATACTATGGTTGAGTCAATGGGATGGTATGAAGTTAACAAGTATATGTTAGAAAGCCGTCACATCTTCTCACCTACATTTGTTTTAGTTAATGACAAATGGTACAACAAGTTAGATGATCAAGCTAAACAATGGTTTGATACAGCTATGAATAATGCCGTTAAATACAATTGGGATATTTCTCAACAAGATGAAGCTAAGACTGTTGATTACTTAAAGAGTAAGGGTGTTACCATTACTATTCCATCTCCTGAATTTAAAGAGCAAATGGTAAAAGCAGCTCAACCTACTTGGGATTGGTTCGATAAAGAAGTTCCTGGTTCAAAAGATTTTAGAGACTTCTGTGCAAGCAAAGCACAACAATAACATACCTTAACTAACTAAAAATCCTTACATTTTTAAACTGATATAGCACCTTGCAAAAGGTGCTATGCTAGGAGTTTGTCTATGCAAGATTTTATAAAAATATTAAGTAGTATCAATAAATATATTTGTACTATTTTACTATTAACTATGGTGGGTTTTGTATTTTCCAACACCATGCTTCGTTACTTCTTCTCATCAGGTATTATTATTACAGAAGAATTTGTAAGATATCTATTTATGTGGGCTATTTATTTAGCAACTGTATCTGTATGGTTTAATAGATCACATATAAGAGTCACTACTGTCACTGATAGATTAACTCCACGAAATAAAATTAGATTTGATTTTGTTTTTGAAATTGTCTCTATAGTGGTCTTATTAACCTTAAGTTATGGTGGTTTACAATATTACTTTGATACTACTACTGTAGGACAAGTTACAGGTATCCCTTATAGTCTGCTAATACTTTCTGTAGTCTTAGGTTCATTCATTTGTAGTGTCATATCTGTTAAGCATATCATTCAAGATATACAAATGTTAAAGCTTGATGATGCTACTTTACAAAAGATGCAAGATGAAGCTAATAAGGAGCAATAATTATGGAACTATTTATATTTTTAGGCACATTATTTGTCTTCTTATTTACAGGTTTACCTATTGCTATTGTTTTATTTATATGTTGTTTAGTATTACTTTGGTTTTTAGATATGGGAGATATGCCATATCAATTAGCCTTCCAAGTAGTATCTGGAACTGATAATTATATTTTAATCACTGTGCCATTCTTTATTTTGGCTGGTGAAATTATGAAACATGGTGGTATTTCTAAACAACTAATTGAATTTGCACAAGTAATTGTAGGCAGATTTAGAGGTGGTCTTGGCTATGTAACAATTTTAGCATGTATGTTATTTGCTGGATTATCTGGTGTTGCAATTGCCGACGTATCTGCTCTTGGTGGTATGTTAGTGCCAATGATGGTAGCTTCAGGCTATGATAAAGCAAGAGCAACAGGTCTTGTATGTTCCTCAGCCTTAACAGCTCCTATTATTCCACCATCATTACCTTTAATTATTTTAGGTGTCACAGCAGGCCTTTCTATTGGTAAATTGTTTGTAATGGGTATTGTGCCTGGTATTTTACTTGGTATGTCAATCATGGTTGCTTGGTTTATCATGGTTAGAAAAGATAATATTACAGATATTACTAAGGTACCAGCTAAAGATATTTTACCTATTACTATAAAAGCTATACCAGCTATTTTATTACCTATTATTATTATTGTTGGTATTCGTATGGGTGTATTTACTCCAACAGAAGGTGGTGCTGTTGCTTGTGTATATGCATTTTTAGTATCAACTCTCATTAATCGTAAATTAAAGTTAAGTATGATTCCAACACTTTGCTATGATGCAATGAAGAGCACAGCCATAGTTATGTTTATCGTAGGTGGTGCTTCAGCTGTAGGTTGGATGATTACTATGGCAGATGTTCCTGCTCAATTAGTTGAGTTAATGCAAGGTTTGGTAAATCACCCTATTATGCTTTTAATAGTTTTAAATATTCTATTATTAGCCTTAGGTATGGTTATGGATATCACTCCTATCACCTTAATCTTTACACCAGTGCTTTTCCCATTAGTAGAGGCTGCAGGTATTGATGTTTACTACTTTGCTATTATCATGATTTTAAACCTATGTCTTGGTTTATTAACACCTCCTGTAGGAACAGTTCTATATATAGGCTGCTCTGTCAGCAACTTAAAGATGGGACAATTAGTTCGCGGTATTGGTCCATTTTTAATAGCTGAATTTATATTCTTAATACTATGCTTAATATTCCCAGCTATTATTACAGCACCTGCTAAATGGTTTGGTTATTAATGTAATAATATAAAAAACTTTATGAGGGGATAGCCTAATAAGCTATCCCCTATGTATTTTGGTAAAATAATTCTAATTAAAGTTTATCTTTATTTTGTGTTATGTAATTTATAAATCTACTTAACTATAAAATCTCTTTTTAAAATAAAGAGCTAAATTAACCAACCCAATAAGAACAGGCACTTCAACTAAAGGACATATCACAGCAACAAAGGCTTGAGCAGATCCAAGCCCAAATACCGCAACTGCCACAGCAATTGCTAGTTCAAAATTATTTGATGCAGCTGTAAACGATAATGTAGTGCTTTGTTCATAATTTGTACCTAATTGTTTAGATAGGTAAAAAGAAATAATAAACATTAAGATAAAATATATAAATAGTGGAATTGCTACTTTTATAACCTCAAAAGGCAAACTTACTATCATATCTCCCTTCAAAGAGAACATAACAACTATAGTAAATAATAAAGCTCTTAATGCCCAAGGTGATATAAATTTGATAAATTTATCGTTATACCATTGCTTACCCTTAACCTTTATAGCAAAATATCTTGAAAAAATACCTAGCATAAAAGGAATACCTAAATAAATCAAAACACTTTTTGCAATTTCATTTATACCTATCTCAATACTTTGAGTTTTAAGATTGAAAATACTTGGTATAACTTCAATAAAAATATAAGTATAAAGTGAGAAAAAAATAACTTGAAAAATAGAATTTAAAGCAACTAAAGTTGCACAAAACTCTCTATCTCCTTTTGCAAGATCGTTCCAAATTATAACCATAGCAATACAACGAGCAAGACCAATAAGAATTAATCCTGTCATATATTCAGGACTATCATAAAAAAATATTATAGCTAATATAAGCATTAGCATAGGTCCAATAAACCAATTTTGCATTAAAGAAAGTAGTAAAACCTTTTTATCTACAAAATTTGTATGTAGATTTTCATATTTAACTTTAGCTAAAGGTGGATACATCATAACAATAAGACCTATAGCAATTAAAACATTGGTAGTATCATACTGAAAAGCATTTATAAAATTTTTAGCTTCTGGAAAGAAGTAACCTATGCCTACACCTATAAACATAGCTAAAAGGATCCATAATGTTAGATAACGATCTAAAAAAGATAATTTTCGAAATATATTTTGCTGCATAAAATATCCTATATACTAAATATATTTTAGTATTTGGCAAAATAGCAAAATATATATTACTATGTCAATAAAAAGTTTTTTATTTATAAAGGTATTGAGACTTTTTTATTATTACTGCAAAGGGCTCTTACTTGTATATAAAATAAAAACAAAATATTTGACTATTTTTTAGGAGCTTTATATTAAAAATTCCCACCAAAAATTATATGATCTGGTGGGAATAGTAATTTACTTAATCAAATCTTACTTGTACTTTTAAAGTTTCAGGAGATACAGCAGCTTCCATAGCCTTAACACAATCTTCTGCTTTAAATGAAGCTGATAGTAAAGGTAATGGATCTACAATACCTGATTCTAAAGCATTAACAGCTGGAGCAAACTCACCATAGAAACGGAATACTGAATGCCACTTTAATCCTTTAACAGCAAAAGCACCAAGATCATTTGGAGTCTTAGCACCAAACATACCTACTTGAGCAATTGTACCTTCAGGACGCAGCATCTTCATAGATTGCATGCTAGCAAAAGCATTACCAGTACACTCAATTACAGCATCAAAATAACCCTTATGTTCACACCAAGCTTCAATCTGTGCAGTATTTGTCATTGAATTACAAGTGATATCAGCACCCATTTGTGTAGCTACCTCAAGAGGATTATCTCTAATATCTACAGCTGCTACCATATCAGCACCTAAAGCCTTAGCTGCACTTACAGCTAAACAGCCAATAGGACCTGCACCCATAACTAAAACTTTTTTGCCAATAATATCACCAGCACAATGAACACCATTGTAAGCTACAGCTAAAGGCTCAGCAAAAGCAGCTACCTCAGGAGCAACATCTTTAACTACACGACATTGTTCCTTATGAGCAACTACATACTCACTAAATAAACCTTGGACATGTGGGAAAGTTGCAGCAGAACCAAAGTGACGCATATTTTCGCAGTAAGAGTACATATGATGTTTACAATAGTAACAATCAAAGCAAGGGCGAGCTGGACGTAATGCAACCATATCACCAACTTTAATATTATCAACCTTACTTCCTACTTCAGTAACAATACCGCATCCTTCATGACCCATAATGATTGGTTCACGTACAACAATAGCTGAACCAATACCACCATCTAGATAATAGTGTTGATCTGAGCCACAAATACCACCAGCTAAGATCTTAACTTTAACCTCAAGATCTTCTTTGATCATTGGCTCTGCAACATCTTCATAACGCAAATCACCTTTTTTATGTAAAACACATGCCTTCATAGTGAGTATCCTCTAAAAATTAAATTTAAAGATTTATTTGTAAAAAGATATTCCATCTACCTAACATAAGTTAGAAAACTTAATATAAAAAAATAAAAACCATACTCTTAAAATAAAATATCCTTAGGTATTTTTTAAGACATACATGGTATAAATTGGTAAAATATAGCCTGCAATATATAATGGTTCTGATTATAAATGTAAGATTATGTAATCTATACAATCAAAACATCTCAACAGATACCAACTAAGCTTTATGTATTAAATATAACAAGCTTACATCTGTTAAAATGAAATCAGAACTAAAGTTATAGTACACTAATGCATAAGTTGTAATAAGTTAAGTTACTATAAAAGCTATACTAGCACCTATAGCTTTTTATATCCTCACATAAAAACTATTAACACTTTGCATAGTGATTCCTAATATATAAAGACTATATGTATACAATACATCTAAACTTGTATACAAGATAATATCTTGATCACAATTTTAGTATATTTTTTGGATATTTTTTTTATATTCTAATAAAAACTTGTATACAAGTTTAATTAAAATTAATTAAACAAGGATTTAACTTAATATGCCTAGAAGAAAGCTACCATCTTGTAAATTATCTAAAGATCATCCTATTTCTGAACAAATTTTTTATTTTTTACGTCAAATTATTGTAGAAAACTTTTTAGTACCTACAGATAAGATTTCAGAAAATGAAATTGCAGAACATTTTGATGTCTCACGCATGCCTGTTCGTGCTGCTATTAATGAACTTATAAATTGTGGTCTAGTTGAAGTTTTTCCTCAAAAAGGAAGTTTTGTAACTAAAATTTCAGCAAAAAATCTTAAAGATATTTGCTTTATGCGCTGTGCAATCGAATGTCAAGCACTACGTGAGAGTCTTAATTTAAATGATAAAGATTTTAATAAAATAATTAATAAGCTTGAACGTATTATGCAAAAACAACGTAATCTTACAGACTCTATTTCAAATAAAAGTCATGGTAAATTTTTAAGTTTAGACGATAATTTTCATAGTACCATTTGTCAATTTTCATCTACCCAATTAGCTTGGGATACAATACAAAAAGTGAAATCTAATATGGATAGAATTAGATACTTTACTATACATGAAAACATTTCATCGATTAACACACTTGTAAATGAACATGATGAGCTATTTGCTTGTATTAAAAATAAAGACATACAAAAAGCAATAGACCTGCTTTCAACACATCTATATGAAATTACTAAAACTTATCATATTGTTAGAAAAAATCATAATGATTGGTTTTTAGAAGAATAGACTTACTAAAAAATAATTCTTTTTCCCATTATACAGTAGCTATATTTAGTTAATAAGCTTAAGCTATAGCTACTTTAATTTAATTAAATAAAAATTGTAAACGTATACAATTATCTTAAATCTAATAAAATATATACTTCATATTTAATAGTTAATATAAGATATCTTAATAAAGATTACAATTTATAACGGTGTATACAAGTTATTATTACTAAAAATCAAGTAGTTATAAAATATTTTTATATTATTAGAAAAAATACTTGACCTGTAAAAAAAATATTGTATAATGGGGCACCGTAATCACTTACTTTGGGGTTATAGCTCAGTTGGGAGAGCGCTTGCATGGCATGCAAGAGGTCCGCGGTTCGATCCCGCGTAGCTCCACCAAAGTTAAGTCCCTTGTGGGGGTATAGCTCAGCTGGGAGAGCATCTGCTTTGCAAGCAGAGGGTCAGCGGTTCGATCCCGCTTACCTCCACCATACATAAAATCATATCTTAATTGATCATTTCTAGTTAATTTTTAACAATCCTAACAATTTTTAATCTTTTGCCTTTATGCTAAAGTACAATGTTTGTTAAAATTGGACATCATTTTTTATTTATTAGGATTAAAGAGTATATGAAACTTAAACGCTTACTTTTAACAACATTGTTAGCAAGTAGCATATGTGCTACAGCACAAGCTGAAGATTTACTTGATATTTATAAAGAAGCTTATATAAAAGATCCTTTGGTATTACAAGCAAAAGCCCAACGAGATAGTGCTGTTGCTAAAATAGATGAGGCTACTGCCGCTTTATTACCACAAATTAATGTAGTCGGTGCTATATCTCGTACTGTTACTAATGTAAATGAGCTTAACAACACATCAAGATCTAATAATCAGGCTACAGGTGGTGTAAATTTATCTCAAGCTCTATGGCGCCACAGTGCTTGGAAAAATAGAAGTATTACTCAAAAACAAGCAGCAGCTCAAGATCTTAGCTATAATGATAGCCTACAAAGTTTAATTATACGTGTATGTAATGCTTATTTTGGTGTTTTAAGTGCAAAAGATACTTTAAAATTCCAAAAAGCTAACTCAGATGCTTTAAAACAACAATTAAGAGAAGCAACTCGCCGTTTCCAAGTAGGTTTAATAGCAGAAACTGATCAATTAGAAGCTAAAGCTACTTATGATTTATCTATAGCTCAAGTAATTACTGCTGAAAATAATCTTATAAATTCATATGAAGAATTACGCAAACTTTTGGGACGTGATGTGCGTAATTTAGCTGAACTTAATGAAAAGACCTTCTCTCCTCAATCTATGACTAAAACTTTAGATCAAATCTTAACTAAAGCTAAGGAGAATAATTTAAGTTTACAAGCTAGCATTATTAACCGAGATATAGCAAAAGATCAAATCACTCTAGCTCAAACAGGATTTGAACCTACTTTAGACATAGTGGGCAGCTATAATACTACTTACGTAGATTTTGATACTCAAATACCAAATAATCAAGTTTCTGCAAATAGTCATGAAGGTACTATTGGTCTAAACTTTAATCTACCCCTATTCTCAGGTGGTGCAACTATGTCTCAAGTATCACAAGCTGAGCAAAATTACATTGTAGCCTCTGAAAATCTTGAGTACACATATCGCACTGTAGTTGCTAATGTCAATAGTGGTTATAATAATGTCAATGCAGCTATTAGTTCTGTAAGAGCTTATGAGCAATTAGCAAAATCTGCAAAATCTGCACTTGAGGCCACACAAGCTGGCTATGATGTTGGCACTAGAACAATTACTGACGTACTTAATGCCACTCAAAGCTTATATAACGCCATGCAGAACCTATCTACAGCAAGATATCAATATATTTTATCTCGCTTAAATCTACTATACACTCAAGGTACCTTAACTGTAGCAGACCTTGAAGCTGTAAATAAAGGCTTAAAATAAGTTACCTATTTTTAATAAACCTCGATAAGTTTTTTAACTTAATCGAGGTTATCTATACTATAGTAAAAATATATTCTTACCGACATTGAGCAGTAAATTTTTTTAATTTAACTCCCTCATTACAAACCGACTTGTTAAAAACAATTTACTCTTT
>CALXNP010000035.1 GCA_944389785.1 uncultured Anaerobiospirillum sp.
ACAGTAACCTTAATTCACCCAGTAGCTATGGCTAAGGGTGAGAGATTCGCTATCCGTGAGGGTGGTCGTACTGTAGGCGCTGGCGTTGTTGGCGAGATCATTGAGTAATATTAATATTAAAAAAAGGTTACAGATTGTGACCTAATATTAATAATATAGAGTATATTTAAGGTCAAATTCCTATTTAGTTAGGTATTTGACCTTTTTATTAGCAGTACATCAAAGATGTAACAATCTAATTAGTTAAAGCTAAGCTAAAAAATATGTTAAGCAATTGCTTTTATTGCAGCTGCTTGTGCATGTAGTAAGGTCGTATCAAAAATTTTACAAGAACAATGCTTTTGTTGTATAAGTAATCCAATTTCAGTACATCCTAAAATTATTGCTTGAGCATTTTGTTTTTGTAATTTTTCTATTATATGCAGATATTGTTGTCTTGAATCATCTTTAATGATACCTTGGCATAATTCATCAAAAATAATTTTATTAACAATATCCATATCTTTAATTTCAGGACAAATAACTTCAATACCTTTTTGTTTTAGTATATCTTTATAAAAATCAAGCTGCATAGTATATTTAGTACCTAATAAGCCAACCTTAGTGATATTATGTTCTATCAAGGTGTTTGCAGTAACTTTAGCTATATGTAGTATAGGTAGATTAATGTTAGCTTGAATTGTAGGTACAACTTTATGCATAGTATTAGTACAAATAACGATAAAATCTGCTCCTGCTTTTTGTAAAGATAGAGCAGCTTCAGTTAAAATTTTACTTGCTTGTTCCCAATTATCTTCACGTTGGCATTGGGCTATTTGTTCAAAGTCTACACTATAAATAATACATTTTGCACTATGCATTTTTCCTAGTTTTGAATTTATAAATTTATTGATTTGTTGGTAGTAGGTAATTGTACTTTCATAGCTCATACCTCCTATAAGACCAATTGTTTGCATACATACACCTTTAAGTTAAAGTTAAGATTATGTTACTAAGTATAATATATAAAGAAAATTAGTAATATTATTAAAAAATATTCTTTTAAATTATTAATTATTTTTTAGTATGACTAGTGTTTTATGTAGGTAAAAAGATTTATATTATGAATAGATATACAATTAAAGGAGAATATAAAGATTAAAAAAAACCTAGGCTAAAACAGCCTAGGCGAACAAACAACTACGAAGAATAATTACTAAGCTAATGCTTTTTCTTTATGAGAGATAGTCTCAATTAAAGTATAAGCATCATCTGATGATCTAATAGCGCTTCTTAAGTCCTCATCATTTAAGAGTAAGGACAATCTGCCTATAGTATCGATATGAGTATTGCCATCATCTGGTGAGGCAATTAAGCAGATTAAATCACAAGCATTACCATCAGGAGCATTAAAATCAACACCTTTATCCAAAGTTGCAATAACAATTTGTGCTTTAGTTACTGCTTTGCATTTAGCATGAGGTAGGGCAATACCATCTGCTATGCCTGTTGAGCCTTGAGATTCTCTATCAAAGACAGCTTTACGTAAAGCTTCAAGATCTGTTACATATTGGCTATTCTTAAGGGTATCAATCATTTGATTAATAATATCTTCTTTGCTAGTAGCTTTAGCCTTTAATAACATGTGATTTTGATTTAAAGAGTAACGTACAATATAATTACTCTCCTTTTGAGCACGAGCCTTATCACGTGATACTTCAAGAGCACTTAGCATATTCTTGTAGAAAGCGCCATTTAATTTGTAGTATTTCATATATAGTAAAATCATTACTACAAGCATAATAGATGGAGCTACAAACATTACAAGACGTAAACCAAATAAAGTTTGTTCTGTTTGAACTTGATTTGGAATATAACCTACAATTGCTAAGGTCATTGATGACATAAAGCCTGCTAATGCATTACCAAACTTTACAGTCATAGTTTGCATTGAAAATACAATAGATTCAGATCTTGTACCTAATTTAAACTCACCATAATCTACAGTATCGGCTAGCATTACAGTAGTTGAAACTAAGGATAAAGCAGTACCTAATGAGGCAATAGCAAAAGAACCTGCAGATACTATAAATGAACTATCTGGCTTTGAACCAAAGAGGAACATTGAAAGATAGCCAACTACTAACATTAAAGCAGAACTAATATATACGAAACGACGTGAGGTCTTTTGTACTAAAGTTGGGAAAATAATAAATGCTGCAAACTGTGAGATAGCACCTACAGCCATAAAGGTAGAATACCAATCTTCATGTTGTATAGCATATTTAAAGTAATAAATGATAGAGCCATTAACAAGGTTTTGAGCTAATTGTTGTATAATTGTTAAGATAATGATAACAACTAATTGATCATTCTTTCCTAAAAGCTTTAAGATATCTTTTGCACTAATTTTTTGACGTAGTGGAGTTTGTACGTGTTCTCTTACATTAACAGAGCAAATTGTTGATGCAATAATAAAGCATACAACTACAAATAATGTAAATCTAAAGAAACCATCAGCTTCTGTACCACCACTTTTTACACCAAAGTAAGCGATGAGTGGTAGACCAAAAATAACTACAAATTGACCGCCAATCATAGCGCATGTTCTTGGAATAACAGACATGAGGTCACGTACTTTAGAATCAGAGCTAAAAGCAGGGATCATGGACCAATAAGGAATATCCATAATAGTGTAAGACATACCCCAAAGTATGTAGAATACACCACACCAAACCATCACACCTACAGGTCCAAATAAATTGTTTGGATCATAGAATAAGAAGAGAACCACAATGGAGTTAACTATAGTACCAATAAAGATCCAAGGTCTAAATTTACCCCATCTTGTTTTAGTATTATCTACAATCCAACCCATAATAGGATCATTAATAGCATCCCAAATTCTGGCAAACAAGAATAAAAATGCGATATAGGCAGGATTAAGCTTGACTACATCTGTAAAGAATATCATCAAGTAGCCAGCCATAATCCAGTAACCCATATCTTTACCGATAGCTCCTATACCAAAGGAAGCTTTCTCTTTTAAAGAAATTGTGTCACTCATACTACCTCTCCCATAAAATCAAGCTCGATCATTATAGTAATAGATTAATCTAAAATTAGATATTAAAGAGATTATTTAGATATAAAAACGACTAAATGTAAAATCAATATTTTTGTGTTTAATTGACAATTTTTTTTATTTAAGATCATATAGATGTCATTTATTTACATATGTTTTTAAGATTTTTTTATCTAAAATAATGTTAGAAATGTGACTATGATCATAAAATTTAAAGCTTAAATATAGTTTATAAAGCTTAATTTTAGGCGAATATCATTAATATCGTTCTAATATCCTTGAAGTAGTTTTTATTATCGTAGCAAATATGTACTTAGATCTATTATAAACACATGATTAATTATGGAGAATAGGTCTATGGCTGTAGAGTTTTTTGATGTAAATATATTAGCAAATCCACAAATTTTTGAACAAAATCGTTTAGAACCTTTTGCTGATTTTGCAGCTTTTGCTGATGCAAAAGAATATCAAGAAGGTTATATAAGTTCTTTAAAGCAAAGTTTAAATGGTAAATGGCGTTTTCATTTTGCTACTAATTTAGCTGGACGTCCTCAAAACTTCTATGCTAAAGATTATGATTACTCACATTTTGATTATATTAATGTACCAGGTCATTTTGAAACTCAAGGTTTTGGCAAAAATCACTACACTAATACTACTTATCCTTGGGAAGGACATGAAACAGTTTTACCAGGTCAAATACCAACAAAATATAATCCTGTAGGTTCATATCTTACATTTTTTGAAGTACCAGCTAACTTTGAAAATACTTTTATTTGTTTTGATGGTGTAGATAGTGCTTTTGCTTTATTTTTAAATGGTCACTATGTAGGTTATAGCGAAGATAGTGCAACTCCTGCACATTTTGACTTAACACCTTTTATTGAACCTGGTTTAAATCGCTTATGTGTTCAAGTTTTTAAGTACTCATCAGGCAGTCATTTAGAAGATCAGGATTATTTTAGATTTTCAGGTATTTTTAGAGATGTATATATTTACACTAAGCCTAAAACTTATTTACAAGATATTTTTGTAACTACAGATTTACATAATAACTATCAAGATGCAACTGTTAATTTAGAGTTAGATATTAAAGGTGAGGCAGGTAAGGCCACAATAACTTTATATGATGATAAAGATAATTGTGTTTACTCTAATACAATTAGTACTACAACTAAGAATTTAAGCTTTACACTTAATAATGTAAAGTTATGGTCAGCAGAAAAACCAAATCTATATAGACTAGAACTTAACTTAGTGGATAATAATGATACACAAAGAGAATTTATTGTATTAGATGTTGGTATCAGAGAGTTTAAACTTATTGATGGTGTTATGTGCATCAATGGTAAGCGTATAGTCTTTAATGGTGTTAATCGTCATGAGTTTTACCCAAATAGTGGCAGAGTTTTGGTTGATGAGAATCAATTAGTTGAAGATCTTTGTATTTTAAAAGATCTTAATGTTAATGCTATTCGTACTTCACATTATCCAAATAACTCTAAGTTTTATGCTTATTGTGATAAGATGGGCTTTTATGTTATCAATGAGACTAACTTAGAAACTCATGGCAGTTGGCAAGCTTTAGGTAAGGATATGCCAGAGAGTGAGTATATTGTGCCTCATAATAAACAAGAGTGGCAAGATGCTGTATTAGCACGTGGTAAAGCTATGCTTGAGCGTGATAAGAATCATGCTTGTATTTTGATTAACTCTTGTGGTAATGAAGCCTTTGGCGGAAGTGTAATTTATAATTTATCTCAATATTTTAGACAAAGAGATCCACGTCGTTTAGTTCATTATGAAGGTTTATTCCATGATAGAAGCTATAATGCTACTTCTGATATGGAATCACAAATGTACCCAAGTGTAGCAAGTATTAAAGAATTTTTAGCAAAAGACAGCAGTAAACCATTTATTTGTTGTGAATATACTCACGCTATGGGTAATTCTTGTGGTGGTATGAAGCTTTATACTGATTTAAGTCACGAAAATAAATACTATCAAGGCGGTTTTGTTTGGGACTTTGTTGATCAAGCTCTATATAAAAAATCTTTTGATGGTAAAGAGTATTTAGCTTATGGTGGTGATTTTACTGACAGACCTAATGATTTAAATTTCTGTTGTAACGGTATGCTCTTTGCTGATAGACAGTTATCTCCTAAGTGTGATGAGATCTTTAAAAACTATCAAAACTTTAAGATTGAAATTGAGCAAGATAAACTTACTATCACTAATTATTTCTTGTTTACTAATTTAAATGAGTTTAATACTGTACTTAAAGTTTTAGCTAATGGTGTAGAAATTGATAGCTATGATTTAGGTAGACTAGATTTAATGCCAGAGCAATGTGCAAGTTTTACTCTTGACAATTGTATTAGTGTTTATGCTAATAAGAATGAACAAGAAATGTCATTTATTGTAGAGATTATTGATGATAATGATCATTGCATTGCTAAAGAACAAAAAATCTTTAATAGCTATAATTATGATTGTGATGATTACCAGGCTAATTTTGAGTTAGTTGATAGTTACAATTACTATGGAGTTAGAAATGAAAATTGCCACTATATGTTCTCAAAAGCAAAGGGAGTTCTAGTTTCTATTGTAAATTGTGGTCAAGAGCTTCTTAAGACACCAATGCGTTATAATTTCTTTAGAGCTCCTACAGACAATGATAATGGCAATGCTATGGCCTTTAGATTGGGTATGTGGAAAATAGCTGGTGATTATGCTAAATGTGTAGAACATAGTTCTTGCATTGAAGATGGTAAGATTAAATTAAGCTTTGTACACTTATTAGGCGGAACACAACACAGTTACATTAAAACCACTTATACTTTCAATCAAAATGGTGTGGTAGATGTTAGCATCAATTATACAAAATCAGATGAATTACCAAATGAGATGGTAGATTTTGGTGTACTGTTTAATCTTTATGGAAAGTATCAGCATATTGTAGCTTATGCAAATGGTCCTACTGAATGCTATGATGATAGAGACAATGGTGCTTATGTAGTTGAGTTTAATAGTACTACTTTTGATGAACTTACTCCATATATTATTCCTCAAGAATGTGGTAATCATAATAAGACTCGTTATGTTAGCATTCATGATGGACATTTAAATGGTATCAGTTTTACTTGTGCTGATAAGTACTTTAATTTTAGTGCATTACCATATTCACCTGCTAACTTAGAAAGTGCTTTACATCAAGAGGAATTATATTATACAGATAATACCTATGTTAAATTAAGTGCTAGTATGATGGGTATAGGTGGTGATGATAGTTGGGGTGCTTTGCCACTAGAACAATATAGAATCTATAATCAAGATAGGTGCTTTAATTTTAGAATTACTATAAGTTAATCTAAGCAAAGTGAAATAAAAGGAGGATACTAAAATAGCCTCCTTTTTTCATATCTTACTTAATGATGTCTTTTGGCTCTTGTTACAATAAAAACACCAGTTGCTACTAAGCAAATAGCTATAATTTGAGCAAGATGTAAATTATCAAGACCTAAAATAATGCTTGCTATAGTAGCTACTGTAGGTTGTATATAGTTATACATACCTGTAACTGTTGGGCTTAGATTTTTTTGAGCAAAAATTATGAAAATCTGTGCTAAAAATGTAGCAAAGAATATTATATATAATAGTGATAGAATTTCGTTGATACTGACCTTTGAATATTCAATATTTAATGTATCTGTTAATGTGAAAGGTAGAATAAAGATAAAAGCATAAGTAAAGATTAGACGCATCATAGTAAAGATACTATAGCGTTTAATAAAATTTGAGTAAAAAACAACATAACTTGCATAAGATAATTGAGCAAGTATTACTAAGATGTCACCTAAAGCGTGAGAGCTACTCCCCATACTAGAGATGTTTGTTGAACTGACAATCAATGTAATAGCACCACTTGCTCCTATCAAAAGACCAATAATTTTTTTTGAAGTCAGAGACTCTTTTAAAAAAAAATAACTTAGGATCATAGCCCACAATGGCATACTAGTAGTGATAATTGCAGCATTAGCTGGTGAAGTATAATTTACACCTAAGATAAATAATGATTGGTTTAGACAGATGCCTAAGATCGCAGCTCCCATAATTTTAAAATGATCAACAAGACAAACTTTCTCGTATTTTACAAAGGCAGCTAATATCCAAAATATGATCATAGAGCCTAAAAGTCTAAAATTGATAATAGCTAAAGGACTAATTAAGCCAGCTAACATAATAGTTTTTGAAGTAGGAGCCATAAGACCCCAAAAGCAATTAGCTGCAAAAGCTAATATATGAGATAAATAAATGTTAATCATAGATAAAAATTAAACTTTTGATTTAACATCCTACTAAAAATTTTACTTAACTAATTTTAAAGTAAAACTTTTTTATGTGATTGCTCTTTATATTCTACAGGACTTACTCCTGTAAACTGCCTAAATACCCTAGCAAAATGTGAAGTTGAAGAAAAATGCAATAGGGTAGCTAGATCGCTTATTTTAACATTAGATGTAGATAAAATTTCTTTAGCAGCATCTATTCTTTTCATTCTTAAATGTTCCATTATAGAATGACCAAGATCTTGCTTAAATAATCTTTGAACATAGTCTATATTACGCTCAACACATTTTACTAAATCATCACGTGTAACTTTAACAAACAAAGAACGCTCTATTTCTTCTAAAACCTTATTTACAATTAAACAGTATTTTGTAACTTCTTTGTGTTTGCTTGATTGTACTAACATAGCAAAACGATAGGTACATTCTTCACGTAAAACAACAGCTTCATTTTCTGTTTTACATAATTCAGCAGCTAAGATAAAAAAATCTGCTAGGGTATAGGCAGTTTCAACTCTCACTCCTCCTCTAATTGCAGCTCTTGCATCTAAAGTAGCATTGATAATGACACTATTTTTAGCATGACGTAATGGTGTAAATCCCATTTTTCCTTCTTTACCATGCATAGGAGATCTTAGTGCTCTTATAGCTTTTTCAGGATTGCCTTCAGTTACAGCTTCAAGATGCTTACGCTCATAAGAATATGAGTTATGGGGAATATCTGTAGGCATTACAGAATAAATATCTAAGTTTTCATTATGTAGTAATTTTTGTTTCTCAATATTATTGATAAATTCAGTTACAGCTGTATTGTCAAGTTGTATATGTTCATTTGAAAAATTTCTATCAGCATAAAAATAAGTATTAAGTAGGCTATTAATAGCTGTAATTTTATCCCTTAAAGTATTAAAGTTTAAATTATCATAATTTACAGGACCAATAATTAAATATTCTCCATTAGCAAAAACCATTCCTGCAATATTGTTAGAAGGACTTAATAATACAGGTGTATCTTGATTTAGGATTAAAGACATAGTTTGCTCTTGTAGATTTTTATTCAATAGCATGACATTTTTTTCTTTATTATTAACATATGACATCACAACCTTACCATCATGAGCAATAAGGTTAAAAGGAGAAATTACATCCTTTAGATAAGCTATAAGTGAGACATTATTCATATATTATATCCTGCATTTTAGTATGTATTATATCTAAAATATAGTTTTTCTATCTACACAACATTAAGATATTTTTTAATATTAGTAAAGGCCTAAGAACAGCTAAAGGAGAGCTTTTATGAATATTATTTTTGATCAAGAACAACAAGTTTTTCATTTATATAATAATAAGATAAGTTACATAATGAAGTTATTTCATGATGGTTATTTATCTCATTTATACTATGGTTCTAAATTAGACCAAATCAACAGTAATGTATGTGTATACTTTACAGAGCGAGAAGGCGCTCCACAACCTGATGGTTTACAAGACGCTCGTCTTTTTTCATTAGATACTTTATTACAAGAGTATCCAAGTTATGGTTGTGGTGATTTTAGAATACCTGCAATTGAAGCTCGTTTAGCTAATGGTACTAGTGCTCTTGATTTTAGATATAAATCTCACCAAATTATCAAAGGTAAGGAAGCATTAGATAATCTGCCATCTAGCCATGTAGATAATGATAAAGCTTTAACACTTGCAATTAGAATGCAAGAAGTAGCTGGCGAACTTGAGCTTACACTTTACTATACTATTATTGAAGATGAGAGTTTAATTTTACGTCATAGTGTCATAAAAAATATTGGCAATGCTCCTGTACGCTTAGGTCAGTTAGCTTCATTCTGTCTTGATTTTTATGATTGTGATTTTGAACGTATACACTTACATGGTGCACATGCTAATGAACGCAATATTCAAAGAAGTAAATTAAATGTAGGTATTGATGTAATTAGCTCAGCACGTGGTGCTTCATCACATCAACATAATCCTTTTGTAGCTTTAGTAAGACCTGATTGTACTGAACACAATGGTGAGGTTTATGCTGCATCTTTGGTATGGTCTGGTAATTTTAGTGCCCAAGTTGAGGTTTCATCATTTGAAAATACTCGTTTAGTTATGGGTATTAATAGTTTTGATTTTGAGTATAAATTAGATGTAAATGAGAGCTTTACTAGTCCTGAGGCTGTGCTTGTATATTCAAATCAAGGTTTAAATGATATGTCAAATACCTTTCATCATTTTGTAAGGGAGCATATTTTACCTAAGAAGTGGGCTAAGACCTTAAGACCTGTATTAGTAAATTCATGGGAAGCTGCTTACTTTAATTTTACTCAAGAAAGTATTGTACGTTTTGCTAAAGATGCTATTAAATTAGGTGCAGAGCTTATTGTTTTAGATGATGGTTGGTTTGGTCATCGTGATGATGATACTACATCATTAGGTGATTGGGATATTTTAAATAGTAAGAAATTACCTAATGGTATTAAAGGTCTATGCGATGAAATTCATTCTTTAGGTGCTAAGTTTGGTTTATGGGTTGAGCCTGAAATGATCTCACCTGATTCTAATTTATTTAGAAATCATCCTGACTGGGCTTTGGCCGTACCAAATCACAAAAGATCACAGCAAAGAAATCAATATGTTTTAGATCTATCACGTAAAGATGTAAGAGATTATATAGTTGATGTTATTTGTAAGGTATTAGCTAGTGCTGATATTGATTATGTTAAGTGGGATATGAACCGAAATTTAACAGAAATAGGTTCAGTATTATTAGATAGTGATAGACAAGGTGAGGTGGCTACTCGTTATGTTTTAGGTGTGTATGACATCATGCATAGAATTACCTCAAGGTTCCCAAATATACTTTTTGAAAGCTGTGCAGGTGGCGGTCGTCGTTTTGATCTTGGTCTTTTATGCTATATGCCACAGGTTTGGACTTCTGATAATACTGATGCAGTATGTCGTCAAGCTATACAATATGGTACATCTTTAGTTTATCCTCCAATTACTATGGGCTCACATGTATCTGCTGTTCCTAATCATCAAGTAGGTCGAAGCACACCAATGCTAACTCGTTTTATTTGTGCTATGTCAGGTAACTTTGGTTATGAAATGGACTTAGGTAAGTTAGGTGAGGCAGAGCAAGCTGAGGTTAAAGAGCATATTGCTTTATATAAACAATTGCGTGAAACCATTCAATTAGGTAAGTTTATTCGCTTAATTTCACCTTTTGAAAATACAAAGAATGAAACAGCTTGGAGTTTTATTAGTTTAGATACTAATACTGTAGTTTTAATGTATTTTAAAAATACTTCAAAACCTGCTCCTAACTTACGCAGAGTATATTTAAAAGGTTTAGATGCAAGTGCTAAGTATAAGGTTTATAAACATTTAGCAACTAAGCAAGTAGCTTATAATGACTTTTTAAAAGCTCGCAATCTTGAAGGAGAGATATTGAGTGGTTCAGAGCTTATGTATGCAGGTTTAACTATGGATAGAATAGATGCAGATTATAGCAGTGTTCTAGTGGTATTACATAAGCAAGCTTAAAAAGTCCTAATTAACATTAATTAATACAAATAAAAAATACAATTTATATAAATCAATAAGGCATGGGTTAGTTCAAATAGCTTATGCCTTTTTAAATTATGCCAAATTTTTTTATAAGTAAATTTTTAATAAAAATTTTCTATACTAAGTATTCCTTTATCAAAAATATTGAGTTTTATAACTACATAGTAAAAGTATTGAGTAATTAATAGTTTGAAATATATAGTGTTTTTATAGTTTATATTTACAGTAATTAAAATTCTATAAAAATAATTATCATATAATCATGAAAATTTAAATAATAGATTATGTAAAAAACTTAGTTATAAATCACATTATATTCAATAAATAATAGCTAAATTAAAAGTACAACAAAAATTATAAAAATACTAAAAAAGTTTAGAGATAAAAACTTTTTATAAGTTATAAGTTATTGCTAGATAAAATTAATAATATTAATTTTTTATTACAAAAAATCTAAATTTAATTATCACTTTTATTAGCAGCTTATAAAAACAAATCAAACAAACATAAAGGATAAATTATGTATGTGGCTAATAAAGCACAAAATATTTCAGCTCAGATATTAGATCGTGCTGAGCAGCAGCTAATAAATAAAATCTTTAAAAGAATAGTTATAGTTCTAGTCTTTGCTTTTATCATTGCTTTTTTTAATAGAATTAGTATTGGTGTGGTGGGAGCTAATTTAAGATCTGACTTAGTTCTAAATGCTACACAATTTGGTTTTGCTACTTTATTATTTTATCTTTTCTATTTAGTCTTTGGAGTACCTTCTAGCCTACTGTTAACAAAGTTTAAGCTTAAATATTATTTAGCTTTAATATGTATAGCTTTAGGTATTATTTCATGTGTTAGTATTTACATTAATGATGCCGTATCTTTTTATATTTCAAGATCAGCTATTGCTATTTGTGAGGCTGGTTTTTTACCTGCTATATTTTTATATTTAAGTTATTATTTACCTTCATATTATAGAGCAAGGGCAAATGCTTTATTAATGTTGGTTATGCCTATTACTATGTTTGCAGGCATAATATGTGCAGCTTTATTATTAGAGTATCAGTATTTTCTTGAATTAAGAGTTTGGCAGTTAATTTTTTTAATACAAGGTGTGGGTTCTGTTTTATTTGGTATATTTTTATTTATTTATCTAGATAGCAGTATAGAGCAATCCTTATGGCTTAGTGTTGATGAGCGTAAAACTTTGCAGGCTATGAGGCAAAAAGATGAGTTAGATGTAGTAGAAGCATGGGGACGTGATAGTCAACAGGCTTTAAATTTAATACAAAATAGTTTTAAACAAATTTTACGAGATTTATATAATTTACCTATTATGCTGTACACTGCAACTTATTTTTGTATTGCTTGCAGTTTGTCTGCAGTTAATATTTGGGCAATACAAATTATCTTAGATAGCAAAGAGGTATTTTCACAATTTAATTTATATTTATTAGCAGCACTCACTCAATTTATTACTATTTTAGGTGTTTTATTTTGGTCTTGGCATTCTGACTATAAGCAAGAACGTAAATTTCATATTTATCTAGCTCTTATGTTAGGTGGTTGTGGCTGGGCCTTAGCTGCTATAGCAGATAGTACATTTATACAAATAATTGGTATTAGTCTAGCCTCAGTTGGTAGCTTTACCTCAATGTCTTTATTTTGGACAATACCTGATCAAAGTATACATAAATCAAAAGCTACAGCTATTGGTTTTATCAATAGTGTAGGTAATTTAGGCTCTGGTATTGCTCCTTGGTTAATAGGATATACCTATGATCATAGTTCTTCTTATGCTTTAGGTATGTACTTAGTTGGTGCTTTATTAGTAATAGGATCCTATGTAATCTTATTTATTCCTATAAATAAATTCCGTCCACGTGCTCAAATTTAATGAAAGGATAATCTATGATTCATAATATTGATGTACATAAAGATTATGACAAAATAATGGGCAATGAAGATGTTCATTATCAAACTTTTAATAATATGGCCTCACATTTTGGTCGTGACATGAAGGCTCATAGGCATGATGGTTTCTACCAAGTTCATTTTTTATTGTATGGACGTATTTCAATTTTATTAGAAGATGAGCATTATGAGTATGTACAAGGACCTATGTTTATTTTAACTCCACCATCAGCTCCGCATGCTTTTATTACTAAAGAAGGTACTATAGGTCATGTAGTTACAGTTAGACAAAGCATTATTAATCCTTTACTTGAAAATATTTATGCTCAAAGTATAGATACTATTAAATTAAAGCCAAATTTTTATACTTTAAATGAAGATAAGCAAGATGCTGATATTATTGAGCGCTATTTTCAGCTTATTGCCATGGAATCTCAATATAATAATCAAGGTAAAGATGAAGTCTTATCTTGTTTAGTTAAGGCTTTGTTTGCTTTTTTATTTAGATTTTGTGATAAGGTTGAAAGTAAGATTAATCTAGTAAAAGGTGATGTTAAGTTATTTATGCGTTTTAATTATTTAATAGATGATCACTATAAAGAGCACTTGAATATTTCAGATTATGCTAAGATGTTAGGTGTATCTGAAACAAGACTTAAAGATATGTGCAGACGTCAGGCTCAAAGCTCTCCTAAAAAGATGATTTTAGATAAATTATTTTTAGAAGCTAAAAATTTACTTAAGTTTTCAGATCTATCTGTATTAGAAATTGCCTATCATTTAGGGTTTAAAGATCCAGCGTATTTTGCTAGGTTTTTTACTAAGCTTGGGGGCATATGTCCTAGTAAGTGGCGCAGTAATTTAGGTATTAAAAATTAAATAGGATTGTCTGTTAAAGATACTCCTTACTAAATTATCAAATTTAGTAAGGAGTATTATTTTAGATATGATTAATATGCAATAATTCATTAAGCTTTTTACGATTGTGCCAAGCTTCAATATAACGCATAGTACCAGTCTTACCTCTTGTGGTAATAGAGTGAGTTACAGCATAATCTCCTTTAAATTCTACACCTTTGAGCAACTCACCATCAGTAATGCCAGTAGCAGCAAAGAAACATTCATCTGATTTTACTAAGTCATCAACATCACGAATTTGATTAAGATTAATACCATCAGCTAAGATCATATCTTTTTCTTCTTGGCTTTGAGGATCTAATCTTGTGAGCAGTTGAGCACCTGAACCCTTAAAAGCACAAGCTGTAATTACAGCTTCAGGAGTACCACCAGTACCTACTAACATATCAATTGATGCTCTAGGGTCCATAGCCATTAAAGCACCTGCCACATCTCCATCAGAGTGAAGCATAACACGTGCACCACAATGTCTAATTTGCTTAACTAATTCAATATGTCTTGGTTTATCCAATACAAAGATATTTAAATCTCTAATATCCTTACCTACAGCTGCTGCTAACATCTTTAAATTATAGTCAATAGGAGCATCTATATCGATTACACCTGCGGCTTCAGCTCCTACTGCTATTTTTTTACAGTAATAGCTATGAGCAGGATTAAACATTGAATTAGCTTCAGCCATTCCAATAACACTTAAACCATTAGCTCTACCACTTGCTACAGCTGTAGTACCTTCAACAGGATCTACAGCAATATCAACTTTTACACTTTTACCTGAACCAACTTTTTCTCCAATGTAGAGCATAGGTGCATGATCTTTTTCACCTTCACCAATTACTACAGTACCTTGAACATTTATAGCATTAAAAGCAGAACGCATGGCATCAACAGCAGCACCATCTGCTGCCTCTTTATCGCCACGACCTACAAAAGGAGCTGCCTGTAAGGCACCTGCTTCTGTTACTCTAACTAAATCTAGAGCAATATTTTTATCATTAAAAGTTGAATGCATAATGTAAAACTCATAGTTTAATTTTAAGTCTCTAATCTAAAAATAAAATACTTTACTTGTTTAAAAGTTAATTAAATTTTACTTCAAACTAAACTAGCATTTTGTCATATTAGAATAAGGAGACTTGGATATTAGTAGTGACTTACTCTTATTTAATCTTATGATTAAAAATGAGCTTTTGAGGGTTTTAGTAAGTTATCTTGCTAATTTTACCCAAATTAATATAGCAAACAAGTTATCTGTATTACAGAAAACAAGCAAGCACTATTAAAAATCCTTTTTCAAGGATATTTTTAAATAGTTTTTAATAGTGCTTAGGCTAGCATTGA
The DNA here is from genome assembly GCA_944389785.1 of uncultured Anaerobiospirillum sp. Classification (GTDB taxonomy): domain Bacteria; phylum Pseudomonadota; class Gammaproteobacteria; order Enterobacterales; family Succinivibrionaceae; genus CALXNP01. The sequence continues at coordinate 15,160 of CALXNP010000035.1, forward strand.
ATACATGGAAAATCAAGATAGACTTTTGCAATTTTTATTATGGTGTAAAGCTAAGTTTTAATAAAAATTAAATTAAAATTAGTTTTATCTTGAAAGTTTTATCATAAATAATTATTTATAACTCATTAGCAGTCAAAACACCTCGCCAAATTATAAAATTTGGCGAGAGTAGTTTATAAAGGTACTTGTCTAAATTTACGTTTAAAGTAAATTAAACCACCTTTTTCTTGGACGTTAATATTTTGAATTTGCACAAAGTAGAGGTAATGTGTACCATATTCATCTACTTTAGCAATTTGTCCTTCTAGGTTACATACAGCATCTTTGAGCATTGGTTGATCAAGTTTACCATAGTCCCAAATATCTAGAGCAAAACGCTCTTCCATAGTTGAACCTTTCATACCTGCAAAGTGACAAGAAATATCTTCATGTTCTGAAGCAAGTACATTGATACACATGGTTTTATTACCTTGAAATACGCTATTCATCTGGCTATTTTTATTGACACACACCAATACAGTAGGAGGTGTGTCAGTAATGGAACATACAGCAGTTGCTGTAATACCACATTTACCTGCAGCTCCATTTGAGGTAATAACATTCACATGAGCTGCAAGTGATGCCATTGAATCTCTAAATTTCAATCTGAGTTCTTCGACATCTGACATAATTAAATCCTATTTGTTAAATTCTTTGATAACTTTTTGTATGCAACGAATATCATCATTATTGTGAAGGTATGGTACAGTCCATCCTTGCTCATTGTAGTCAGATAAGCATCTGTCAACCATATCTAAGCAAACCTTCATATCACCTGTTTGTTGAGCTACACGTAATGTTTGCATACGAATTTCATCTTGAGAACCTGTATAGTTGATCTCATAAACTTCATGACGACCACCAAACTCACTGCAAATTGAGTCCCAAAGTAGTTTTAAGATCTTAATTCTTTGTACATAGTCAATATCATTTGAACCACGTACATATTTTTCAAGATATGGTCTAATTTGATCATTTTCAAAATCAAGAGTGCTTGATGGTAGATATACAAGACCTGAGGTTACGTTTCTTTCAATGATATTCTTAATCTTTGCATAAGCCATAGGAGCTAATACACGGTATGTCATTAATGGCTTAATATCTGGTAGGTATGCACCATTAATCCATGGTTTTGCATCAGCATACATAGCATCAGTTAATGACCAGAACATATTTCTCCAGGTTACTACTTCGCCTAAATCAGCTTGTACACCACGGAAGTCAATAACACCTGTACATTCTAAGGCTCTTTGTAAAATACCTGCTAAGAAGTCTAATTTAACAGCAAAACGAATACATGCTTGCATTGGGAATAAGCGGGCAAAACCACCTTCCATTGTCCAACGGCGAGCTCTATCAAAATCACGATAGATAAGTACATTCTCCCATGGAATAAATACATTATCTAGTACTAAAATAGCGTCATTTTCATCAAAACGGCTAGATAGAGGATAATCAAAAGGAGAACCAGTCATGCCTGCTACTAATTCATATGAAGCACGTGAAATTAACTTAACACCTGGTGCATCCATTGGAGCTATGAACATCAAAGCAAAGTCAGGATTTGAACCCATAACTTGAGCAGAACCAAAGCCTATAAAATTGAAGTTAGTTAAAGCTGAGTTAGTAGCAACAACCTTTGCACCTTTTACAATAATACCATCATCTCTTTCTTTGACTAATTGAATATAAACATCTTTAACTTGATCAGCAGGTTTATTTCTATCAATAGGAGGGTTTACAATAGCATGATTAAAGTATAGACAAGATTCTTGAATTCGCTTATACCAATTTCTAGCATTGTCGGCAAATTGACCATAATATTCAGGATTTGCACCTAAGCAAGCACAGAAAGCTGCTTTATAATCAGAGGTTCTTCCCATCCAACCATAATTGATACGAGACCATTCAGCTACAGCGTCTCTTTGCTCTTTAATATCTTCTTTTGATTTTGCGAATCTAAAGAACTTATGAGTATAACCACCATTACCAGTGTCTGTAGCCCAAGTTAAAACATCTTTGGTACCTTCTTCATGAAGAGCATCATACATTCTAGCTACAACTGCTGCTGAATTTCTAAAAGCAGGGTGAGTTGTAACATCCTTTACTCGCTCACCGTAGGCATAAATTTCACGACCATCTTTAAATGATTCTAAGATTTCTTTACCATTAAAAGGACGATTTGTTTCTTTTCTGGTATCTTCTGGTCTCATATTTCACCTCAATAAATTTATGTTTGATTGATTGTTTTATTTTTAAGTTAAGTGATTTAACTTATATGCTTATATTTAACTATTTTGAAATGTAAAGTAACATAGATTTTTAGTGGTTATACTTGTACTTTTAGACAGTTGCTAATTCTTTTGCAAAAATGGCTTAAAATAACGCTTTTTTGTGTGATTATGATCAAAATTTAATTAATTTAGTTAACTTTGTTTTTTAATATAACATATTGATTTATATTATATTTTATAATAATTATTATTTAGTTAATAAAAATTATTGTATTTTTTGTAGTGCGTTTTTTTATCAAAGTAATTGTTTAATTAAATTTTTTAGGATCTTGCAAAGTTAGCTATAGATAAGGTTAACTTTAATAAACTTAATTTAGTTACTTATTAAAAAGTAAATGCGTTTTAAATATATTTACATGTAGTATTGAGTTTTGTAATAGAATTAAAGCAAAAAAACCTCACCTAAAAAAGAGCTAGGTGAGGTATGAACTTTCAAGATTTAAAATGTTAAGCGGCTTTGCTGCCTCCGCGATATGATTTTTGCATTACTTTTGTTTCGCGGGCAAAATCTGGTCTAGACTGCATTAATTGATCTAACATTTCATCAGTCATTTTTCCTTTAGTTAGACCAATTGCCTTATAAGTTATATAAGGTCTAGCAAGTTTTGAAATCATTACGTTGATAGTGTTATCTTCATTAGCACATTCTGAAGTAGGTACTAAAATTTTTGATTGTAGAAGAGAATTTACTACAGGCTCATCAATAGGAAGAGTTAACACTGACTTTCTTTGTAAAACAAATTCACGCAAAAGTGCACGTTCAGTAAAGTCTAAAGACTGAACTTGAGCTTCTAAAAACTCATTCATTTGTTTGTTATATTTTTTTTGTTTGCGCGAAGTAATTTTATTAATAATAAATAAGGATAGAAAATTAGATACTTCAACAATTAATGCAATATATAAAAGATCTTTATATGGAGCTATTTTAGCTGCTAAATTTGGTGCAAAATAGCTAAATGGAGTAAATAGTAATAGTACTGTTACAATAAAAAGCCATGTCATTATTATATTAAGGCTTTTATTTGATGTAAAACTAGGTGTTTCGTATTCCATATTAGAACTCCTACTAGAATTTACTTTAAATCTTGAAATTATATTTTTTATGTACAACCACTTAGCAATGGTTATGCCAAATTAATTATCTTATTGAATTTAAATATAAAAATAATTATTTTTTCTTTTTTTACAGTTTTTACATAAAGTTAGTCAAAAAAACAACATTTTTTAGCAAAATGCAAAAATATGTGTTTTAAAATGATTAAATTTGCTCATTTTTAGTTAGGATAGTTTGACTTATTTAAGTTTAAGTGGTCCATAAGTTATTTATTGTCTATAATATAAACATATGTTTTTTTAATGTGAGGTCAGCTTTTGCTGAAAAGAGTAGTATGAAAAAGATTGTAGCAATTATTAAACCTTTTAAATTAGATGATGTGCGTGAGGTTTTAAGTGCCAATGGCATTTCTGGTATGACTGTTTCAGAGGTTAAAGGTTTTGGACGTCAAAAGGGTCATACAGAGTTATATCGTGGTGCTGAGTATGTTGTTGATTTCCTACCTAAGGCTAAACTTGAGTTAGTTGTAAAAGATGAGGATGTTGACATGTGTATTGAGGCTATCACAAAAGGTGCTCATACTGGTAAAATAGGTGATGGAAAGATTTTTGTGTCTGATATTGAGCGTGTAATTAGAATACGTACAGGCGAAGAAGGTGAAGACGCAATTTAAGTCATATGTTGTCTGTATCAAGTACTCTTGATACAGATTTTTAACTAAAGGATTTTGCATGAGATTTTTAAAAAAAATTTCTTTAATTTTAGCCTCAATTAGTGCCATCTCTATACTTACAGCTTGCTCCTCAACTCCACCTGCTAATCCAAATAATTTATGCTCAGTTTTTCAGGAGAAAGATAGTTGGTATGTGGCTGCACATAAAGTACATAATAAGTACAATGTACCTATTAATGTAGCTATGGCTATTATGTATCAAGAATCTCGATTTGTTGATGATGCTAAACCTCCTATGCGATATTTTTTATATGTAATACCATATGGTAGAGGTAGCTCTTCTTATGGTTATGCTCAAGCTCAAGATGAGGTTTGGGATGATTATGTTGATGAAGCAGGTTCCTTTTTCTCTTCACGTGATGATTTTGCTGATGCTTTAGATTTTATTGCTTGGTACATGACTAAGACAAAAAAGATAAATGGTATAGGTTTTAATGATGTATATAATCAATACCTAAATTATCATGAGGGTTGGGGTGGTTTTGCTAAGAAAAGTTATGCTAAAAAAGATTGGCTAATTAACACAGCAAGACAAGTAGAACAAAGATCACAGCGTTATCGTGAACAATTACTGCAATGTAATCTTTATTAATACAAGGAATCTATGAAAAAAGCTGTTTTTTTTGATAGAGATGGTGTCATTAATATAGACACAGGTTATGTATATAAAGCACAAGAATTTATTTTTATAGATAAAGTCATTGAATCTTTAGCTTATCTTAAGAGTAAGGGGTATTTGTGTATTTTAGTAACAAATCAATCAGGTATAGCTAGAGGTTATTATACTGAGGAAGATTTTAAAAAACTATGTGATTATATGCAGTCAACACTTGCTGAGCATCAGGCTTGCTTTGACGCTGTTTATTATTGTCCACATCATATTGATGGTACAGTATTACAATATAAAATAGATTGCAACTGTCGTAAACCTAAGAGTCAAATGTTTGAAAAAGCTATTTTAGAGCATGATATAGATGTAACACAATCAATAATGATAGGTGACCATGCTAGTGATTTACAAGCAGCAGCAAAGGTTAACATTGCTAATTTAATTTTAGTAGGATCGCATTTGAAAGAGCAAAAGGCACTATTAGGAGAGTTAAGTGAGCGTGTAACCTGCTATAAGAATGTAAGTGATTTTGTGAAAAATTTTACTAAATGGAGCTAATAATGAAAATAACTATGAAATTAGCTAGTATTTCTATGTTAATAGGCTTTTTAGCAGTTAATGGCTGTACACAAATTGCTAATGTAAAAAATGAAGGGGAAAGCTATAATAGATCCCATGCTTCACAACAAGCAACTATTAGAACCTCTGCATATTCTTTCCCTTTTGAAATAACTTATGATAGATTAAGAGGACCACTATCAGGTCAAGATTCTATATGTGTAGTAGATGCTGATGATTATACTAATGGTAAGAAGATTTATAAAAATTCTGGATCTTTAGTTACAAAGGAGTTGTATACTAATTTTTCACAATATTCATTAGCTACTAGACGCATTAATACTCGCTATGATAATACTATTATTCAAAATGAAGCAAGATCTCTTGGCTGTAATTTAATAGCTATGCCAAAAGTTGATTCTTGGTCAGTGGATATGCTTACTCTTAGAGATATGCGTGTAAGTTTACAAATGTTTGATACAAATACTTGGCAATTAGTAAACTCTTTTGCTATTAATGCAAGTTCAGAAGATGATATTTTAGCAGGTATCACTTATTTAATTCATAAATTATATTTTCCAAATTAGTTCTAATTTGGTGCAATACTTCTATTAAGATGTTGATAAGGTCATATCTATAGTGTAAGTATTATGAAAGATTTGATCTATGTTGTTTAGCAATTATAAATAACTTGCTATTTTTATTGGTAAGTGTACAATACAATTTTGCAAGTAAATTGCTAAGCCGCTTGACTTGCGGTTATAGCTCATTGATACTGATTCTATCAAGAATCTTGAATGAGAAGAAATTCCCATCTTAATCGATGAAGAAGTAAGTCACTAATATATGATATAATTGTATTACAATTAGGCAAAGCAGTTAATACTGCTCTCTGTTATAACAGTATTTGGAGATATTCAAATGAATAAGTTTCAAGCAATTTTAGGCGTAGCTGCCTTAGGTGCTAGTGTTTTAGTTGGCTGTGCAGCTCCTGCTGATATTAATGCAAAGTTAGATGCTATTGCAGCTGATGTTGATGCATTAAAGGCACAACAATCAAAATTAGCTAACGATGTAGCATTTGTTAAGTCAGATGCAGCTCGTGCTAATGAGCGTTTAGACAACTTAGCTCGTAGCTACAAGAAGTAATCTTATACAATAAGTATTACAAAAAAGAAAAAGACTAGCTTATGCTGGTCTTTTTCTTTTGTGCGCATGGCATGCACATTTTCTAATGGGTGAAAGTCCCTAGATCGGCGAGCAGTTAGCAAGGTCAAAGTCGAA
>CALXNP010000036.1 GCA_944389785.1 uncultured Anaerobiospirillum sp.
GGCTCCTCCTACTGGACTTGAACCAGCGACATACGGATTAACAGTCCGCCGTTCTACCGACTGAACTAAGGAGGAACTCAAAAAAATTTGTTTACTAAGCTGTGCTAGAAAACGCTGACATTATAGTGAGCTAGTTTTTATTTGTCAATAAAAAAAATAAAAAAAAAATTAATAAATTTAACTTTTACTTATTTTATAGTATTTATAGCCATAACAATTTTTGTATTTATATAGTAAATACTATAGTTTTTAATATTAATTTATTGCTATAAATTTGCAAAATATAAAATATGTTTATTAAAAATTGTATGCTAACATAAAAACACTTACAGATATAAGCTGTTATAACTAAAAGCTTTTTTAGTTTTCAGTAGAAATAATTTATTGCATAAACAAATTTAAGTTAAGAATAAAGAGGATTATGTATGTTAGGGGAAAAATTAGATAATATAAGAAAATTAAACCCACTTATTGAAAATATTACAAATTATGTAACTGTAAATGACTGTGCTAATATTACTCTAGCTTGTGGAGCAAGTCCAATTATGGCTGATAATATTGAAGAAATTGAACAAATTGTTGCTATTAGTCAGGGAGTAAATATTAATATAGGCACTTTAGGTTCTGTAATAGATAGTATGGTTTTAGCAGCGATTACTGCTAATAAATATAATATACCTATAGTTTTAGATCCTGTTGGTGCTGGTGCTTCTAAACTTAGAAATGATACTTTAGCTAAATTACTTGATAACGCTAAATTCACTTTAATTAGAGGTAATATTTCAGAAATAAAAGCATTAGCTTTAGGTGCTTCAAGTACTAAGGGTGTAGATGCGGATGTTAGTGATGTTGTAACACTTGAGAATGTAGATAAAACCATAGATTTTGCAAAAGCTTTTGCTAAACAAACAGGCAGTGTAATTGCTATAAGTGGTGCTATTGACGTTATTTGTGATGCTAAAGATGCTTATTTAGTTTTTAATGGTCATGAACTTATGACTAAAGTTACAGGAACAGGTTGTCAATTATCATCAATGGCAGCTGCTTTTTTAGCTGCAAATAAAGAAGAACCTTTATTAGCAAGTGTTGCTGCAGTTGCTACAATGGGGCTGTGTGGTGAAATTGCTTATAATCGAATGAGTTCTTTAGATGGTAACTCAAGTTATAGAAATTATATTATTGATGCTGTCTTTAACTTAACAGGAGAAGCCTTACAAAAAGGAGCTCGCTATGAAAAACGTTAAAGATATGATGTTGCTTTATGCTGTAACTGATAGAGCTTGGGTTGGTAAATATAGCTTATATGAACAGGTTGAGCAAGCTTTAGAAGGTGGTATTACCTGCTTGCAATTACGTGAGAAAAACTTAGATTATGATGCTTTTTTAAAAGAAGCTATTGAGCTTAAAAAGTTGTGTTATAAGTATGATGTACCATTTATTGTCAATGATAATGTACAGATAGCTTTAGAGTCTGACGCAGATGGAGTTCATATTGGTCAATCTGATATGCAAGCTTGCGATGTACGTAAGCTCATTGGTTATAGTAAAATTTTAGGGGTTTCTGCTGATAATTTAGAGCAGGCTAAAGCTGCTGTAGTTAATGGGGCTGACTATATAGGTCTTGGTGCTGTTTTTAATACAGCAACTAAAGATGATGCAAATAATATGGGACTTGAAAATTTAAGGCTTATAACTCAAAGTGTAGATATTGCTAACGTAGCAATAGGAGGTATTAAGCTTGAAAATATTCCTTTATTAAAAGACTGTAACATTGATGGTATAGCTGTGGTTTCTGCTATTTTTGCAAGTAATAATATTACACAAGCTACAGCCTCATTGCTAAAAAGTGTAAAAGACATAGTAAAAAAATAGGTCTTTAGTATTATAATTAAAGTAAACCTACTAACTATACTAATAAGGAGTGCTTATGTTATCAAATAATTCTCCACAAATTCGTTTTGCTAATGTTAATGATTGTGACCTTATTTTAGAGTTTATCAAAGCATTAGCAGAGTATGAGCATTTATCTCATGAAGTAGCAGCAACACCTGAGCTTTTAAAAAAATGGATTTTTGATGAGAAAAAAGCAGAAGTGCTTTTTGCTATAAATCAAGAAGGCAGAGAAGTTGGTTTTGCTTTATTTTTTAATTCTTTTTCTACTTTTTTAGGTAAGGCTGGCATTTATTTAGAGGATCTATTTGTTTTGCCTGAGTATAGAGGTAAAGGCTATGGTACTCTATTGTTGAATACTTTAGCTAAGATTACTATGGAGCGTGGTTGTGGTCGTCTTGAGTGGTCTTGTCTAACTTGGAATAAAAAGAGTTTAGATTTTTATCATCGTTGGGGTGCTCAAACTCTTGATGATTGGGTAAAGTTACGTGCTAATGATTCTACTTTAAAAGCATTATCAAGATAATATGGCACATGAGCAGAAATTTATTTTAAAAAGTGCATATAAAGCCGCAGGTGATCAGATCGAAGCTATCTCTGCGTTAGTTAAAGGGGTCAAAAAAGGCGATAAAGCTATGACCCTTTTGGGTGTTACAGGCTCTGGTAAAACGTTTACTATGGCCAATGTAATTGCACAGTTGAACCGTCCTACCATGATTTTATCTCATAATAAAACTTTAGCAGCACAGCTTTATGGTGAGATGAAAGAGTTTTTTCCAGACAATGCTGTTGAGTATTTTGTATCTTATTATGATTATTATCAGCCTGAGGCTTATGTAGCAGCTACAGATACTTTTATTGAAAAGGATGCTAGTGTCAATGATCATATTGATCAGATGCGTTTGTCCGCAACAAAAGCTTTAATGGAACGCAAGGATGTAATTATAGTCTGCTCTGTATCTGCTATTTATGGTTTGGGTGAGCCAGAGACTTATTTAAAAATGATGCTGCATTTAAGTCGAGGTGAATTTATTAGTGCTACAGCTATCATGCAGCGTTTGGCTAGTTTGCAATATGTAAGAAATGATATAAATTTTGTTCGTGGTAGTTTTAGAGTACATGGCGATGTAATTGATATTTTTCCTTCAGAAGCTGATGATTATGCTTATAGAATTGAGCTTTTTGATGATGAAGTTGAAAAATTAAGTAAATTTGATCCACTAACAGGACAAAAAATACAAGAATTACCTCGTATTACTATTTTTCCAAAGACCCACTATGTAACACCTAAAGAAGTATTAGATAAAGCTGTAGAGCAGATTAAACTTGAGTTAAAAGATAGGCGTAAATATTTTCTTGATCATAATAAACTTTTAGAAGAGCAGAGAATTAAAGAACGTACTCAATATGATATTGAAATGATTAATGAAGTAGGTTATTGCTCTGGTATTGAAAATTATTCACGCTATTTAACAGGGAGAAAAGCAGGAGAGGCTCCACCTTGTTTGTTTGATTATTTACCAAAAGATGGTCTTTTAATTATAGATGAATCACATGTAACAGTACCACAAATTGGTGCTATGTATAAAGGTGATAGATCACGTAAGGAAAACTTAATTAATTTTGGCTTTAGATTACCATCTGCTTTTGATAATAGACCTTTAAAATTTAGTGAATTTGAAAAATTGCAGCCACAGACTATATATGTAAGTGCTACTCCAGCTCAATATGAGCTTGATCAATCAAGCATAGTTGTTGAGCAAGTTATTCGACCAACAGGTCTTGTTGATCCTTTAATTGAAATTAGGCCTGTAGCTACTCAAGTTGAAGATGTTATGTCTGAAATTAGATTAAGGGCTGCTAAAAATGAGCGAGTATTAATAACAACTTTAACTAAGAAAATGGCTGAGGAATTGAGTGTATATTTAGAGGAGCATGATGTACGCTCTCGCTATTTACATTCTGATATTGATGCTATAGAGCGTATGGAGATTATACGTGATTTACGTTTAGGTAATTTTGATGCCTTAATTGGTATTAACCTTTTACGTGAAGGTTTAGATATACCAGAGGTTTCTTTAGTTGCAGTTTTAGATGCTGATAAAGAGGGATTTTTACGTTCTGAGCGTTCATTAATTCAAACAGTAGGTAGAGCTGCACGTAATATTAATGGTATGGCCATTTTTTATGCAGATAAAATTACTGAGTCAATGCAAAAAACTATAAGCGAAACTAATAGACGTAGGGCAAAGCAAATAGCTTATAATCAAGAGCATAACATTATACCAAAGCAAATTAACAAAAAGGTTTTAGATGTAATGGAACTTGCTATTGCAAGCACTATAGAATACAAACAAAATACTGCTAAAAAAACTCATACAAATGACATACTATTACAACAGGATCCTTTTGACTACAAAGCATTATGCCTAAAAATAGATGAGCTTGAACAGCAAATGCTCAAAGCAGCATCAGAGCTTCGTTTTGAAGATGCAGCAGTTTTGCGTGACCAAAAAAAGCTTTTAGAATCACAATTATTATTATTACCAAAAGATTAAGATAAAGATTATATAGACTTATTCTTAGTTAGCTAAAAAATATAAATTTTCAAAAAGTATATGTTTTGAATTAAATTTTGTTATTGTATATAAGTGAGTTAACAAAGGAGTTAGGCTATGCAATTTTTTAAAGTTTTAATAAGTACCTGCCTTTTATTAGTGTCAGGTTTTAGTTTGGCAAAAAATAGTGAGCAAGATATGAGTCAAGTTAAAGAAATTTATTTGGCAGGTGGTTGTTTTTGGGGCGTAGAGGAATATTTTTCTCGTATTAAAGGTGTAATAGATGTTAGCTCTGGTTATGCTAATGGTCATACTCAAAACCCAACTTATCAACAAGTTATTACTCAAACTACAGGCTATGCAGAAACTGTAAAAATTACTTATGATAGTTCTATAGTTCCATTAGCTACACTAATTGATCAATATTTTAAGATTATAGATCCAACTTCATTTAATAAACAAGGCAATGACAGAGGTGATCAATATCGTACAGGTATTTATTATACTGATAGTGCTGATCTAAATGTTATTGAGCCAATTTTCCAAAAAATAAAAGAAAAATATGCTCCTAAAACTATATATACTCAGCTTGAACCACTCAAAAACTTTTATTTAGCTGAAGATTATCATCAAGATTATTTAAAGAAAAATCCTTATGGTTATTGCCACATTTCATTTGATTCTTTAAATGAGCTTAAGAATTTAAATTTATTAGTTGAGGAATAAGCAGTAGTTTAAAATATAGAAGTCATATAGGCAGATTTATTTTTCTGCCTATATTTTTATATAGCATTATGTCTTATACCTGAAATTAGCTCACATAAATATTTGCGTATGGTAAACAGATCAGTTACATCCATTTTAGAATTAGTATCAATATTTGCAATGTTAGTTAATATTTGTAAATCTTCATTAAGTTTTTTTTGCTGTTTAATACCTAAAGCTAAACATAAACCATAGCAAAATTGCCCTAAACCTTTTAAAATTTCTACATCATCATCTTTTTCATCAAAAGGAAAATTTAAAGCCGAACCTGCATTAAAGTTAAGCTCATATTCTAAAGCTAAATTAGTAAAAATTGAGATCATGGCGCCATTAAGTGCTAAATCATCATTATAAAATTGGCTTAATGTTTGGTTAAATTCTTTATTACCAGCTTGAATACCACAAGCTACTAAACCCATAATAAAACCACAGACATGGTCAAAGCTATCACTTAGTTTTAAATTATTGTACTGTGCTTCTAATTCTTTATATTCAAGTGTCATATTAATACCTTAAGTTGATTTTTTGAAAGTAAAGATAACAAATCTTAGTATAATTGTCATTATTTAAACTAATTTATATAAAATAAGTTTATAAAGCCTTTTGTTTGATTTATTAAGCTATGCATATTTTAACAGAAATTTTTAGTTAAAATTTAATTTTATAATCTTGCTAAGTTGGATCTTAATACTGTATAATCAGCCCATCTTTTATTTTCAAAAGTGAGTTCTTTGTCATGCATCCAATGTTGAATATTGCAGTGCGCGCAGCTAGAGCTGCGGGTACTTTACTTGCACGTAATTTAGGTCATTCTGATCAATTGATTATTTCATCAAAGGCTAAAGATGATTTGGTAACTAATATTGATAAAGAGTGTGAAACACTAATTATCAATACTTTATTAAAATCATACAAGGATCATTGTGTCTTAGGTGAGGAGTCTGGTTATGTAGGTAATAAGGAATCAGATTATTTATGGGTAATTGATCCTATTGATGGTACTACTAATTTTATTAAAGGTATTCCACATGTGGGTGTGTCTATAGGTTTAAGATACAAGGGCAAAGCTGAGGTTGCTGTTGTATTTAATCCTATCTTAAACGAAATGTTTACTGCTGCTCGTGGTGAAGGCGCAAGCTTAAATGGTAAGCGTATTCGTGTTTCCAATCTTACTAGTTTAGATGGTGCTATTGTGGCTACAGCAGCTCCTATACGCAAAAGAGAGCGTATGGGGGCCTATATGACACTATTGGCTCAATTATTAGATAATGTTGCTGATATTAGACGTACTGGCTGTGCTTCTTTAGATTTATGCTATGTAGCTTGTGGTCGCTTTGATGCTTATTTAGAACAAGGCTTAAAGTTATGGGACTACGCTGCAGGTGAATTAATTGTAAGAGAAGCTGGTGGCATTGTTACTGATTTTGTAGGTACAACTAATTTTAATAAAACTGGTAATATTCTATGTGGTAACCCTAGTGTAGTAAAGGATCTTTTTGCAAAGGTTTGCGATCCTAAGACTATGCCTGATATTTTAAAGTAATACCTCAATATATTCTTTTATATAGAGTATATAAATCAATATCCTGATTCTTATAAATAGTTTTAAGCTGAGCTAAAAATAGCTCAGCTGTAGCAACACTATCCGCAAGAGCATTATGTGCATTATAAGGTGGTAGGTTATACCTCTTTCTGCAGGCACTTAATGACACATCTAAATTATAATTGTCATGACGCATTATAGTTTTTTCAAGCAACATAGTATCTAGAAAAATTATAGGCAAAAAAGTACTGAGTTTAAGATTTAAGGCTCTTAACAAAAAGTTTTTTTCAATAGTATGACAATGAGAGATAATTACAGCTCCTTGTATTTTATCAAGTAAGATAGACATAGCTTGCTCTAGTTCAATACCGTCTAATAATTGAGCCAAAGTAATTTGATTAATGACAGCAGTATCATTATTGAGTTTGCCTAAATATTTTACATAGTGGTGAAAAGAGCTTTGAAAGTCAATTTCAAGCTTAGATAAACAAACTCCACCTATAGATAAAATATGATCTTGTTCGAAGTTAAGACCACTAGTTTCAAAATCAATAGAAACTAGTTTTAGTTGAGATAAGCTTGTATTAGCTAAAGGCAGTTTATGTTTAAATATAGGCTCAAGCACATGATCAAAATTATTATTTTGATAAAGTTTTAATCTTTTTTTCTCTATGTGCTTGAGTTTATTAAAAAACATAATGTTTACCCTACATACCTAAATAAAGCTGCATCTTGATGCTTAGCAATAATTCTAAAAGCATCTTTTAAATGATTACGTTCAAATTGTGAAAGAATTTCAGGAGGTAGTAAATTGCTAAGTTTTTCTTTAATCATTAAATCCTTATATTGATGATTGAATCTAACATGATTAATAAAGGTATAAGCTTCAATAAGTTCACGTTTTGATGATTCATCAATAATGCCATGAACACAAGCATCAGCTAAACGGTCAAGTGTATCAGTAGCTAAAGATCCACAAGCAATAGCATAGACACGTGCTAACTCTACTACTAGATTTATAGCTTGTTTTTTTATGTCAAAGGACATTCTATTTTGTCCATCGCGAGTTAGAACAAATTGTTTAAAAATACCAATAGGAGGTCTAACCATAAGACAATTTTTACAAAGATTGGCTAAAAATAATCTGTTAGCACTAGCTTTTTGTATAAAGGTGTTTTTGAGTTTTGAAACTAAAAACTCATCACCTTCTATATATCTGATATCTAAAAATACAGCTATATTTAAAATAGATTGACCATCAGTACTATTTATCCATTTATTATAATAAGTGAGCCAAGTAGAATAAGGAACACACCATTGACTATTGCTAGCCATGTAGCCCCCATCACAAAGGCTATATCCACATTGATCAAGACCTTGATTAACAAAAAGAGCAAGTTTTTTAAAGTAGTCAAAATCTGTTTCTTTAATACTATCACTAGTGATAATACCATTATCTTGATCAGATAAAAATTGAACTTCATTACGAGCTGATGAACCAGCAACAAAAAAGGCATAACTACAAGGAGCTTCTCCATGTTCTTGTTTAAAAAGCTCAATTAATCTTTTAGTAAAGCTATCTTGAATTTTTGTGAGTACTACTTTTATGATATTTTGATCTATATTTTCTTTAACCAAAGTAGTAAAGATTTCTTGTTTTTGTAGTGCTAATTTAGCAAGTTGAGAGACATTTTTTGCTTTATTGATATGACCTAATAGATAAATTGCTTGTAAATTTGTATTTTGTAATAAGTCAGTAGTAGTAATTTGTCCAATTAATTCACCATTTGAAACTAATGGCAAGAACTTAACATTATGTGAAAACATAAGCTCAAGTGCATCTAGAGTATTTTTATAAGCATCAATATATACTACATTTTTACTCATAATAGTTTTTATAGGTAATGTACTATCAGTATTATCTGCTACTACTCTTTGTGTCATATCACTTTTAGTTACAATCCCAGTAATTTTATTGTTATCTAGTACAATAGCAGCATAAGAGTTATTTTTACATAAAAGTTTTGCTGTATCGCGTATAGTGTCATTTTCTGAAACTATAGTCATTTCACGATTACATAGATCTTTTAATGTCTTATTATTAACAGCAAAATTTTGAGCTTGTTGTTCATAGTATTTATGAGTTGAGGATAATCTTACCCAATCTTTACTATCAAAATATTCAGATAATTTGGCATTTTTACTAATAACTAAATCAAGCACTTGACGTGGAATAACATAAAGTAAGGTGTTTTCTAAGAATACAACTTTATAATCACTATTTCCCTTTTTATTCATTTGTGTAAAACCAAATGAATCTCCAACACCTAAGCGTGAGCGTAAACTGCCATCAGTATTAATTTGCTCAATGGCTCCAGAGCGTATCATAAATAAACCAACAGAGCATAATTGTTCATCAATTAAACAGTCTTCTGTTGAGTAATAACTTATTTTAATAGAAGTTGAAATGGCATCTAAAGATAATTGATCTAGTAGTGAAAAAGGGTAGGTATTAGCAATAAAATCAAAAATATTAGGTAATAAGGATTTGTCTAAATGTTCCATAAAATATCCTCACATCTTTTTATATATAATAACATGCTTGCAAACTTTTATGAAAAATTTAAGTTATTTATATGGAGGCGTAATACTAGGAATTTAATATCGGTTGTACAAAGACAACCGATATTAATAAAGGTTAGATAAGCTTTTACTTGCTTGTATCAATCATGTCCTTATGACTTTGAAATTGAGCATTACTAAAGCCAGCTGCAAAGTTTGAGTGCTCAAATTGAGTTTGATCTTGTTCTAGATCTAAAGCAGCGTGATCTTGTGTGAAGCTAAGTGTAACTTCTTGTGGTTCACTAATTTGTTCAATTAATGCACTATTTTGACTGAAGCTATAGCCACTTGCTCTATTTGAACATTCAAAATCCATAGCATTTTCATCAAGACGAGCTGTAGTTTGATTGCTAAAATCAAGAACTACACTTTCACCTTGACCTGCTTGAGCATTAGTGTACTTAACTATAATAGGCTTAAAACCTTGCTCAATACATTTATCAAAGCTATCTTGAGATTGAGTTAAAATACCAAGCTCACTTTGTAATTCAACAATACGCTTAATGGTAGTTTTTGACTCTTTTTTGTTCTCATTTGCTTGTTTTGTATTTTGCTCAACTAAAGGTTCTTTTACTGCATCCTTATTCTTTAAAGTTTTATTCTTTTTACTATTCTTTAAAGTTTTATTGCCATCAGATTTGTTATCTTGATTAGCATTAGCAGTATTTGCTGTATTATTAGCTGTATTAGTAGTATTATTATGCTCGTTTAGCTGATTGTCTGCAAAAGCTATACTATTATAATCTTCCTTAACTGTTGCATTTTTAGTGTTGTTAGCAACATTATGTTTTGCACTAGCATGAGCCTCTTTTTGAGCTTGAGTATTAACTTTATTAAGTTTTTTATTCTCTTCTTTATCTTTTTTAGATAAACTCTTATCTTTATTCTCAAGAGACTTTTTAGGCTTACTTGTTTTATTATTAGTATTAGCTTTAGGGTAGTTTTTGTTTTTATTATACTTACCCTTAGTGTTTGCTTTTTTATTTTTACTCGCATTAGAATTTTGAGATTTAAATAAATTAGCAATAAAGCTAAAAAATCTTGATATTAAAGATGGTTGAGGCTTTTGATCTTTTTTGGTGTCTTTAACTATTATAGGTTTTGGGCTTTGAGCCATAGAAGTTATAACACCTTGATCAATAGCTGGTTCATCAACAGCATTATTGTTGAGCTGAGAGTTAATCCTATCTTGAGTGTGTTCTCTTAGCTGCTCTTTAATAGTTTGCTTTTCACGGCTTTTGAGCATAGCACTGCTATTCTCATAACCCTCAAGAGTAGCAGGATCTGTTAGAAATCTTTGTACTTCATATTGATGTGGCATCATGTGCTCATCAGGTAAGATAGTAACACGTATATTATTACGTTTTTCAATTTCACTAACTAATGCTCTTTTTTCATTAAGAATAAAAGTAGCAACCTCTACAGGAGCAATACCTACAACTACTCCTGAGTGTTCTTTGTGCGATTCTTCTTCAATAAGCCTAAGTAAGGATAAGGCTAAAGAAGATGTATCTCGTACAGTGCCTTGTCCTTGACACATAGGACATACGTGAGAACTTGATTCCTCAAGAGAAGGACTTAGTCTTTGACGTGACATTTCAAGTAAGCCAAAGCGAGAAATACGACTAAATTGAATACGGGCACGATCTTGACGTACAGCTTCACGCATTCTATTTTCAATTTCTCTTTGATTCTTAATTGGTGTCATGTCAATAAAGTCAATAACAATTAAACCACCAACGTCACGTAGACGTAATTGCCTTGCAATTTCTTCGGCTGCTTCAATATTAGTTTGTAAAGCAGTTTCCTCAATATCTCCACCACGTGTAGCTTTAGCTGAGTTTACATCAATTGAGGTTAAAGCCTCAGTTGGGTCTATAACAATAGCACCACCTGATGGTAATCTAACTTCACGTAAAAAGGCTGTTTCAATTTGGCTTTCAATTTGAAACTTAGAGAAGAGAGGAATATCACCTGTGTAATGATGTACTTTATTGGCAAATTCAGGTCTAACAAGCTCAATATGATGACGAATTTGTTCAAAAACATTTCTATCATCAGTTAAAATCTCACCAATATCTGGGCGTAAGTAATCTCTAATTGCACGCAGAGCAATATTAGACTCTTGGTGGATTAAAAAAGGAGCAGGACGTGATGCTGCTACGTTTTTAATCATTTCCCAAAGTTTAGTAAGTATGCTTAGGTCCCAAGCTAATTCTTCAGTGGTCTTGCCTACACCTGCTGTTCTTACAATAACTCCCATACCATTTGGAATACCAATATTTTCAAGGGATTGTTTAAGCTCAGCACGTTCTTCACCTTCAATACGACGAGAAATACCACCAGCACGAGGGTTATTTGGCATCAACACTAGATAACTACCAGCAAGAGAAATATAAGTGGTTAAGGCAGCACCTTTTTGACCTCTTTCTTCTTTCTCAATTTGAACAATAACCTCAAGACCTTCTTTTAAAGCATTACGTACTTCATTTTGATCTTGAAAATTAGTGCCTTGTGGATAGTATTCTCTAGCAATTTCTTTTAAAGGTAAAAAACCATGACGCTCAACACCATAATCCACAAAAGCAGCTTCAAGACTAGGCTCAATACGTGTGATAATACCTTTATAAATATTGGCTTTTTTGTTGGCATGCTGTGGTGATTCAATATCAAGGTCATAGAGTTTTTGACCATCGACTAAAGCAACACGTACTTCTTCTTGTTGTGTTGCATTAATAAGCATTCTTTTCATGTTTAGAAAAGATCCTTTTAGTTAATAATAAGATAAATACTCTAGCTTTAGCTTAAATTATTTTATGCTTTACATTTATCTTATTGATATTAATAGTACGCATAAGCAAGACGCGCCTTTACCTCCTTTGAGGTTGGGGTCAAATTATGCAGCCGTATTTTAATTTCTTATCAGTAAGCACAAGCTAGATTCAGCTTAATGACGCTCAAGCTTGTTGAGCTGAAATATCAAATACCAAAAAAAGCAGGAGAAATGATTATGATCTACCGTACCTTTTACTAAGTATGGTATTATGCGATACATTTGTTAAACTTACAAGAATAAATACATAAATTGTTAAAATTAGATGCTATTTGCCTTAGGATAATTTATAAGCTAAAGTCAAAGGCAGAAGGTATTATTTGACTTACATAGCATAGCCTATTAATATTGCACTTGAAAATCAAACTATAGTATATTTTGTTTGTTTTTAATATAGCAACTTAAAAAAGTAGGAATAAAGTTAAGTGGTTATTCAAAATAAAGAACAAAAATCTTTAAAAGTAAGTTATCACATCATAGAAGAAGATGAAGCTAATCAAAGATTGGATAATTATCTAGCTCGCATTTTAAAAGGTGTACCACGTTCGATGATTTATCGCATCTTAAGACGTGGCGAAGTAAGAGTGAATAAGGGTAGAGTTAACCCATCTTATAAATTACGCTGTGGTGATGAAGTTAGAGTTCCGCCTGTTAGAGTAAGCGAAGATAGTGTCTTTATACCTTCTTCTAATTTACACATAGTAAAAGATCTATCTAAACACATTTTATTTGAAAATGATTTATTATTAGTTGTTAACAAACCATCTGGAATTGCTGCTCATGGTGGCAGTGGTATTGAGTTTGGTCTAATTGAATCTTTACGGGCTTTACGAAGTGAGTGTAAGTTTTTAGAGTTAGCACACAGATTAGATAAAGAAACCTCAGGTTGTTTAATTGTAGCAAAAAGGCGCAGTGCTTTACGTAATCTGCATGAGCAATTTAGACAACGTATTGTAAAAAAACGCTATTTAACATTAGTTCCTGGTAAATGGAATCGTAAGATACAAATAGTAGATGCTCCTTTAGTACGTAATGAATTGCGTTCAGGAGAGCGTATGGTACAAGTAAGTAAAGATGGAGCTCCATCTACTACTACTTTTGATGTGGTAGAGTATTTTAAGGACGCAACACTGCTTGCCGCTATGCCTCATACAGGACGTACTCATCAAATTAGAGTTCATTGTGCTTATAAAGGACATCCTGTTGGTAACGATGATAAATATGGTGATAAGGAATTTAATAAGTTTTTACATGAGCTTGGTCTAAAAAGAATGTTTTTGCATGCACAAAAAATTAGTTTTTTAGATCCACAAAGTGGTGATAATTTAAAAGTAGAAGCACCTTTAGACGAGCAATTACAAAATATATTAAATAGGTTAAAGGAAAATGCAAGATAAAGCTTATTATGTTAAGGGAAAACGCGATCTTATAGATATTAAAAATTTTGAAAGTATCAAATCAAGAATTAAAGCTGTAGCTTTTGATATAGATGGTACCATTACAGATAGTATAGGGCAAATCGTAGCATGTACACATTATACTTTTGATACTTTAAATATACCTAGAGTTGATGATGATATTATTAAAGGTATGATAGGTAAAAAGCTGCAAGAGGGATTAATTTCTTTACTAGAGCCACAATATTTACATTTATCTACTAAGATAACAGATGTATATCGTCAAACTTTTATTGATCATGATAGTTTACATGAAACTAAAATTTTTCCTGGTATTAGAGAATTATTTGAGGTTTTAAAAAGTAAAAATATTAAAATTGCTTTTGCATCAGGTAAATCAACTATAGGTATTAAACGTAATTTAAATGATAGTTTTTTAGGTGAGTATTGTGATAGCTTCTGTGCTGGAGATGAAGTTCCTTCAAAACCTGATCCTAGTATGATACATACGCTAGCTAAAAGATTAGCTATTAAAGAAAATGAAATTTTAGGTGTAGGGGATGCTGCTATGGATATACAAATGTTTCACAATGCTGGTAGTTTTTCTTGTGGTGTACAAAGTGGAGTTTGGTCTGGTGAGGCTTTAAAGAGTGTAAATCCTGATATTTTAGTACCCCATGCACGTGACTTAATTGAGCTTTTTGCTAAGTAAATCAAAAATTGTCTTTATTAATAAAATTTAATTTTTAAGTTACTACACAAATACAACTAAAAGCTGTATTTGTGTTTTTTAAAATCTTAGCCTCCTAGAGCCTTACGTAAATCATCATTATTATTGTTGTTAACACTTTTACCATCTAAAGCATCAACAGCATTTAATATATCGAGATCATCTTTAGTAGTATTATTAACAGGTGCTGTAGGGGTGTCATTATTGTTATTTTGAGTATTGTTGTTTGCTTTAGTGTTAGCTTGTTTATTTCCATTAGTAGCAGCTTTGCTGCAATCTATGTTATTGATACTTGCATGCATAGATAAAAATGCAGGTACTGCATTGACTAATCTATCTACAAAACCTAAAAAGCTTACAGTACAGCCTGGTCTAATCTTATAGATTTCTTTCATAGGATAATAGGCAGAATCAACAATCATTGCATCAACTACTTGGGCCACATTTGTTGCACTGATATAAAAATTACCCTTGATATCCATACCAACAGCACTTACTGGTACATTGGTCATAACTATAGGCAGTTTACCTGTTTGTAATTCACTTATTAATGGATTTAGTACTTTATTGTCTACAAAAAGTTTTAATTGATCAAAACTTATATATAAACCACCTTCTGATGCAGTATTAGCATTTTTATTAAATACTATGCTATCTTGCTCAGTACCATAATTACTAATGGTTAATACTGCTAGCATTTGTTGATTTATTTTGCCTCTAAAACCCATAGATCCTGTTGGAAAAATAGCAGTTGAGGTTTGATAATATCCTTTTTTCTTTAATAGATTTTGACTATCTCTAGTAATTGTATTTTGT
The DNA here is from genome assembly GCA_944389785.1 of uncultured Anaerobiospirillum sp. GTDB lineage: Bacteria > Pseudomonadota > Gammaproteobacteria > Enterobacterales > Succinivibrionaceae > CALXNP01. Next base: position 15,155 of record CALXNP010000036.1, read on the forward strand.
AATGTTTCAAGCTTTTCATCTTCTTCTAAAATTACTTGATTTACTGCAAATTTTGAGCTTGCAAATACAGTTTCTAATTTATAGGCAAAAGCATTAGTCGATAAAAGTGCTGCTAAGGCAGTTGCAAATATTGTAGCTTTTTTTATCATATTAGCTCCTATTGTTATGTTTTTATACCTATGATCTTGATATTAAACATAATAGGTCAAATTAGAAAAAAAATCCAAAATAATGTTAAAATAAATGTATTATTTTTGTTAACTCTAGAAAGAAAGATGAACGATAATAAAAATTTAGGCCCTTTAGCAGGTAGTGTTGATGTAATAAAACTTTGCAGTCAAGACAAAGTATATACAGGCACTATAGATAAAAGCTATTTTCAAAGATTAGCTCAAAGTACTAATGCTCTAATTTCTGATGTAGAGTATCAATTACATTTTTATCAAGATATGCAAGGAGTGCATATTATTGAGGGTGAATCAAAGGTAGTAGTTGAGCTTATTTGTCAAAGATGTTCTATGCCATATCAAAGCACTTTATGTGCAAATATTTTAGCAAGTTACGATGAAGATAAACTCAAAAGTCTAAAGCTTGAACAAAAATATGATATTTTCGAGCTAGATGAGTACTCACATTTTGATGTATATGAATATCTTGAGGATTGTTTATTATTAGAAATCCCTATTATTCCACGTCACGAGCTAGAAAAAGATTGTTTACTGCAAGGTTCGTCTTGGAGTTTTGGTCAGACAGTAGTAGAAGATAGTGATAATCCTTTTGCTGCGTTAAAAGATTTAATCAAATAAATTAAGATCAAGGCATTGAAACAAGTGAGAAAATTGCTTAGGTTTATCTTGAGTTTCTATGTTTTCAATGCTATTATGATCCTTATTTTGAGAACGTAAAAATGTTCTTGCAAAAGGATTATTCGATAGTGTCCGTGTGTTCCAGCCAATGTAAATAAGTTATTAATCACAGTATAATTTTATTTTAAAACTTGGCAGGAATAGTTCGTTTTATGGAGAACTAGATGTTTAATATGGGTAATATGAGCCAAATGATGAAACAGGCTCAAATGTTACAAGAAAAAATGCAAAAGGCTCAAGAAGAAGTTAAAGCTCTTGAGGTTACAGGTGAATCTGGTGCAGGACTAGTTAAGGTTACCTTAAATGGTTCACATGAAGTAAAGCGTGTTGAGATTGATGATAGTGTCTTTGCTGATGATAAAGAGATGTGCGAAGATCTTTTAGCAGCTGCTTTTAATGATGCTAATCGTCGTTTGGCTGAGCAATCTGCATCAAAGATGGCTGAAGTTACAGCAGGTGTTAAGTTACCACCAGGTATGAAACTACCTTTTTAATAGATATTTTCTCCACTTACACAATTAAGTGGAGATAAATTTTAAAGTTAAGTTCTAAGATTATATTTGCCCATCTTGACATTTTATATGTGTAATACTAAATCATAAATCATTAGCAAGTTAAATTGTCTAGTCTCATTTAATCTTTGTTTCTGCTATAGAATTTGTTAAAGCTTAAAATTTGGCAAAATATGTTGCAGTTGTCAGTTGTAGGATATACAAGATGTCATCTAGTCTAAAATTAGATAAATTAATTAATGCACTGCAAATTATGCCTGGTATTGGCAAACGTTCAGCTACGCGCATTGCTTATCAATTGTTAGAACGTAAGAGAACAGAAGCTATACGTCTTGCTGATGTACTGCAAGATGCTATGCAGAATATTGTATATTGTAAGCAATGTCAAAATTATTCAGATCATGAGTTTTGTGATATTTGCCAAGACATAAAACGTCAAGATAAAAGATTATTATGCGTAGTTGAAACACCATCTGATATGCAGGCTATTGAGCAAGGTGGTAATTACTTTGGGCTTTATTTTATTTTACATGGTCATTTATCACCAATTGATGGTATAGGGCCACAAGAATTAAGATTAGATATTTTAGAAAAATTATTAGCAGAGCATAAGTTTGATGAATTAATTTTAGCTACTAACCCAACAGTAGAAGGTGAAGCTACTGCTTCTTATATTGCAGCTTTGGCTAAAAAATATGAAATTGTTGTGTCACGTTTAGCTACAGGTTTGCCTCAAGGCAGTGATTTAGATTGTATAGATGAGCATACTATTGCAGCTTCATTAACATATAGACGAGTATTAAAAGATAACTAAAAAACTTATTAAAATTTAGATAGTTAATGTTTAAGCATAAGCTAGGTAACTTGAATTTTTAATAATAATCCCCATATTAAGTTTAGCTTTTAACAAAAGATGTAGTTCTCCACCTATGAGTAAAGATTATTTAGCCTCTTTAAAAGCTATTTATACAGTATTAAATTTGGTGGCAGCAATTTACTATTAAATTATTTTAGGAGATTTTTTTAAAATGGCAGCTCAAGTTCACGGCTTTCAAACAGAAGTAACTAAGCTTTTAGATTTATTAGCAAATTCATTATATTCAAACAAAGAAGTATTTTTACGTGAGCTCATCTCTAACGCTTCAGATGCTATAGACAAGTTACATTTCATGTCTTTAACTAATGCAGATTTAATCAAGGATGATGGCGACTTTAAAATTCAAATTAAAGCAGATAAGGATGCTAAAACTTTAACTATTAGTGATAATGGTATTGGTATGACTTTAGAAGAAGCCAATACTCATTTAGGTACCATAGCTAAATCTGGTACATTTGACTTTTTCAAGAATTTATCTGGTGATAAGGCAAAAGATTCTCAATTAATTGGTCAATTTGGTGTGGGTTTCTATTCTGCTTTTATAGTTGCAGATAGTGTAACTGTATTATCTCGTTCAGTAAATAGTAAAGCAGAAGATGGTGTACGTTGGTTCTCAACTGGTAATGGTACTTTTGAATCTGAAAATATCTATAAAGAGACAAGAGGCACTGAAGTTATCTTACACTTTAAAGAAAGTGAACTTGAGTTTTTAGATACTTGGAAGTTACGTCAAGCTATTACTAAGTATTCTGATCATATTTCAACTCCTGTATTACTTTGGGAAGAGAAATTTGATGAAAATCCTTCTGTAGATAATGAAGAAGACAAAGAAGATAAAGCAGAGAAACCAAAGGTTTTTGAATACGTACAAGTTAATGATGCTAAGGCTTTATGGACTCGAAATGCTAAAGAGATTAGTGAGCAAGAGTACAATGAGTTTTATAAGCACTTAAGTCATGATTATGATGATCCTTTAACTCATGCTCATAATAAGGTTGAGGGTGAGCTTGAATATACTTCATTATTATATGTTCCAAAGCATGCTCCTTGGGATCTCTTTACTCGTGATCAACACCATGGCTTAAAGCTCTTTGTACAAAGAGTATTTATTATGGATGAAGCTGAGCAATTTTTACCAAATTATTTACGTTTTATTAAAGGATTGGTTGATACTAATGCTCTGCCTCTTAATGTTTCACGTGAATTGTTGCAAGATTCAGGCGTAACTCGTAAGTTAAAGAAAGCTTTAACTAAGCGTGCTTTAAATATGCTTGAAAAATTAGCATCAGATAAGGAAAAATATCAAGAATTTTATGCTCAATTTGGTGCTGTATTAAAAGAGGGTCCAGTTGAGGATTATGCTAATAAAGAGCAAATCTTAAAGTTATTACGTTTCTCTTCAACTTTAGATGCAAATCCTATTGCTGATGTAAGCTTAGAGCAATATGTTTCACGTATGAAGGAAAAGCAAGATAAGATTTACTATTTAACTGCTGATAATTTTGCAGCTGCAGTTAATTCACCATATCTTGAGACCTTTAAGAAGAAGGGTATTGAAGTATTATTAATGCCTGAGCGTGTTGATGAGTGGTTGATGGGTAATTTAAATGAGTTTGATAAGAAAGAATTCGTTTCAGTTACTGCACCAGATCTAAAGTTAGGCGAACTTGAAGATGAAGAAGATAAGAAGAAAGTAGAAGCAGCTAAGGAAGAGTACAAGGATATTGTACAAAGAATTAAAGACGCTTTAGGTGATAAAGTTGCTGATGTTGTTGTATCTTCACGCCTTGTAGATTCTCCATCTTGTGTGGTTGGTGAGCAAGGTCGTATGCTTACAGCTCAAATGAAGCGTATGCTTGAAGCTGCAGGTCAAAAATTACCTGATGAAAAGTATACTCTTGAGATTAATCCAACTCATCCATTAATTGTTAAGGCTAATGCTGAAATTGATGAGTCTCGTTTTGCTAAGTGGGCACAATTAATTTACAATCAAGCCTTACTTGCAGAGCAAGGTGGTCTAAAGGATCCAGGTGACTTCATTAAGTTAGTTAATGAGCTTTTAGTTAAGTAATTTAGTTTAAAGTAAATATCCTCCTTAGGTGGGGGATATTTTTTAATATATAAACAAGTTTGATGTGTTTATAAATATGATTTAAGCTTTGCATGTAAGTTTAGGTCGTGTATGATATAGGTATTAACTTTAATATATAATTTTCAGGAGTTATTAATGCGTATTATTTTATTAGGACCACCAGGTGCAGGTAAGGGCACGCAGGCTCAAGAGTTAATGAAGGCTTTCTCAATTGTACAGATCTCAACTGGAGATATGTTAAGAGCTGCTATTAAAGAAGGCAGTGAACTTGGTGTTAAAGCAAAGGCTGTAATGGATCAAGGTAAGCTTGTAAGTGATGATATTATTATTGGTCTAGTAAAAGAGCGCATTGTAAAAGCTGATTGTGCTAATGGTTTCTTATTTGATGGTTTCCCTCGTACTATTGCTCAAGCTCAAGCTTTAGTTGATAGCAATATTGATATTGATTGTGTTGTTGAGATCCAAGTACCTGATGAGAAGATTGTAAAAAGAATGTCAGGTCGTCGTGTACACTTAGCTTCAGGCAGAACTTATCATATTGTGTATAACCCACCAAAGATAGAGGGTGTTGATGATGTTACTGGAGAGCCTTTAACTATACGTGCTGATGATGAAGAGGCTACAGTAAGATCCCGTCTGCAAGTTTATCATGAGCAAACAGAGCCATTAGTTGCTTTTTATAAGGAGCAAGCAGCTAAAGGTAAGTGTAAATATATAGCTGTAGATGGTAATCGTGATGTGGCTGTAGTTGCTAATGATATAATTTCACAAATTAAAGCTTAAACTTCATTACAAAGCTCTAGTTTTAAGCTAGGGCTTTGTTAATACTTTTCATTTATAATTAATTACCTTGATATTCTAGTAATAATCTACCATCACTCATAGTTGAACTTTTATATGCTTTGATTTTATGTAAAAGTTTAATACCTCCATGATAGACCAAAGATGCAAGTAAAGCACTGCCACTTAGACCAAAAATAGAAGTAAGTACAGTAGATAAACTAAGACTATGTATAAGATTAATACCAGGTACAACTACAGTAGCAAGTGCTACAGAAATAGTGCCTAAAGCAACAGCCCAAGCTACAGAGCCTGCAGCTTGTATTTTAAGCACACCTTCTTTAAGGTTATAGTCAATGATAATTTGACTAGCATCATTTTTTAAAGCATCACTTAGTTCTTTTTCAGTTTTACAATATATGGTCATAGTTTAAAACCCTTTAGTTAAACTAATATCAATTTTAACATTATGTGAAAAAAAAGCATATCCTAACTTATTAAAAAGAAAAATAAAGCAGCTAATTTATTTAAGCTGCTTTAAATTAATTTTAAATTAGAACTAAAAAATTAATATTAGTTTTTAGCAAGTTTAGCTTGCATAAAAGTAATTTCTTGTGATTGAGAATTAATAATATCGTTACAGAGTTTAATTAGCTGTGCATTTTTACCATATTTTAAATAAATTTTGGCCATATCTATAGCACCTTGATGATGAGGAATCATACCTTGTAAAAATGCAGTATCAACATCTTTAGCAGCACAATAATTCATCATTTGCTCATGCATTAAGGCATCTGCTTGAGCATATTCTGCTTGAGCTTTAGTGATATTATCTTTAGTGTCATCTTTTAGTGTTGCAAGTAAATTGTTCATAAAAGCAATTTCTTGTTGTTGTGCTGCTATAATTTCATCAGCAAGTTTTAATAACTCGCTATCTTGTGAGTATTTTTTTAAAGTTTTAGCCATATCTATGGCACCTTGATGGTGAGGAATCATAGATCTTATAAAGGCTTCATCTTGGGCTTTTGCATTCTTATAAGCACTCATATCAGTGTGCATTTTATCCATACTAATATTAAATTCCTGTATAAAAGGTAATTTATTTTCATAACATGATTGTTGTAGCTTGTTTTGATGTGTATTATGAGCTGTATGATCGGCACTTAATGCTATGTTAGAAATGAAAGTAGTGGCGATAATTAAAGAAGCTAAAACGTTTTTTTTCATTATAAAAATCCTTTTATAAGTTTATAAAAATATTCAATGCTTGAGCTCAAAATTTTAACATTTTTTTCTAATTCTAGATTATTTATAATAAAATTTATTACATTATTCATATAGTAGAGTAGGGGAAGCGGGATTTAGTCCCTCATGCCCCTCTCGTCAAACCCATCGTGCCACTTTATAGCAATGGGC